>JAIKYR010000006.1 GCA_024682995.1 Bacteroidales bacterium | reverse complement strand
GGATGGCTTTTACGATAAAACAAGGTGAACACGCCAAATGCCAAGCAAAAAACGCCGAACAAAAGACCAAAAATAAAGTTTGAAATACTGTACATAATTCAGATTGTTGGATGTATATGTTTTTCTTTAATAATAAAAAAGTAGGTTTTAACGCACCCGAAATATTAGGTCATAAAAACCTGTAGAATGGTATGTTTTGTGAATCATATTATTACAACGATTTTTGTCTAAAAAAATGTGCAACTTCGCATTTTTTGAACTTCTCAATTAACGGCGCAAAAATAAAAAAAAGCCGTCACAATTTGCAACGGCTTTCAAAAACTAATCAAACAACCGAAAATGCGATTTTGGTTTAGGGGGTGTCACGGGTTCGTCATCGAGGTTGGTGGACACTCCGATGAGGGAGTCCATCTCGCCCGTATAGACCTGTGCGGTGGGGGTGTCATAGACAAAGGAGATGGTCGCGCCGTTGTTGTCGGTGACGGCCTTGCCGGAGCTGGCCTCCACGTTGTCGCCGATTTCCGCGTCGCGGTCAGCATCACGGAGCATGTGGATGTCGCCGTTGTTGAGGCGGGCGAGGATGATGGCCTCGGAGTTCATCACCGAGGCGATGAAGCCGAGCAGTTTGGGCTTGAAGCCGGGGTGGAAGATTTCAAGGTTAGCATTTAGCAACTTGTCGCCGGAAATGCCTTGTCTGGATTTGTCCGACTATAAATAAACGATTTGCGGTTTGCGATTTTCGATTTTCGGTTCGATGTTCTCAGTTCTTCGTTCTTTATTCCTCACCCCTAACGCCGTTAGGCGTTGCATATCTGTAGCAATCCCCTGCACATCCCCTCGCGGCGCGGCAGGCACGTGCCACGAAGAACGGAATAGGACCGCCGCGAAACGAAAATGATATCCGGTAACGTGGCAAACGGGACCATTTGAAAAGGTGTTTCCTGTTGCGGGCGGATGTCGTAAATTTTGTATTTTTGTACCCGTAAAGGGGGCTTATATAGCTAAACCCCAATGAACAATTATTATGAAAAATAAAATCAAACTTTATGCAACTATATTCACGATAGCATTAACTGCTTTTGGATCCCTTTCTTTGAGTGCACAACCACTTCTCGGTCGGGATATTTCGTATCGTAAATATGTCAAACAAAATAACCTTCGCAGCCGGGAAGAAGTTATTCGGAAAGCGGTACACTCTTATGCTTTTTTATATGTTACCATAAAAGACGGTGATTTTCAAGGAAAAGTCATGATGTCAAATGACAACCTCATAGGCTATTATTACAAATGGATACCAGATAGCGTGAATTATGAAGATTGGGCCAGCAATTTGATACTCAACGAAATACCGATTGATATAACGGGTACTAATCGGACATATCATAAAATTGACAGCCTTATAGATTGGAAAGGACCAAAGTATAAATTGTTGAAAAAATGCATTAAATTGTGTGATAAGTCTATTGTTGACTACAATATGTTAGCCACCTTGTTTCAATGGAACATCGTACTGGATTGTATTGAGGAGGAACTGGTGTTATATTTCTATCCTTTAATATTTAAATCCCGAAACTTTGAATAGTAACTCTTTCTACACATTGTAATTCATCCATGCAAATTTTAATGAGGAATAACGTAAAATATTATATAACATCAATTATTCTTATTGTTGTTCTAGTCGTATTTGTTCTCTATTATTACTGTCCACGAAAAGTTACTTTTGAATTAGTTAAAGAAATAAACAAACCAGATAGGAATTTTGAAAGAATAGATTATAATGGATTTGACTATGTGGAGAATGAGGAACGATTCAAGTATTATATGACAGACTTTTATAATAAAGAGTCTTGTAAGAGGGACAACCTGAAAGGTTTTAGTCCTTGTTTTGTGGAAACGATTGCTGAAGAATTTGATTTTTCAAGATATGATTATATCATAACATATCAAAAAAAACTAATATCTTTGATACATTCCCCAAATTTGACCAAAACAGAAGACAACATTTATTTTGATAGACGAACACCGTTAATACCCATTTGGGATAGTGAAGAAACAGACAGGATTTTCATTTATCGAATAGCAAAAAACAACAGATTTAGGGCTCCTGGACCATAGTGGTGCGCGCACCATTCCGCGAAACGCAATGGCGTTGAGCGGAATCCCCAAACATTCAAAATGCCGCCAATCGAATTCCAATCCACAACTCCCAACGAATCACTACCTTAACTCCTTAGTTCCTTAACTTCTTAACTATAGCCCCAGCTCCCAGTCGCAAATCCTCTTTGGCAAATTGCTGCCTTATTTCGTTTTCTGCAAAACAAAAATAGCCGCTCAGGTGATTCCCGAACGGCTACATTTTATTATTCAGAATTAGGGAGTTTCTATTCTTCCAATTGCAGTTTCACGTCGTTCAATACATTCATGTAGTTGATGAAGGCTTGGTAGGGGGAGGAATAGACCTCGAAGTTGCGTTTTACAAAACGATGTCCGAACCATTTGGAACTCATGAAGTTGAAGTGGTCGGCGGCCTGCAAGCGCAGCCAGCTGAGCTTGGCCTGCGGGTTGGTGGATTGGTCATACAGCTTTTGCAACTTGAAAAGTTGGCTGAAGGCTTCCTGCTGGAGCTCGTTGCCGATCCATTCGTGCGTGTCCTTCTCTTCTCCGGAGCAGGAGATGGGCCACGGCGCATGCATGGTGGCGGTGGTGACATCCATGTCCAGAACTTCCTTCGGGGTGATGAAACTGTAGTTCTCGTTGGCGACCAGACGGTCCACGAGATTGCGGAAGAAATCAAAGATCCCCGTGTCGGCGGTATAGTGCTCACCGATGGTTTCGTAGTCCCAATACAGGTTGATGAAAGGCGCTTCGCTGCCGAAGTTGCTGTTGTTGAGGAACCGCATGTATTTGTCAGCGGTCAACGGGTACTGGTCCCAACTGGAGTCGTTGAAGCGCAGCGTAATGTCGTCGCACAGCTTGTAGGTGCGGAGCAGCAGGCGCACATCCGTCTGGTAAGGGTTGCAATATAGGTAGGTGGGACTCTTCCAACCCAAAATGTGGCGGGCACCTTCGGTGAGGATGACGCGGTAGCCGGCATCGCCCAACCATTCGCCGATCTCGTCCGAATAGATGATCTCCGTGTTGCAGAAGCTCACCGGCTTGACACCGAAGGTCTCCTGTAACAGATTCTCCTGCAAACGGATCTGTTCCATGAAAGCGTCTTTCCCGAACAATGAGGCGATACTGTGGGTGAACGTGGAACCGGTGATCTCCACGCAGCCTGTTGCGATGAGCTCCTTGAAACTCTCAATCACCTCCGGGCAGTAGTTCTTGAACAGCTCAATGGAACTGCCTGAAATGCTGAAACTGAGCTTGAAGGTGTCTGGATATTTCTTGATGAGCTCCAGCATCATCTTGTTGGCCGGAAGATAGCATCGCTCCGCCAGACGCTTGGTCAGATAGTGGTTCTGATAGTCGTCAAAATAATCGTGGTTTTGATTGATATCAAAAAAACGATAGGTGCGCAACCGATAGGGCTGGCTGATCTGGAAATGGAAACATATTCTATTCATGACGCAGTGTTTTTTCGTAAATGACTTTGAGTTTTTGGGCTACATACTCCCATTTGAGGTTGTTGACCTCTTCTTCGCCCTTGTCGGCAAAGAGCTTCGACAGGGCCGGGTAGTGCAGGAGGCCGTAGATGGCATCGGCGGTAGCATCCACGTCCCAGAAATCGACCTTGATGGCGTGTTGCAACACCTCGGCTACACCCGACTGCTTGGAGATGACGACGGGCACCTTGGCGCGCATGGCCTCCAATGGCGAGATGCCGAAGGGCTCCGAGATGGAGGGCATGACATACACGTCGCTCATACCGAACATCTTGTCGATGTCAGCGCCACGGAGGAATCCCGTGAAATGGAAGCGGTCGGAGATGCCTAACTCAGCCACGCGGCTGATGATGTGCTGCATCATGTCGCCGTCGCCGGCCAGCACGAAACGCACGTTGGGATCCTTGTCCAGCACCCGCTTGGCAGTCTCCACGAAGTAGTCGGGACCTTTCTGGAAGGTGACACGCCCTAAGAAGGTGACGATTTTCTCCTTCACGAATTTCTCGCGCTCGACCTTCTTGTCGGAAGGCACCACGGCGTTGTGCAGGGTGAACACCTTCTGGGCGTCAATGCCGTATTTCTCAATAACAATGTTGCGGGTGAGGTCGCTGACGGCACATACCGCATCGGCTGCCGACATACCCTCTTTTTCCATGCCATACACGATGTCGTTGCGGTTGTGCTCGCCGGAACGGTCGTACTCGGTGGCGTGGATGTGCACCACCAGCGGCTTGCCGCTGATGCGTTTGGCGGCGATGCCTGCGCGGTAGGTCAGCCAGTCGTGTGCGTGGATGAGGTCGAACTCCTCCTGCTTGGCGATCTCGGCGGCCACCTCGGCGTAACGGTTCACCTCTTCCATCAGATTCTGGCCGTATTTGCCGGAAAACAGGTATTTGCGCTTTTCGCCGGACACCTCCTCACATATCAGCCCGCTCTCCAGCTGGTTGATAACGTTGTAATAGTCGTCCAGCCCCACGTAGGGCACCAGCTTTGAGTTGACCTGTATGAATGAGGTCTCGCCGGCTTCGGTATAGAAAGAGGAGTAGCGGGTATCCACTTCCACGTCGCTGGCGTTCACAATCCTGGCGAAGGTCTGGTCCTCGTCGCCCGATGCCCTCGGCATCACGAAGGTGACATCCACACCGTTCAGCGCCAGGCCTTTTGTGAGCCCGTAGCAAGCGGTTCCAAGTCCTCCGGAAATATGCGGTGGAAACTCCCACCCGAACATTAATACTCTCATGAATGGTATTGTTTTTTTAGTTTTATCTGTGATAAAAAACAGGCTATATTATTTGTAGTGCTCGATTCTCCATTTAAGATAAAGGAGGGCGGCCACGCTCCAGGCTTGCGAGATGCAGCCGTTGGGTCTGTATGGAGGGTCGCCGTCCGCAATCTCAGCAATGGTGGAAACCCCGTAGGATTTCATGCAGCTGTCGAATTTGTATAAGATCTTTTGCAAAACGGGGATGGCGGCGTTTTGGTACACGGCCAGCATCCCATCGGTGAACGGGAATAGCAGCCAGGGCCAGCAGGTGCCCTGATGGTACGCTGCGTCGCGCTCGGCCTGGTTGCCAGCGTAATGGCCCTTGTATTCGGGGTCGTTGGGCGACAGCGTGCGGATGCCCTTTTCGGTCAGCAGCTCCTCGCAGGTACGTTTCAGGATCAGCTGACGGATTTTCTCGCTGATGGGCGTGTAGGGCAGGGAAGTGGCGATCATCATGTTGGGGCGCACCTGGAAGTTCTTGTAGTCGCCGTCCACATAGTCGGCCAAATAGCCCATCTCCTTCGACCAGAACGTCTCCTTGAAAACGTCCGGGAAATGGGTGGCTATCGGCTCCCACTCGCTCACAAACTCCTTGTCCTTGCAATATTTGGCCAGGTCAAGGCAGAACTTGAGGGCATTGTACCACAGTGCGTTGATTTCCACTTGGCAGCCGGTGCGCGGCGTGACGGGCTTCCCGTCAATGACGGCATCCATCCAGGTGAGGGCCACTCCGGGACCACCGGCGTAGATCAGCCCGTTGTCCAGCATGCGGATGTTGTTCAGCGTGCCCTTGCGGTAGGCGTTCAGAATGTCCTTCAGCGTTTGGCCGTATTCCTCCCAGATGAGGCGTTTCTTGCGGATGCACTCGGCATAGAGCTGCAGGGTGCGGATGAACCACAGCGGGGCGTCCACCGAATTGTAGGCGGCATCGCTGCCCTCCCCGATGTTGGGGAACAGGCCGTCGCGCATCTCCTTCACCATGTCGTCCATAATTTCCTTACAGAGGTCGTTCTTGCCCAATGCCAAGGTGAGGCCCGGCAGGGCGATGAATGTGTCGCGGCCCCAGCGTCCGAACCACGGGTAGCCGGCTATGATTTCCGTCTTGCCGTTACGCTTGACGATGAACTGCTCCGCAGCGTTCCGCAGGCAGTTGAAGAAAGAGGATCGCGGGGTGTGCTGCTTGGCCTCCACCTCAAACAATCCGGCAATGTCGGCAGGATTGATGGGTTCGGTGCCGATGGTGATGTAAAGCTCCTTGTTGCGTACCAAAGCCGTAATGAGGCCCGGAGCCAGCAGGTCCTCGTGACCGTCGTATCCGCGGTTGAGCTCCTCGGCGTATTCCACGTTGTTGAACCAGACGGGATTGTGCAGGTAGGAGATATCCTCCGAACACTGGAGGTACACCGGCGTGTAGTTGTCGTACAGGCAGTAGCCCACGCCATTCTCAACAGAACGGAAAGAAGTGTTGGCATTGGGATTCGCGTGCGTGAGCGCGTGGATGTTGCGGAAAGCCAGCATCGGCTGGAACTGGATGGAGGCCGACTCGTAGTCGTCCAGAATGGTGTATTTTATGATCAGCCGGTCGCTGTTGTTCAGAAACAAAATCTCTTTGGTGAAGTTGAACTTGCCCACGCGGTAGTAGCAGGTGGGCACGTTGTCGGCCGTGAAGCGTTGCAGGTACTTGTTCCCCTTGGGTTCGATGACACCGCCTTTGTACTGATGTACACTCAAGTGAAAGTCCATGTTGTTGACGATGATGGTCTCGTTCAGGTTGGAGACCAGGACGTGCCGTTCGTGGCCGATTTTGTCCTGCGGCACGATGAATAGCCCGTGGTATTTGCGGGTGTTCAGCCCCGCCAGCGTGGTGGTGGCGAAGGAACCCGTACGGCTGCATCGCAGGATCTCGCGAGTCTTGGAATAGTTGAGATTTACGAGGTCTGATTTTTCAAATTCTATGTAACTCATTGTATATAAAATTGATATATATAATAATCCAAATTATTGATAATAATTTACGAACGGCAAAAATACGAAAATATATTTTAACAAACGGTGTTTGTTAACAAGTTTCTCGGTGGCGGATGCCGTTTTGCGATTTGCGGTTTACGGTTTGCGATGAGTGGTTCATAAAACACTGACCGCTAATCACGAACTGTTCTCCTTTGGCTGCCCATAAGGCAGGCCAGCGGTCTGCCGGGGTGGGTAGGAACAGGGCCGACTATTAATTATTCGTTTTGTTTTTTCGGCATCCAATGGCAGGGTTGAACCAATAGTGGAATGAACCGATTGTACCAATAGGCGTAGATGTTATACGAATGACTGTCATCTTCATAAAAATCGGCTGCATCATAATGATAGAAGAAGGATGCTGTTTCCTCCCTTTCCCTGAAAATAGATTCTGTCAGGTCCGTATTCCGATGTGGTCTGACGAAGCAGATAATTCCATCATATTGAAAGAAACCGGTATATTCTACCAGAAAAGCATCTTTGTAATTTTCCATCCAAAAGGCATAGTAGCAATAACTTATGTTTGTATCAAGAATGGAAAAAGTATCTACCACTATTACTATACAGATACTGTCGGTGTAATAGTTGCATAAACTTTCCGCTTCTATAACATTGTCAATAACTTCGAATATTGTGGAGTCGCATATTTCATATTGTCGCATGGTGATGATGGTGTCATAGGAATCCCATATTTTTGAGGGAGCGTCCTGTGCGGTTGCCACAAACACAGCATTGTTGCAACCGAATAAAAGAATGAACAATAAGATACGATATAAATTATTCATGAGGGCAAAAATACAAAAATATACGATATCCGAACGCAGTAGGAAACAATCGCAAATCGTAAACCGCAAATCATAAATCGAAAAAAAAAACTACCTTTGCCCCGCAATGAACTTTTTACAATAATCGGACAATTGTAATATGAAGAAGAAACATTCAATCCTCCGGATAGTTATATGCTTGATTCTCGTTTTATTTGTGGTTTTTGAATTGGCTTGTATGTTGATCTGCAAGGGGAATTTTGTTGTGGATTCATTGGTTTTCAATTGTTATGAAACATGTGCGCCATATAGCCAACATACTGTTTTAAGGGAAAACCAATATGTGACAGATGATATCGTTCATACTGTGATCCGGGATTCAGTGGATTTTGAGATTTTCATAGATGATAATCCGTTGTATATTGACACGCTGTTTCAGGATGACGGATTTATTATCAAACGTAAAAGCTGTTGGCTGCGGCCTGGCAGACACGACATCACCCTGAAATCAGATGCATTAAATGTTTCTTACACATATCCTGTACATTGTTTCCTTTTCATGGTTGTATATGTGGAAAGCGGTGATGATCCCTGTTTTTGGATAACCAAACATTATCTACCACTAAGAAGAAGATTGATTTAGATGTCCCAACGGCCAATAGCCAATGGCCAATGGCCAATCGCCTCAAAACACCCCGTGCTCGTACAATGTTTTGATGCCGAGGCCGATGAGCACCAGTCCGGCAAGGAGGGAGGCCCATCTCTCCGGCACGGGAATGTGTTGCTTGCCGAGGGTGATGCCGATCAGGGAGACGATGAACGTGACGACGAAGATGATGAGGACGGTCAGGAGAATGCGGGCTAGGCTGGCGTTCATCCCGAAGCCGATGCCCACCACGAAGGCGTCAATACTCGTGGCCACGGCCAATGTGCAGATCACCCAATAACGGGAGATGTCCAGCACCTTCTGCTCGTCGCCGCTGCGGAAGCCGTCCACAATCATCTTGATGCCTACCGCCGCTAAAAGTCCGAAGGCTATCCAATGGTCAACCGACTCGATGGCCGACAGGCAGGCATTTCCGATCAGGGCGCCAATCAATGGGAACCCGCCCTGGAAGAGGGCGAAAGTGACGGCCAGCAGCAACCCTCGCGAATAGCTCATTTTGCTCTTCATCGCACACGTGGTGGAAACCACTAACGAGTCCACGCAGAGGGCCAAGGCTAACAGAAAGGATTCTAACAATGTCATAGACGATTATGCAGTACGAACCTTCTTGGGGAAAATGAGAGAAGCGACAATGGAGACAATCAAAATGCCTAAAATGATCATCAGTGAGCCCGTGGTGGAGATTGTGATTCCGAAGAACTCGTGTCCGATCATCTTGAGCCCGATAAAGCATAACAGGCCGCCAAGGCCGTATCTCAACAGCCAGAAGGTGTCGGTTACGTTGCTCAGCAGGAAGAACAGCGACCGCAGGCCCATGATGGCGAATATGTTGGAGAAGAAGACGATGAAGGTGTCGGTGGTAACGGAAAAGACAGCGGGAATGGAGTCCACGGCGAAGATGATGTCCGAAAACTCAATCACCAACAGCACGAGAAACAGCGGCGTCATGAAGATCTTGCCGTCAATCTTGGTGAAGAAGTTGTGCCCGTCGCAGTTGGGCGTGAGACGGAAGTGCTTGGCAGCGAACTTCACTACGGGATGGTTGGCAGTGTCGATCTTCTCGTCGCCCTTATCGCGGAACATCTTGATGCCGCTGTAGATGAGGATGACGCCGAAGATGGCTAAAATCCAGGAGAAGCGTTCCACCACGGCCCCTAATGCGAAGATGAAGATGAAGCGCATCACGATGGCGCCGAGGATGCCCCAGAACAGCACGCGGTGATAGTACTTCTTCTCAATGCCGAAGCTGGCGAAAATCATAATCATCACGAAGATGTTGTCGATGGAGAGCGATTCCTCTAAGAAGTAGCCCGCCAGGAATTGGTTCGCCATCTCTTTGCGATACACGTCTAACGCGCTGGCATAGTCCATGCCGGCAATCTCCTGGGCCAGCGAACTCCCATGCGCGTAGAGGCTCAGGTCAGCCAGGCTGGTGATGCCGTGAATCCACTCGGCGTGGAAACGGATAAGCAGTGCCATGCCCATGGCCATCAGCACCCAGATGCCCGTCCAGATGGCCGCCTCCTTGGTTTTTATAACGTGGTCTTTTTTGTGAAACACCCCCAAGTCCAAAGCTAACATGAAGGTAATGAAGACCATGAAAAGGATGAAGAACAGTATTCGTGATGTCATAATTAACGTTTTTTTTCTTTCCAATAAAATAACAAAGACCCATAGACACAGCAGGTGCGTCCATGAGTCTTATTGCTTAGGAGCGGCACCATGCCATCCGATGGCAGGGATTGTTGATGCCGTTCACGGCTTGCGCCGCCAATTACTCCCTCATATTCTTTTTCATCAGACCTTGATCTCAACGTCCACGCCGCTCGGTAATTCGAGCTTCATCAGGGCGTCGATGGTCTTGGAGGTGGTGCCGTAAATGTCCAAGAGTCTCTTGTAGGTGGAGAGCTGGAATTGCTCTCTGGACTTCTTGTTGACAAAGGTGGAACGGTTCACCGTGAAAATTTTGGTGTGCGTTGGCAATGGAATAGGTCCAACCAATACAACATCCTTGTCGTCCTTGACACCCTTGACCGTCTTCACGATCTTCTCGGCTGACTTGTCAACCAGGGTGTGGTCGAATGATTTCAATTTGATTCTAATTCTGTGACTCACTGTTTTTGTTTTTTAATTATTACGTAATATGTTTTTTCTGTGTTTTCTATAAAATAAATCTTCCGACATTCATGATATAGTCTTTGACTTCGGGTGGAACTTCCGCATACTTTTGGAATTCCATACTGAATGTTGCCCGGCCGGATGTGATGGAACGCAAGGTTGTCACGTATCCGAACATCTCGGCCAGAGGCACTTGAGCCGTGATTACCTGGAAGCCGACTTTGGCATCGATTTGCTCCAGCACTGAACGGCGGCGGTTGAGGTCGCCGGTCACGTTGCCGATGTACTCGTCAGGCGTGGTGATTTCCACTTTCATGATGGGTTCCAAGATGCAGGTGTCGATTTGTTGGAGGGCGTCCCGGAAGCCGATCTTGGCGCAGATCTCGAAAGCGAGCGCGTCAGAATCGGCAGGGTGCGTCTCCCCGTCCAAAACGGTCACCGACATGGACTCCACGGGGAAACCGTATTTGCCGTTCGACATGGCGAGTTTGAATCCCTTCTCGGCACCGGCCAGATACTCTTTCGGTATGGCCCCGCCTTTCACTTCGCTCTGGAACTTCAGCCCTTTCTCGCTGTAAGGCAGCGGATCGAGGCGGAAGTCCATGACGGCGAAGGAACCCTTGCCGCCGGTCTGCCGTTTATAGGCCGCGTGGTACTGTAGCGGGGAGGCCAACGCCTCCTTGTAGGCCACGCGCGGCTTGCCGTGGTTGCAGTCCACGTTGAACTCGCGCTTGAGGCGGTCCAGCAGGATGTCCAAGTGCAACTCTCCCATACCGCTGATGAGCGTCTGCCCTGACTCCGAGTCTTCCCGCACCATGAAGGTGGGGTCTTCGTCGGAAAGCTTCTCCAATGCCTGCATCATCTTGTCCTCGTCGTCCTTGGTTTTGGGCTCAATGGCGATTTGGATTACCGGTTCGGGGAAGGTGATGCTTTCCAGAATCACAGGATGCTTCTCGTCGGTGAGGCTGTCGCCGGTATGGATCTCCTTCATGCCCACGAGGGCCACGATGTTTCCTGCCGACACGCTCTCCAACGGCTGTTGCTTGTTGGAGTGCATCTGGAGGATTTTGGAGACTCGTTCCCGTTTGCCGGAGGAGACGTTGTAGAGCGTCTCGCCGGATTTGAGCACGCCGGAATAGACTTTGATGAACGTCAGCTTCCCGACGTATGGGTCGGTGGCGATTTTGAAGGCCAGAGCGGCGAATGGTGCGTTGGCGTCGCAGGGACGGGTTTCCTCGGCTTCCGTCTTGGGGTTCGTGCCTTTGATGGCAGGCATGTCCAAAGGGGAGGGGAGGTACATCACGATGGCATCCAGCAACTTCTGCACTCCTTTGTTCTTGAAGGAGGACCCGCAGAGCACCGGTTCGATGTGGTGCTCCAGGGTGGCTTTGCGGATGATGGCTATCAGCTCGTTCATGGTGATGCTGTCCGGGTCGTCGAAGTACTTCTCCATGAGGGATTCGTCTTCTTCGGCCAGCGCCTCAATCAGCTTGGTGCGGTATTCGGCCACTTCGTCTGCCATGTCGGCGGGAATGTCGATTTCCTCGTAGGTGTTGCCCTGGTCCTCTTCATTCCACTGGTACGCCTTCATCTCCAGTAGGTCAACCACCCCGATGAAGGAATCCTCCACTCCGATAGGCAGTTGCAGTGGGATGGGGTTGGCGTTGAGCTTCTCACGGATTTGATCCACCACGGCGTAGAAGTTGGCTCCTGAACGGTCCATCTTGTTGATGTAGCAGATGCGGGCGACATTGTATTTGTTGGCCTGCCGCCACACGGTCTCCGATTGCGCTTCCACACCGCCCACGGCGCAGAAAATGGCTACGGCTCCATCCAATATTCTCAAAGAACGTTCGACTTCCACTGTGAAATCAACATGTCCCGGTGTGTCAATAATGTTGATCTTGAAGTCGTTTGACTGGTGTTTCCACATCACCGTTGTGGCGGCGCTGGTAATCGTGATCCCTCGTTCCTGTTCCTGCACCATCCAGTCCATGGTGGCAGTACCCTCATCAACCTCGCCGATTTTATAGTTCTTTCCGGTGTAGTAGAGAATCCGCTCCGTGGTTGTCGTCTTACCGGCATCGATATGGGCCATAATGCCAATGTTCCGGATGTTCAGCAGATCTTCAGCCATTGGGATGTCCTCTTTTCAGTCAGAAACTATAGGTGAATGTCAGAAGTTATGTTACATGCGCATGTGGGCGAATGCCTTGTTGGCTTCGGCCATTCTGTGGATTTCCTCTTTCTTCTTGAAAGCGGCACCCTCGCTCTTGTATGCGGCCATGATTTCCTGGGCCAGCTTGTCGGCCATCGTCTGTTCGTGACGCTTGCGTGCGAAGGATATTAAGTTTTTCATACCTACAGATTGCTTTCTGCCCGGCTTGATCTCCTCGGGAACGGGGAGGGTGGTACCACCGACGCGCTTGCTCTTGACCTCAACGCTGGGGGTTACGTTCTCCAGGGCTTTTTTCCAAACCTCGATACCGTTTTCCTTGGTCTTCTCCTCAACGATGTCGATGGCTTTGTAGAAAATTTCGAAAGCAAGGTTTTTCTTGCCTTTCAACATGATGTTGTTGACGAATTTCGTTACCTGTTCGTCATTGTACTTCGGATCCGGAAGAATGATCCTTTTTTTTGCGTGTGAATTTCTCATTTTCTTGTATCTTCAATAATGATTATTTACTCTTGAATCGCCAATCACGGCGTTCAATTTACGATTTTTTGGTTGAAAACAGCTTATTTCGCAGCTTTCTTGGGTCTCTTGGCACCATATTTGGAACGACCTTGGAGACGACCGTCAACACCGGCAGAGTCTAACGCACCGCGCACGATGTGATAACGAACACCCGGAAGGTCTTTGACACGACCGCCGCGCACCAGCACGATGCTGTGCTCCTGCAGGTTGTGGCCTTCGCCCGGAATGTAGGCGTTCACCTCTTTACCGTTGGTCATTCTTACCCTCGCCACCTTACGCATGGCTGAATTGGGCTTTTTAGGAGTGGTTGTGTAAACCCTCAAGCAAACTCCGCGACGTTGCGGACAGGCATCCAATGCCCTTGACTTACTCTGTGAAGTAAGCTTTTTTCTTCCTTTTCTTACTAATTGTTGAATTGTAGGCATACAATTTAATTTGTTAAACTTTTAATTATTATAGTTTTATACCCCTAATTTTTGGGCTGGCAAAAATACACTTTTTTCTTTATCGCTCAGTAAGTCAGTGAATTTTTTTATTTCCGTTTAAAATGGCAAAAAAAAACTGCCCGAAGGCAGTCTTTTTTATCTCCGTTTCTTGCCTGCGTTGACAGGTGTGGCGGGTTTCTCTTCGACGGCAGCGGCTTTTCTCTTGTTGGCCAACTCCCTTTTGTATGTTTCTTCGATGTTTAAATAATCATGGACGTGCCGCGGGGTGAGTATCCCCTTGATTTTCTTGTAGAAAGCGGACTCCAGATTGAGGAGGTTCTTGCGGAGCTCGAACTTCTGGTCATGGAGATAGGTCAGCTGGCTGTCGGAAAGCTTCGCGATGACTTCCTTGTTCTGGCCTGGGGCGTTCAGTTTGATGCCGCGCTTGGCCAGGTTGTTGCGGTAGGTCTCGAATGCCTTAACCTCGTTGCGCAGGTACTGCTCGTAGGCGGTCCAGAATCCGTTTTGCTCCGTGGTGGAGGTGAGCTTCAGTTTGCTACGCATGTTGTCCATGCGTTCTTTGACAATCTTGTTGGGGTCTTCTTTCACCTGGGCTTGGAGGCCGCAGAGAACGGCTGTCATCAGACAGACGAAAGCAATCAATCGTTTCATATTCATTATCCTTTTTAGTAATTATAATAATCCATTTGGGCAAATTCGGTGCTGTAGTAGTCCGCCATCTGGTCCTCCAGCTGGCTGTCGGCAGTGGTGATTTCTGTGTCGGCCACGACCTGTCCGGGTATCTTGTCGTTGTTCATGTAGCCGATGACGACGGTGCTGCAGATGACCAGCGCCATGACGGCGGCAACGGCAGTGAGCCAGATGTTGCGTCGGCGGGTCTTGTCCTTGCGTATCACGTTCATCATCTGCCCCGGCAGCTGTTCGAAGTAGCCTTCCGGAATGTTGTAATGCTCCTGTTTGCTTAAGTTATCAAGATCTATCATCTCCATTTTTTGAAAAAACAGAATCGTTGACTATATAAAAACTAAAAGGTTAAATGCTCGGAAATATTTTTTTTGATTTTTTCTGCGGCGAAGTGGTAAGAGGCCTTGAGGGCACTCTCGGAGGTGTCAAAAATCTTGGACATCTCAGCGTATGGGGTCTCGTCGTAGTAGCGCATGGTGAAGACGGCACGCTGCTTGGGCGGTAGCTTCAGGATGGCTTCCTGCAGCAGCTGCTCGATCTCGTTCGGGGAGATGAAGTTGGTGTCGGCCTGACTCACGACAAGGAAATCCATGTAGCTGTCGTCGGTCAGGTTGAGCAGCTTTTTCTTCTTCTCGATGAAGGAGAGCGCCTCGTTGATGCAGATTTTGGTGATCCATGTCTTCAGGGATGAGTCACCGCGAAACCTGTCAAGGTTGCGCCAGATCTTGATGCACACGTTCTGCGTCACGTCGTTGGCATCCTCGTGCAACGTCACGATGCGGCGTGCATTATAATAGATCACCCGCTGGTATTTCTTCAGCAGCATTTCGAATGCCTGCTCGCGGGTCTTGCTGTTTTGGAACAGCGAGAGTATGAATTCGTCAGTTGCTTCGGGCATGGCGTGTTATTTGCGTGCGATGACTCTCTTGCAGGCTTCCACGATGTGCTGCTGGTCCAGTCCGTACAGCTCCATCAGCTCGTTGGGAGTGCCGCTTTCACCGAAACGGTCGTCCACGGCTACCATCTCCACGGGTGCGGGCTGGCGGCGGCAGAGCAGTTGGCAGACGGAGTCGCCCAGTCCGCCGTTCATGAGGTGCTCCTCGGCGGTGACCACACAACGGGTCTTGGCCACAGAGGCCAGAATGGCTTCCTCATCCAGCGGCTTGATGGTGGCGATGTCAATGACCTCGGCGGAAATGTTCTGCTGCGAGAGCTCATAGGCGGCTTGCAGGGCAGGCCATATCATATGTCCGGTGGCTATGATGGTGACATCGGTGCCCTCCTGCATTGTGATGGCTTTTCCGATGATGAAAGGTTGGTCCGAGGGTGTGAAGTTGGGCACGGAAGGCCGTCCGAAACGGAGATAGACAGGACCGTTGTACTCGGCGGCGGCTATCGTGGCCATCTTGGTCTGGTTGTAGTCGCAGGGGTTGATTACCACCATGTTCGGCAACATCTTCATCAGTCCCAGGTCCTCCATCATCTCGTGGGTGGCCCCGTCTTCCCCGACGGTGAGGCCGGCATGGGAAGCACAAATCTTGACGTTGAGGTTGGAGTAGGCCACCGTCATGCGGATCTGGTCATAGACGCGTCCGGTGATGAACCCGGCGAAGGCACTGGCGAAGGGCACCTTGCCACTCAGGGCAAGGCCGGCACAGATGCCCACCATGTTCGCCTCGGCAATGCCCACCTGGATGAATCGGTCGGGAAAAGCCGCTTTGAAATCACCCATCTTCACGCTGCCGGTGACATCAGCCGTGAGGGCGAATACGTTGGCGTTCTGCTTGCCTGCTTCCACCAAACCGGCACCAAAGCCGGAACGGGTGTCCTTGAAATCGTTGCACTCTATTTTTTCCATTATCGTTGTTGGTTTTTGGTCAAATAATTTTTGCGTGCAAAAATACGAAATTTGATAATTATGAGTTATCCAAAATAACATTTTCTTATGCGGATATGTTTTAACATTCTACTATCATGCTGAAAATAAGGCAGTGTCGCCTTTGGCTTTTGGCAACTTTTATGTTGTCAATGAGTTGCGCTTTTTGCCAGTCGGATGGCGAATGGCGTGTGCGACACGTCGTGCCGCAAAGCATGTCGTTCAAGGTTGACACGCTCTCCATTCGGGCCGAGACATTTGTCATCCGCGAGGTCCCCTCATCCGCCTATCGCCTCGACCCGATAGCCGCTGTGGTATATCTGCAGGATTCGGCCCTGCTGGGAAGAACGCTGGTCTATCGCTATCAAACCTATGCGTTGGATTTTGCCAAACCATACGCTCACAAATCCCGCGACCTCATCGAATCGCCCACCTACCGCTATCAGCCCGCCGTGGGTCAGCTTCGGACGGTGGCGGATTTGCAACAGGATAACCAGCTCATGAGTAATGGATCCATTTCGCGTGGCGTTTCGGTCGGCAACCGGCAGGATCTGGTGCTGAATTCCACCTTGAACTTGCAACTTTCCGGACAACTGTCGGAGGATGTGCGGGTGGAGGCTTCCATTTCGGACAAGAATATTCCTATCCAGCCGGAAGGGAATACACAATACTTGCATGACATCAATAATATATTTATAACATTATATATTAAACAATATTTAGAAATATCTGCCGGCGATGTGCTGGCCCAAAAACCATCGTCCCGCTTTCTCTATTTGTCACGAAATCTGTTAGGGGTAAAGGCGAAAGGCCTTTTTTCAAAGGACAGCATATTCCGAATGACCAGCCAGTTGGGTGGTGGCGTGACAAAAGGAACCTACGTCCGGCAGTCGATAGAACCGCAGAATGGTGTGCAGGGACCGTATCGTCTCTATGGGAAGGCCAATGAAATCAATATAACCATTGTGGCGGGTTCCGAGCGCGTGTACGTCGATGGTGTGCTTCTGACGCGGGGGCAGGATCATGACTATGTGATGGATTACAATACGGCGGAAATCACGTTCACACCCGCCATGTTGGTCACATCCGAGAAACGTATTATGGTTGAATTTGAATACACCGACCGCCATTATACCCGTTATAGCCTGTTCTCCTACAACTCCATGACATTGGGGAAACGCCAGCGTTGGACACTGGATATCCATTATTTCCGGGAACAAGACCTGAAAAACCATCCCGTGCAGCCAGAATTGACCGATGCGGAGAAAATGTTTCTGTCCAGATTGGACGGTGATACGCCGTATGCCTATTATGCGCAATGCGATTCGGCGGTTTTCTCGCCGGAACAGATTCTATATGCCCGCCGTGACACCCTGCTGGCGGGACAATATTATAATATATATGTCCATTCAACTTCAGAGAACGAACAGCTTTATCGCCTCAGCTTCACATATTTGGGTCCTAACAAAGGGTCGTACAGGCTGCTTCGGAGCACGGCCAACGGTCGTGTGTTCGGGTGGGTGGCTCCCGTGGATGGTGTGCCGCAGGGCGATTATGAGCCAGTTGTCCAGCTGACCACCCCGATGCTGACGCAGATGCTGACCGTGTCGGGGCGGTATGCGTTCCGTCCGCAGTCGTCGGCCCATGTCGAACTGGCCCTCTCTCACAAGGATGTCAACACGTTCTCCAAATTGGATAATCACGATAATGTCGGGTTTGCCTGCGATATGGGGGTCCATCATCAGCAGATGCTGGGTAACCGACAGGAAAAGAATAAGTTGTGGTCGCTGGTGACGGATCTGAACTGGCAGTTCGTACACAAGAACTTTCGTGCGGTGGAACGCTTTCGGGAGGTGGAGTTTGCCCGTCAGTATAATTTGGCAGAAGACCAGTCATTCACACATTCGGAGCAGATGTTGCATGCCGACCTTGCCCTGGTCCATCCGAAGTTTTCCACCACACATTATCGTCTCAACTGGTTCAATCGGATAGGGGATGTGAATGCCCTGCGGCAGGAGTTGGTTTCGGACAATCATTTGAAACACTGGGTGCTCAAAACCAACACCTCGTTTCTGTCCACGCGGGATTCCGTCCAGCGCAGTGCTTTCTGGTCTTCCCGGAACCAGATTGCGTACCGTTTTTCAAAATTGGAATTAGGTGTTTGTAATTTGTTGGAAAATAATATTTTCCGAACGGCGGATGCCGGTTTGCTGCGCCCGTCCAGTTATGCTTTTTATGAAACAATGGCCTATCTGAAAAGCGATTCCACATCGTTTCAGTATCAGGTTTCTTACAAAAACCGTCTGGAGATGCTGCCCATGGACGACCGTCTTCGCCACCATACCGAAATTCATGAGGCGGGAGCCACCTTCCGAATGGACAGGCTTAAGAACCAGCACATACTCTTCACGGCTACCTATCGGAACCAGCGTCTGCAGGATTCAATCGACAGGCATGCTTCTGAACATTATTTTGTCGGAAATGTCGAATACACAGGACGTTTCTGCAAGAATGCCATCGTGTTGAACACGTATTACGAGGCGGGTAGCGGCATGGAATTGAAGAAGACGTTCACCTTCCTGAAGGTGGCAGCAGGGCAGGGGACGCATGTGTGGATGGATTACAACGGCGACGGCTTGGAGGACATTGGGGAATTTGAGGTGGCGGCCTTTCAGGATGAGGCGGATTATGTGAAGGTGTGGCTCGCAGGTACGGAGTATGTGAACACGTACAACAACCAGTTCACGCAGACGGTTCAGCTGCGGCCAGCCGCGGTGTGGCAGCAGGCGGACGGCTTCCGGCGCTTTCTGGCCCGTTTCTCCAATGTGGCGATGCTCCGTTCGCAACTGAAGCACCAAAGACCAAATTTCAACCCCTTCTATGCGAATATCGAGGACACCGCCCTGATGAGCCGCCAATTCACTGTAACAAATACCTTTTCATTCAACAACAGCGCCTCCAAATTTGGGTTTGATTTCATCGTGCAGAAGTCGATGAACAAAAATCTCCTCTACTATGGTTATGAGCAAAACGGTATCTCCTCGCAACAGGTAATGCTGAAGAGTTCGCCGAGTGCGGAATGGTATCTGCAGGCAGGCTATCAGCACGGGGTGACCGACAACCGGTCCGATTACCTGCCGCAACGGACGTATGAAATCGTTCGCCATCAGGCGGACGGACAGGTGCGATGTCAGTATAACAACCGTTATTTCGGAGAGTTAGACTACCAGTTTGCCGAACAATGGAACCGACTTGGAACAGAGCATACGCGCTCGCATGAGGCGAGCGGTTCGTTCACGTACCGGTCGCCGAAATATGGGGCGGCGGTCGTCACGGTGCGCTATGTGCTCATTCGTGGGGAGGCCGGCATGGGCAATGGTGTATCATACGCTCTGCTAAAAGGTCTGGTGGTGGGTCATAATGCACTGTGGAGCGTGTCGTACCAGGTGCCGGTGTCCGATTTTCTGCAGCTTTCGCTGGTCTATGACGGACGTGTTTCGGAAGGGCACCGCGTGGTTCATACCGGAAGCGTGACCGTAAAAGCCCAATTTTAATTAATACGCTGAAATACAATACGATACAATAGTGTTAGTTTAATTGGTATATTTTTTTGCTGTAAAGGATGAAAGCAAAAGAAATTTATATTATCTTTGTCGCTTAAAAAAAATAATGTCTAATGCGCATTGTAACTTTTTGGTAAAGGAGGGGTATAATGGGAGTTACTTATAGTAGAAGAATTTTTCGAAAAAAGTTATATATGATTGCAAGACAGGCTGTTATTGTATAACAAAACGAAAAACTAATATGATAGATTGGCAGAAAAAACTCTTGGTCTTATTGCTTTTCACCGGCATGTTCGGGGCGGTGGGTTATGCGCAGGATGATGCACAATTTACCCTTTTCCCTTGGGCAACTTCCTATTATAATGCGGGTGGTATTGGTGAGCAGAACAACACTTTGTGTTTTACGGCAATCTATAACAACAAATATGTGGGGTGGAAAGATATATATACGGTGAACGGTGTGGACTCCTCGAATAAGACGGCTCCGCAGGATTTCCTTTTCAATATGGAATCCTATCTGAAGAAGTTGCACGGCTCAATCGGGGTGTCGGTTGTAAGCGATATTATTGGTTTTTATAAGAATGTTGGGGTGAAGTTGGGCTATGCGTACAAGTTGCGTATCGGTGGCGGTCATCTCGGCATTGGCGCTCAGGTTTCGTTGTTTAACCAGAAGATAGAGAAGTCCGGTTTCCGTCCTATAGAGACGGGCGACCCTGTCTTGGACAAGGTGGGTGAATCCACGCTGGATCTTGATTTCTCCTTCGGTCTTCTCTACACCACCGACCAGTGGTATGTGGGTGCGGGCCTGACGAACATCGCCGGCGCTTTGGACAAAGATCAGAAGTTGCGCGTGTCCGGTGACCGCGGCACACAGCGTGCATCGCATTTGTATTTGCATGGCGGTTATACTTGGATTATTCCTGCCAACCCCAACTGGGAGCTGCTTCCCCAAACGATGCTGAAAATGAGCTATTCTCGCGTCCCCAGACTGGATGAAAACGGCAATTATGTCCTTGACTCGAAGGGTAACTACATGTCGAAGATCGGCTTCAACGTGGTCCAATGGGATGTGATGCTCCTAGCCCGCTACAACGGTGTGTTCTGGGGTGGTCTCGGCTACCGTCTGCAGGATGCTGTTTCGGTGATTTTCGGAGCACGTCCCTTCTACAATTCCTCCAATATCTATCTTAAGGGTCTGGATGCTGGTCTTTCCTACAGCTTTACAGCCAATAAGTTAGGCTACCGTGTTAACCGTAGTTTCGGTGATATTGAAGTGATGGTCCGCTACTGCTTCGACATCTACAAACCGGAGATTTTCTCGGGCTACGGTTCCACTCGTTCCATCTACAAGAACCAATATTAACATTTGTAAAGAAAATTAATGATAATAAATCAAATATAGTCACGTTAGAAAAATCAATAAAATTTATACAAATGAAAAGGGTAGTTATTTTTCTTGCAGCAGCCTTAGTTGTGCTCTCCTCCTGTTCCAATGGCGGTGACGGACAACTTGTCGGCGTAAAGGATCGTCCGGATTTCTATGATGTGGATCCTTTCGGAATGGTCTATATCCCGACGGGCCACTACATTATGGGTGGCGGCGACCAGGATGTGCCGTTCGCTCTGACGCAACAGTCGAAAAACGTGACCGTTGCCGCGTTCTGGATGGACGAGACGGAAATCACGAACAACGAATACCGTCAGTTCGTGTATTGGGTCCGCGACTCCATCGCACATGTTCTCCTCGGTGACGCTGAAATCACCGAAGCTGAGAAGTACGGCCACTATCTGAAATACAAGAGTGGCGAGAACGAGGGTGAAGTCATAGAACCCAAATTGATTAACTGGCGAGAGGAGATTCCCTGGGATTCCGACAATGAGGAGGTCCAGGCTGCACTCAGCCCGTTGTACAATAAGGTCAACACACGATTCTATCACTATCGTCCCAACTCGACCAATGTTGCTATGTACAATTACGAGTACTGGTGGTATGACTACCGCAACTTCCGCGACCCGAAAGATCCCGACAATTTTGGTGCCTCCACCAAGGAGTTCGACAAAGAGGGCAGCGAATATGGCGGTCTCTATGCCAACCGTCCCAGCAGCTTGGGGAATGGATATCAGCGCTTTATCAAACATGAGGTGGTCAACATCTACCCGGACACCCTCTGCTGGGCGCATGACTTTGTCTATTCCTACAACGAGCCTATGGTGCTGAACTACTTCTCCAACCCGCAATACGACAACTATCCTGTGGTGGGTGTGAGCTGGCAGCAGGCCAAGGCCTTCTCTTACTGGAGAACACATCTTCGTATGTCCTGGCTCTCCTCCAAGGAGTATGCCAATGAGCATGAGTTCAGACTGCCCACCGAGGCGGAATGGGAATGGGCAGCCCGTGGTGGCAATAGCCTTGCCTCCTATCCGTGGGGTGGCCCCTACACCACCAACCAGAACGGCTGCTTCCTGAGCAACTTCAAGCCTCAGAGAGGTAACTATATTGCTGACGACAATTTCTATCCCAGCATTGTGGCCCACTATCACCCGAATGACTGGGGTCTGTTTGACATGAGCGGTAATGTGGCAGAATGGTGCGAGGATGCCTTCGACAAGTCGGCTACGAACTTCACGCATGACATGAACCCGGTGTACACCTATTATGCCAAGAAGGATGACTCTCCTGCCAAAAAGAGAAAAGTGATCCGCGGTGGTTCCTGGAAAGATGTCAGCTACTATACGACCGTTTATGCACGTGCATACGAGTATCAGGATACCTGTAAGTCCTACGTGGGATTCCGTAACGTGCAGTCCTACATGGGTCGTCAGCGTGGCGACGGTTCCAGCAAGAACGCCTCTCACGTTTATTAATAGAAAATTATCATAACAAATTCATAAATCATTAACCAAATTAAATCTATCAAAAATGAATGCTATTGAAAGATTAGTCAGAACTAACGGGTACAAGAACTTCATGGCCAAGTTGTACGGCTGGGGTGCTGCTGTTGTGATTTTGGGCGCTTTGTTCAAGATCCTCCACTGGCCGGGCGCTAACATCATGCTTATGGTGGGTATGTTTACGGAGACCATCATTTTCTTCTTCTCCGCATTCGAACCCCTGCATGTCGAATATAACTGGGCTTTGGTTTATCCGGAGCTGGCCATCGCCGAAGAACCGGCAGAGCCGAGCAAACGGGAGAAGAAGAAACTGGCCCAGGGCGGTACTCCTACCCAGCAGCTCGACAAGATGC
>JAIKYR010000137.1 GCA_024682995.1 Bacteroidales bacterium | reverse complement strand
TGCCATAAAATTTTAATTTTTAGATAATTATGTTAATAATAATCCCTGTAAAGAACACGTCTTTTTTGGGGCGGCAAAAGTACAAAAATTTTGTTATCAAACCATTGGGGGTGTTGATAATTTTTTGAATGGGAGGATGGGGGAATTTCGGAGCGCTTTCTTCCGTTGGTTTAAAAATCAAAACTGTTGATTTCACCGCGCGGGTGGATGATCGTGTATTTGGTGAAATGCTCGTCGGCGGTGAACCCGTCGCCGTAATTAACGGATCCGTCGGCTTTCTTCTGCTTCACCAACACGTTGGAATAGATGGTCTTGGTGCGTTGGTCCCAGTTGATTTCCTCCGTTTCCAAGGTGTCGCCTTGGACAACATCAAAGATGACAACATTTTTGGAAGCCTTGTAAATGGCATTGTTGATAGCGCAGGCATATCCGGCAGTAAGGATAGCCTGCCTCCGCCCCATTTCATTGAACGAGATAATGGTAACGCCTTTCGGGCAATCCATATAAGAGGAGTCTCCAGAATAACTGTTCATCAGCGGGGCTTTGACGATGAAGCTGGTTCTTCCCGAATCGCTGGTGGTAATCACCATGTTCTCCGCCGACTCGTCGGGATAACGGCCGTTGTATTCCAACAGCTGTTTCTCCTTGGACGAAGAATTGCAACCAACAAAAAACATCATAAGGCATAAGGCCATTATGATGTTTTTTGCGATTGGACTTGTTTTTCGGGAAAGAAACCAAGTCGTCATATCTTATTATCTAACGGTGGTGTTCTCCTGGATCCAGCAACCAACGTGGTAAGAAGATCCTGCATTGAGACCGCGTTTGAAGAGTTCTTCCTTGCTCGGGAATCTCAACTTGGCGCGTTGCTGGTTGGCTTTTTCGGCGCAGCTCGGATCCACGGCAGCGGCTTTGGCGTATTTGTCGGCAGCGGCCCATGCACATGCGGCAGGGATTTCCTCACCACCACATCTTCCGTAGGAGTTGGCGTAGAGGTCGCCGATCAGGATATACGCCTTGCCCATATTGGGTTGGGCTTTGAGAGCGGCGTAGGCAGCGGAACGGGCCTCAGCGTAAGAGTTCTTCAGTTGATAAGCCAGCGCAAGCATGTAGTTTGCATCACCCTTCTGCTCGTTGGTTTCGCTCATTCTCACAGCTTCCGTGAAGTAGTCGATGGCGGCATCCAACTCGGCAGGGTCTTTCTCTTTCGTGAAACTTCTCAGCGAGAGGTTACCCATCCAGTAGGCGGAACTGCGGTTCGGGTTGGCCTTGTGCAGGATTTCCAGAGCCTCTTTGAAAACAGGGCTGGTGACACACTCGCCGTTTTCGCTCTTCGACATGGTGATGACGATCTTGTTGACGGCGGAAAGGTCATCCTTGATTTGCGGCAGCTTCTTGCCATATACCTCTTCCAACACCTGGCAGGAGGCATACGGCGTGATGGACTTTTCAATCTTGCTCAACGATTTCCTGTAGTTCACAATGTATTTCATCTGACGGGCCGTGTCTTTACCCAAAGCCTTCGTCTGACGATCGTAGTTGACACCGTCCAGCAGGCCCTTGTTATAGAGTTCCGTCAGGCTGTCGATTTCAGCGACGGCCTTCTCGTACTGCACTTGGGCGTTGTCAATGGAGATACCCAGATAGTCGGTGGCACGACCGTATGATTCAATCACGATGGAGGTGTCCTTAGTAGCCTTGGTCACCTGCTCGGCCAAGCGGAAATAGGCATCCCAAATGGCAGGCTGTGTCTTTTCCTTCTCCAATTCCACCGATTGGATGAACAGATTCAGATTGTCTTGGATGAGGTTGAAATCTTTGGATAATTGTTTTCCTCTGTATTTCAACATATTGTACGCTTTGAATCCCATGCAGTAACCTTTGCTGAATTTGTTCGGAAAATAGTTGCTCCGTATGTCAAACGTGTTCAACAAGTCATCAATCAGTTGTTCCTTTTTCAGGGAGTCTTTTTCTGCTTTGATGAGTGCGTCGAACATATTCTGGGCATTGGTGAAAATACCGTCCCATGCGCACGGACATTTTTGAACGATATACTGCCAAGCCTCGTAGGCATCGGTGTAGTTTTTAGCCTTGTAAAACATGTTGAAATTGGTCATCTGTTCCAGACATTTCAACGAGTCTTCTTCCGTGGCACCGTATTTGTACGGGCATTGGGCAAACAAGGATGTGCTGGCTAAAAGCAAAAATGCGGCTACAATTAATTTTTTCATCTCTTTATGTTTTAAAATAGGTTTATATTCTGTTGTGTTAATCCATTTTCAAACGTTGGTACCATCTTTCTTGCAAGGTGAAGTTCAAGGTGCATCTGAAGTAGTTCTGCCGAATCAGGTTGTTGTCCAAGGTCCCCATTTTCCCATATTCCAACGCAAGATTAATAGATGAATGTGTGTTGAAGGTGGTCAGGGGGAAGCCAACGCCGAGAGAGACCGCAAATTCGGTGACAGGTTTATTGCGTATCATAAAAATACCAGTGGAATATTTGGCTCCCAAGCGGAATGACATCCGTTGTCCAAACTTGCCAGACTGGGGATTGGGGATGAATTGTACTCCAGCGGAGGTTACAATAGCATTCTTGGTGGAGTCGCTGCGGCCCATCAGGCTGTATTTTGCCCAATTCTGCCACGTCACATCGGCGGCTACGGTCAGCTTATCCTTATACGTGTATGAGAGCCCGCCACCGATAGCCTGCGGAAGGACAAGTCGGCCACCCTTACGCTCGTCCAAAAGGAGTGTGTCGTATGTGGTGGTAGTACTATAATCGCCTGTGTAATAGTTGATAAATGTTTTTTCTTTGGCCCAGATGTACGCGGAGTTGCTATACGTGGCACCAAAGCCGAGGGTGTGATCATCCTTGATTTTCACCAAATATTGCAAACCTCCGGAAAGATAAATGCCGTCAATATTATAAGAATGAAGGATGTATGTGTTAAAATAGTTGTTGGCGTCAAAGGATGTGTTACTGGAATAGTAGAGCGAGCCGAACATATAGGAGGCATTCAAGCCAATGGAGAGACCTTTGCAAATGCGGAAAGCGTTGCCCCAATAGAGCTGGTTGAGGCCGCCCTTGCCTGTATAGTTGTAGGAAACACCGCCCACGTCTTCGAGGGTCTGCTTGTCGGCAATGTCGTATCCTATGGTGCTGTAAGGCACAATGCCGACAGATGTCCGCCAATGTTTGGTTACCGGCAGTCCGATGGTGATGTAGCCAGCTTTGGCGAATGAGTTCTTCTGGGTGAGATTTCCCTGCCGGATATTGGACACGTACAGGGAGGCTGCGGCATCGGCTACGAAAGAGAGCGAGTCGAAAGCGGCGTATGAGGCGGGGTTCCGGAAATTGATGCGGTAGGGGTTCTGCATGGCGTAGGAAACACCGCCCATGCCATCCAGATGGCCGTTGGAGGAGGTGTTCAGCAATCCCACTCCGAAGCTCGAATAAGGCATACTAACCTCGTTTTGCGCCCGAAGAACGGGGGCAAAGCCCAGGAGAAGTAAGACCAGAAATACGAACCTATTGTGTTTCAGAAACATTTAAAATCAAGGTTTTAAACAAACCCAAAAGAACCAAATTTGGGGCGGCAAATATACGATTTTTTATCATTCCTGAAAGCATCGGAACATCACCTCCTGTCAGAAGCGTGATCAGGTCCGGATATCGGGTCTGATACTGCCGGACAAAGCCTTCGATTTCAAAGAGGAAACCGTTGACCGTTCCGGACAGGATGGACTCCTCGGTGGTTTGTCCGGTAATAGGAGTGAGTTGGACAGGTTCCACCATCGGAAGCCTGGCGGTGAAGTGCGGCAAGGCGGCGCAGCGCATCCGCAAACCCGGGGATATGCTGCCGCCTAGGTATTCGTTGTCTCGGCTGATAAAGTCCGTCACTAGACAGGTGCCCGCCTGAATGACCAGCACGGGGGTGTTGGCATACAAGGCGTTAGCTCCAATGGCGGCGGCAATGCGGTCGGTGCCGAGAGTTTCGGGCGTGCGATAGCCGATGGTCAGAGGCAGTCGCAGGTGGGTGGAGAATGTAAGGGTATGCACCTGGCCGGTAAGCCATTCAGAGAGTTGTGGATGTGCATTTCCCACGGAAGAAAGGATGGCGGCCTTTACCTCATAACGGGCAAGTAAGGGCTGCAGGTCTTCGGGGGAAAGCTGGCGGCATTGGTACAATTCCACGATTTCGCCCTGTTTGTTGAAGATGGCAGCCTTCTGCCGGGTGTTGCCGATGTCAATTACTAAAAACATGCGTTAACTAACGAAATAATGAGTGTTTTAGTATGTCAGAAAAGGGTGGGCTCCCAATGGGATTTGCCTTCGGTCCGCGTGAAGGTGCGGGCCTCCTGGTTGAGGAATTTGATTTTCCGGTTGATACCCCAGCGGTAACCGCCCAGCTTGCCGTTGGTACAGATGACGCGATGACAAGGGATGATGTACATCACCGGATTGCTGCCGACCGCCCCACCCACAGGTCGTGCCGCCTTGGGAAGTCCGACACGACGGGCGATGTTCAGATAGGTGGTGACCATGCCGGATGGGATGTTCAGCAGATCTTGCCATACGGCCAACTGGAATTCGGTGCCCCACAAGTGCAGGTCCAGCCGTCCTGCTTTTTCGGGTTTCCGCTTCAGCAGCCACACAGCCTTCCGATGCAATTCCACTTGCCGGCACCGGAATTGTGCGTGCGGGAAATGCCGTTTCAACTGTTCGATAGGTTCCCAGCGCATCTCACCAGGCATAAGGTAGCAGATCCCCTTGGAAGTGGATGCAATCAGGTAACGATGGGAGGCAACCTGAATCAGACAGTAGTTGATGGTCAGCCGCTTCTCCTTGCCGGAAAACTCGCCCCTAGACATCGGAATTATCCGAATGGGATAGGTATTGTTTTGTTCCATAACAATGTGAAATTGAATGCAAAAATAATAAAAAATGTGATTTTGCGCTTTTTTTGTATTTTTGCCCTCCAATTGTAAAATATTGAATGTATGAAAAAATTTGGCCGCCTATTGCTTTTACTATTTGTCTTACAGGTAGTTATCTTTTCCAACAATATTCTTTCCGCCCAAAAGCTGAAACCATCGGAAGTGCCTGCGGATGTAACGCAGACGCTGGAATTCCAATATCCGTACGTAAAAGTCACGGGTTGGATGAAAGATGGCAGCAATTATGTGGCCAACATCAAAGATGAAGGTTCCGCAGGCAAAGTCTATATTTCCTCCAACGGTACCTGGTTGCGCACCACGTTCAATGTGCCGCAAACTGAGCTTCCCACCACCATTTGGGATTATGTGAGGACCAATTATCCTGACTTTATCATTGCTGTTTCCTGTTTGGAGGAAAAGGAGAACGAGAAGACTCGCTATTATCTGGAAGTGAAACCAGATGGCGTGGGACAGCAGGCTTCCGTGCTGACGTTCAGCACAACGGGCAAGAATGAGCTGATCTCGCGTAAGGACCCGGACAATTTCAAAGACCCGCTGGCTCCTGTTGAGAAACCCGCTCCGAAGCCTGTCGCCGCCAAGGAAAAAGAGACCAAACCGGCTCCTGCCAACTCCTCTTCCACAAAACCTGCAACACCTGCCAAGCCTGCCCAGACCAAGCCTGCTACGCCAGCGAAACCGGTTGCCGAAAAACCCGCTCCTAAACCTGAAAACAAAAAACCTGAAGCCAAACCCGAACCCAAACCAAAGCCGGTAGCGGCCAAGGTGGAAGAACCCAAGCCCCAGAAAGAGGCCAAACCCGAAAAGCCCAAAAAAGAGAAACCCGAACCGGTCATCACGGATGAGCAGGGTAACGTGGCCCTCAAGCCCAACGTGGTACCTGACATCGTGAAGAAGTCGCTGACAAAGAAAATCATGCATCCTGAGGAACTGAACTGGTATCTCATCGACAGCATGTATGTGGCCAAATGTTTGAACACCGGCAAAAAAACGGCCTGTTACATCACCCCGCAGGGTATGTGGGAGAAGACCCTCACCGCCCTTACCGAAGAGTCCGTGACCGGTCCTATGCTGAAACACCTGAACGACTACTATAAGGGCTGGCGTTTCAAGTCGGCCATGAAGGAGCAGCGTGCCGACAAAAACGACAAGACGATGGTCGAATTTTATGAAAAGGCCAATTACAAATCCAAACTGGTGACCACCGCCCTGTTTGACAAAACCGGCAAGCTTATCCGCACTATTGATCCCGACTACGAGTTGGGTGGTGGCAAAGCTTCTGGCAACGGCGAGGATGAAGACCTGATCAAGTACTATGAAAAAATGAACATGAGTTTGGAGAGCGACGATGCGCATAGCATTCCCGAAAATGTGGTGGCGGTGTTCAAACTCAAATACCCCAAAGTGGCCAATGTGGAATGGAAAGAGGATGATGACATGAACTATCAGGCCGTTTATTATAGCGCGAGAGGCAAAGAGATTTGCGTTATCAACAACTATGGCGAAATCGTAGAGACGATGGTGATGGGCAAACTGGACAACCTCTCCAGTACGATTCAGGACAACATCAAGAAGGACCATAAGGGATTCAAGGTGGTGGAGTATTATTCCGTAAAAAAAATCGCCGAAAAGCTGAATTTGTACAAAGTGTTGATTCAGAATAAGAAAACTGGCGAAGAGGACGTCCTGTGGTTCAACCTGTCGGGAAGACCCGTGGAATACTAAGCAAACCAAACCATTAACCAACCCATGCTATACAACGAGATCAAGCTCACCATCACGCCAGCCGAGCCGTGGAAGGATATCTTCACTTCCATGATGGCCGATGCCGGCTGTGACAGTTTTATGGACGGTGAGAACGACAACGAGCTTTTATGCTATATTCCAGTAAAAGACTATGATGAGGCAGCCATCCGCAGTATCGTGGAAGAGCACGGCTTCGACGGCGTGCGTGTGACCTTCGCGGTGCAGGCCATGCCCGACAAAGACTGGAACGCCGAATGGGAGGCGAACTACACCCCGGTGCTGATTGACAACCGCTGCTACATCCGTGCCCCGTTCCACCCTGCCATGCCGGAGAGTGAATACGAAATCATCATTGAGCCTAAGATGTCATTCGGGACGGCTCATCACGCCACCACCTTCCAGATGGCACAGTACGTGATGGAGACTGACGTAAAGGGCAAATCCCTGCTGGATATGGGCTCGGGTACGGGCGTGCTGGCCATCCTGGCCCGCATGAGAGGTGCCACGCCCGTGACGGCCATTGACAACGACGAATGGGCCTACCGGAACGCGTTGGAAAATGTGGAACACAATCATTGCACAGACATAAAAGTGTTTTTGGGAGACGCCTCTTTGCTTGGCCCCGAAAACTACGACATCATCTTGGCCAATATAAACCGGAATATCCTGCTAAACGACATTCCGACCTATGTGAAATGTTTGAATCACAAAGGGTTGCTATTCATGAGCGGGTTTTATGAGGGTAATGATTTGGAGGCTATTCGGAAATGTTGCGCCGCAAACGGCATGGAATATGTCTCCCACAAAGTGAAAGACCAGTGGGTGGCGGTCAAATTCATTAAAGCATAAGTATGAAAAAAATAGTGCTGTTATTCGTGTTGTTGTGCCCGGTTTTATGGAGTCAGGCGCAACGTTTCACCTCTTTTTCCACCAATCCGGAACAGACGGTGGAGGAGATGAAAAACTTTTTCTCCTCTGTTCCCAAAGAGCGTCAGAAGGAGGCTTCCGCCCTATTGGATGAGTTCAACCTTTTCTGGACTACCTCGGTGGATTATGAGACCCAGGAGGCTTTCATTGAGGCGGCTAACAAGATGGTGAAGAAGAAAATGCGTCCCATTCCACACTTCCAGGCCCTCATCCATGCCTATTCAGCATTCGTTCATAGCGACTTTGCCACCGAAACCGAAACATGGAACAAGATTGTGGATTATCACACCACGCACAATGTGACACAGTTTCAAACGAAAATGCAGCTGTATGCGCTATTTTTCAAGGACAACGTGTTAAACAAAGAGGATAATGTACGATGGGTATCGCAAGGATGGCCAGAAGCCATCGGTTTTGACAAGGAACCCTATGTGGACTTCAAGGATGTGGATCTGGTGGGTTATTCCAACAAGGACAGTCTGATCATCCAGAATGTTTCCGGGCGTTATTTCCCAGCCACGTTGAAATTCCAAGCCCGTGGCGGCAGAACTTATTGGGAGCGTGCCGGCCTTGGGGAAGATGTATATGCCGAATATGGCCAATACGTCATCGATCTGCGCTTCCCGCACGTGACGGTGGAGCATGCGCTATTCCATTACCCGCAGCTCTTCTCAACCCCCATCCGGGGACGGGTGGAAGATAAGGCCATGTTGCCGGTTTCCGAAGAGAAGGCTGTTTATCCCCGTTTTTTAAGTGATGATAAAACCTTGACAATCAAAAATCTGTATAAGGATGTGGACTATCAGGGCGGTTTCGACCTGCGTGGTGCGTCCATCTACGGCACCACCACTGGCGATACGTTAGCCTTTGTGACCATCTTCCGCGAAGGGAAACCGATTATCAGCGCCTCCTCCCACAGCTTCCTCATCAAGCCCACCAATCTCCTGTCGGAAGACGCCAAGGTGAGCATCTACTTGGGCGAAGACTCCATCTACCATCCTGCCGCCAATTTCAAATACGATAATGAAAAGAAAAACCTGTTGATTTCCAGACCCAAACAGGGTGTGGGACGTTCACCGTTTTTCGACTCCTATCATAAATTGGATATAACAGTAGAATCCGTGCAATGGAATACAGAGGAATCCCGCATTGAATTCAAGCCCATCGTGGGGAAGACCAGTGAGCAGCCGGCTTTCTTTGAATCACAAAACTATTTCGACAAATCGGTGATGCATGAGATTGAGGGATACAACAATGTGAACCCACTCTACACCCTCTGGCAGCTGTTCAACAGTGCCGGTTACGAGGACATCACCATCGAGGATGTGATCCGCTGGTTCAACAAGCCGCCATTGGACATCAAAGCCATGATGATTGATTTCGCGGCCAGGGGCTTTGTAGAGTACGACATTAACCAGAACCATATCCGTTACCGTAGCAAAATCGCCCGTTACCTAAACAACCAGGTGAAAAAGAAAGACTACGACTACATCAAATTGGAGTCCAAGACCCATTATGCCTCCATGGATTTGCTCACCAATGATTTGAAAATCACCGGTTGTGACTTTTTCGTCTATAGCGATCCCCAGATTGTGAACGTATATCCGAGTAATGAAGTGGTGACCGTCAAAAAGAACCGTGACATGACCTTTTCGGGTCGGGTGATTGGCGGATTGTTCGATTTCGTGGCCCACAACTGCTATTTCGACTACGACCGCTTCCAGGTGGACATGAAGGTCATTGACACGCTCATCATGTATGTGGAGGATAAGAACGGCCCGCAGGACATGTACGGCGACTACCAGTTGCGACGCGTGCGCAGTGCCATCGAGGAGATTTCCGGTATCCTCTACATTGACGCGCCAGGCAACAAGAGCGGCATGACCGACTATCCGGAGTACCCCATCTTTGAGGCCCGCAAAGGCGGCAGGGTTTTCTACGACCAGCCTTACGTGCTGAACGGCGTTTACACGCGCGACCGTTTCTACTATGCTGTAAACCAGTTCCGTGTGGTGAATCTGGACAACTTCGAAATCGATTCCATGAAGTTTACAGGCGCCCTCATTTCCGGTGGCATCTTCCCCGACATTGCGGAGCCTTTGCAGGTGCGTCCCGACTTCTCGCTGGGTTTCCGTCACAAAACCGCCGGTCTGCCGATGTATGCCAACCGCGGCAACTATCAGGGTCTGGTGGACTTGAGCAACCATGGTCTGCGCGGGCGGGGCATCATCGACTATGTGACCTCGCATACCACATCTGACAGTCTGGTCTTCTATCTGGACTCCACCAACGGCAACGCCGACAAGCATATTGTAGATGAGCAGATGGCGGGCACCGAGTTTCCTCCAGCCTCCGTAAACGACGCGTACATGCACTGGGAGCCCTATAAGGACAGAATGTTCATCCACTCCATTTCAGAACCGGTGGACATTTTCAAGGAGACCAAATTGGCCGGCAACACGGAAATCACGCCGCACGGCATGTTCGGTACCGGAACGCAGACCTTCGGACGGGCTGACATCACCTCCAAGCGATTCTCGTACAAACATCACGAGTTACTGGCGGACACGGCGGACCTCCGCATTTACGACATCAGCAACGGCAACGACAACATCGCATTCTCCACCGACAACTACCGCTCGCACATCGACTTCGAAACCCGAAAGGGTAATTTCAAAGCCAATGGCGAGGCTTCAGAGGTGTTCTTTGTGAAAAATGAGTTCAAAGCCAAGGCTCATGAGTTCGACTGGGACCCCATCGACTCCACCTTGTTGCGCTTCAAGTGGGACGACCCTTACAAGGATGTGGATATCAACAACACACCCTCGCGAGAGCTGGTGGACATGCGCAGCCAGGGCAACGAGCTTTACGCCTCCGATCCCTCCAAGGGATTCCGTTTCACCGCGTTGAGTGCAGAGTTTGATTTCACGAAGAACGTCATCTACGCCCATGGTGTGCGATACATCAATGTGGGCGATGCGGCGGTGATTCCCCATGACGGTGAAGTGGTCATCCGGAAGAAAGCCACCATTGACCAGCTGAAGAAGTCGAGGATTCTCGCCGGACGCGACAACAAGTACCACGAACTGTACGACTGCAACGTGCGCCTGCAGACGGCCACTAAGTTTTACGGCAACGGCTATTACGATTATGTGGATGAGAACAAACTGGTGCAGCAGCTTTATTTTGACACCGTTTATTTTATGAAAGAAACCTTCGGTGAGGCGAAAATACCTCGGGAAAAGGATTTCCAATTCAGCGACCAGTTCGGCTTTGATGGACGGGCGGAGTTGCACAGCACGCAACCATTCCTCTCCTATTTCGGCGGCGTGGAAATCAGGACCGGCTGTGACACACTCCGTCACGCGCGCATGAAGATCCTGCAACAGGTGGACCCCAACAACATCATGCTTCAGGTGCATGAGCGCACTAAGGACATGGACGAACGCAAGGTGGTGGTGGCCATCACCTCCTCCAACCAGACCGGACGCATCTATACAGCCTTCGGTGTGGCCAAAGACCAATTCAACGATGCCGAATACATCAACGTGTTCGGCTATATCACTTACGACAAGGAAACGCACGAGTTCAAAGCGGCATCCAAAGAGAAACTGATGGATCCCACCGTGCCGGGCAACATCATTACCGTGAACAAAGACAACTGTGTGGCCACCGGTACCGGTAAGATTGACATGGGCACCAAGTTGGGTCGTGTGGATTTTGTAACCAACGGTACTATTGTGAATTACATCACCGCCGACTCGGCAGAAATGCACCTCACCACCTCCATCGATTTCTTCTTTAATGATGAATCTATGAAGTTGATGAACAAAGCATTGGAAAACTCCACCACATTGGATTTTGTGGATGTCTCCAACGATGAGGCCTACGACATGGCCCTTTATAACATCTTGGGCAAGACGGAATATGAGCGCTACACCCGAAATGTGGCGTTGGGCAACCAGCGTCGTCTGCCTGAAAAACTGCAGGTCCGTTTCCTGTTTTCCAATATCGATTTCGAATGGGACAAGGACAAATCCACGTTCAAATCGCAAACCACCTTGCCTTTGATTATTTGTGGATCCAAAACGGTATATAAGATGGTTCCAGGTCGTATCGTGATTGAAAAACGTGGTTCCCGCAACAAGTTGTATCTCTACTTCGAATTTGACGAGCAGTTCTACTACTTCCAATTCGACAACAACGTAGTGTCAGCCTTCTCTTCTGACAAGAACTTCAACGACGCCATCAAAAACACCAAGCCCAAGAATAAATCATTAGCCCCAGACAATACCAAGGGACTTCCGTCGTTCTCCTACAAGTTGGGCAATCGCGGATGGAAGAACAAATTTGTGAAGAACTATTTCACCAACATAGATAAAGAGGAAGAGGAAGACGAACCCACTGAAGAATAACACTCCCACTTTCCAACTTTTAACAATATAAACCTTATAAACATTACAAACCCCTATGCCTCATCCCATCCTCATAGCCGGACCTTGCGCCGCGGAAAGCGAGCAGCAGTTGAACAAAACTGCGACGCAGCTGCATGATGTGATGCAGGCACGCGGGCAACGCTTAGACTTCTTCCGTGCTGGAGTGTGGAAGCCGCGCAGCCATCCCGACAGCTTTACAGGCTTGGGTGAACAGGCACTCCCCTGGTTGGCGGAGATACACCAACAGTTCGGATTCGACATTTGCGTGGAGGTGATGACGGCACAGCAGGTGGAATTGTGCGAAAAGCACGGCATCACCGCTTTTTGGGTGGGCGCGCGCACGGGCGTGAATCCGTTGGAAGTGCAAAAGATAGCCGACGCCGTGAAGGGCAAGCCTTTCACGGTGATGGTGAAAAACCCGTTGGTGGCGGACTTTAACCTGTGGGCTGGCAATGTGGAGCGATTCCTGAATGCTGATATTGCCGCCGTGATGGCCATCCACCGGGGCTTCTCCGACCGCAATGAGAATGTTTATCGTAACGCGCCCTGCTGGGAAATCCCCGTAGAACTGAAAATCCGCTATCCGGAACTGCCCATCCTCTGCGATCCCTCGCACCTCTGCGGCGATGTGCGCTATATCCCGCAAATGGCCCAGTTGTCGCAAGTGTATGGCTTTAACGGTTTGATGGTGGAGTGCCACTTCGATCCGGCACACGCGCTCAGCGATGCCGACCAGCAGATGACTCCCACACAATGGGGGGAAATGCTTGACGGTATCCAATTCACGGCCAATGCTCCCAATCTGGACCTGGTTCGGCAGCGGGCCATTTTGGAAAATATCGACACCCAACTCAGCGCCCTCCTGGAACAACGGATGCAGGTAGTGGACGATATTTCCAAGATAAAACAGAAAAACCATCTGCCAGTGGTGCAACCACTGCAATGGCAAAAGGTGGTGGAACGCTATCGCAAACCCTCCCAAGACGAAGCTTATCAAACATTCATACAGCGGTTTCTGGATCTCCTGCACCAGGCATCCATCTCACGGCAGCAACACGATTGATTTGACATTATACATATTTATATATAGTAACAAAAACAATATTCCTTGGCTACAAAACAATATAACGGTTGGATTCTGTTTCTCTATCTGCTTATCGCATTCCTATTTGGTGTATCGGTGGCAGTGAATTTTCTTCCCTCCAAGAAAGCCTCTTACGCGCATCGCCAACTCAACAAGTTGGACGAGGTAATGCACTATATTGATGCCTATTACGTGGATTCAGTGGATATGGATTCGGTGTATAACATAGCTATCAGCTCGGTGTTGCAAAGTCTGGATCCGCATTCCGCCTATTCCTCTTTTGAAGATAACAAGACGATGATGGAGTCCCTGAACGGGGCTTTTGAAGGGGTGGGTATCCAGTTCAACATTATGAATGATACGGTTATGGTGATTGCCACCATTTCGGGTGGTCCTTCTGAAAAGGCAGGGGTGCGTGCCGGCGACCGTATTGTGAGCGTGGACGGGAAGTCGCTGATCAAGGCCACAAACGAGCAGGTTTTCAAACTGTTGCGCGGCAAGAAAGGCACAAAAGTGAAAATGAGTATCTTACGCCCCGGATTTTCGGAAATCAACACGTATGAGGTGAAACGCGATGTGATTCCGACATACACGGTAGATGTGGCGTACATGCTGGATAAACAGACCGGTTACATCAGGCTGAACGAATTCGGTGCCACCACAACGGAAGAATTCCGGAAGGCCATTACCAAGTTGCAGCGGAACGGAATGCGGCAGATGGTGCTGGACCTGCGTGGCAATGCGGGCGGGTTTCTGGACGCGGCCATCGGTGTGTGCGACGAGCTGCTTCCCAACCAGCAGCGCATCGTGTCGGTAGAGGGATTGAAAGTGCGTCCCGAAATCTTCAAAGCCACCCGCAGGGGCAGCTTCGAACAGGGCTCTGTGGTGGTCCTTATTGATGATTTCAGTGCTTCGGCTTCCGAGATTGTGGCCGGTGCCGTGCAGGACAATGACCGCGGCTATGTGGTGGGACGCCGTTCCTTTGGCAAAGGATTGGTACAACGACAGTTCGACCTCTCCGACAAGTCCACCATTCGGCTTACCACGGCACGTTACCACACGCCCAGCGGACGCTGTATCCAGCGCGACTACCGCAAGGGTATTGAAGCCTATTATGAGGAACTATATGAACGATATATGCGCGGCGAGATGGAGAACGCTGACAGTATAAAGATGGATAAAACGTTGGAATACAATACTGTAGGCGGTCGTACCGTGTATGGTGGCGGCGGTATCATGCCTGACTATTTCGTACCCCTTGACCGTGGCAACGCCTTGGACGGCTATTACCAGGTGGCCAACACTGCCGCCCTCAACCAGTATGCCTTCCACTATACGAACAGTCACAAAGAATCGTTGACGAAAACCTACCCGAATGCCATCTCTTTCGTGTCTAAGATGATCGTCACGGATGCGCAAATCAGCGAACTGCTACGCTATTATCAAACCCTGACCAAACAACAGGCTCCGACCCTCTCCGCGGAATCACGCAAAGAGTTGAAAGTATGGCTGAAAGCCCTCATCGGGCGCAACCTTTACGGTAACGAGGCCTTTTATCCCGTCATTAACAGCACCGACAAAACAGTGGCCAAGGCTTTGGAGGTGATAGGGAATGTTCCTGTAGCGAAATAAAGAATTTTCAGATAGAGTTTTCTAAAAAAGAGGGACGCGGCACGCCGCGTCCCTCTTGAAATCTATAAAACAGATGAACGATTATTTGTTCACCTGGAATCTCTTGTCACCGTTGACGAAGAAGTTCACAATCTGGTTGGCGGCGGCCAAACCGGCATTGATATTGGCTTCAGCGGTTTCGGCACCCTGTTTTTTCGGGGTGGCGAAGAAGCGTTTCTCAAACTTGCTGAACTCTTCCATAGCATCGGGAGCGATGTCGGTGCAGTATTTGAGATCTTCACGCTCTGCCATCAGGGCGATGAGCTCTTCCTCGTTGATGACCTCCTTGCGGGCGGTGTTGATCACGCAGCCGCCTTTCGGCATCAGGCCAACCAGAGCCTTGTTGATGGATTTCTTGGTCTGGTCATTGGCCGGGATGTGCAGGGAGATGTAGTTACAGTTCTTGTAGAGATCTTCCAGCGTGTCGGGCACGATGACGCCTTCGGCTTCCATTTTCTCTTTCGGGATGAACGGGTCGAAGGCCCAGACTTCCATACCGAGGGCGCGGGCTTTTTCAGCCACGAGACGACCCACGTTGCCGTAAGCCTGGATACCGATCTTCTTGCCTTTCAGCTCGGCACCGGTGCCGGGTTTGAAGGTGTTGCGGGCCATGTAAATCATCATGCCGAGTGCGAGTTCGGCCACGGCGTTGGAGTTCTGCCCCGGCGTGTTCATCGCCACGATGTTGTTGGCGGTGCAGGCAGCAAGGTCAAGGTTGTCGAAGCCGGCGCCGGCGCGTACCACGACCTTGAGGTTCTTGGCTGCGTCAATCACCTGGGCAGTGACTTTGTCGGAACGCACGATCATGGCGTCCACATCCGCCACGGCGGCGTACAGTTCCTCAGGGGTTTCATATTTTTCCAGCAATACCAATTCGTATCCAGCTTTTTCTACGATAGCGCGAATGCCATCCACTGCGGCTTTCGCAAAGGGTTTTTGGGTTGCAACTAATACTTTCATTACTTATCGGATTAAAATTTAAATGCTAACCTTTTTCGCTATTAGCTATTAGCTATTGGCTATTAGCTAAAAGCCAATGGCCAATAGCCAACAGCCAAACTATTTGTTATTTATTAGCTTTTTCAAAATCTTGCATACAGGCGACGAGTGCTTCGACGTCTTCCACGGTACAGGCGTTGTAGAGGGAAGCGCGGAAGCCGCCCACGGAACGGTGACCCTTGATGCCGATCATGCCGCGCTCTTTGGCGAAGGCCATGAAAGCATCCTGCTTGTCTTCGTAACCGGGAGCCATCACCCAGCAGTGGTTCATGATGGAACGGTCGGCTTTGTCAGCCACGGTGCCCACGAACATGCTGTTACGGTCGATCTCCTCGTACAGCAGGTTGGATTTCTTCATGTTGATCTTGTTCATCTCGGCAACACCACCGATGGTGTTCTTCAGCCAGGTGAGGGTCTCGTGCATCACGAAAATAGGCAGCACGGGAGGCGTGTTGAACATGGAGATGTTCTTGGCTTCTTCAGCAGCGTGCGTGCGGTAGTCCACCATCGTTGGCAGCGGGTTCATGTAAGCACGGTCGCCGATCTGGCCAAGGATGTCTTTGCGCACAATGACGAAGGTGACACCGGCAGGGCCGACGTTCTTTTGGGCACCACCGTAGATGAGGCCGTATTTGGTCACATCGACAGGACGGCTCATGATGTCGGAGCTCATGTCGGCGACGAGCATCACATTGTTGCACTCCTCAGCGGTGAAGTCCTTGCGGATCTCGGTACCATAGATGGTGTTGTTGGTCGTGATGTGGAAGTAGTCGGCATCGGCGGGAACGGTCCAGCCTTTCGGGATGTAGTTGTAAGTCTTGTCTTCGGAAGAGGCGATGATTTCCGTTTTACCGAAATTCTTGGCTTCTTTGGCGGCTTTCTTAGCCCAAACGCCCGTCTGCAGATAGGCGGCTTTGGTCTTCATCAGGTTGGCAGGCACCATGAAGAACTGGGTGCTGGCACCACCACCGAGGAAAAGCACTTCGTAGTTGTCGGGGATGTTGAGCAGGTCGCGCCACAGTTGGCGGGTTTCTGCCATAAGTCTTTCCCAACCTGGAGTACGGTGGGAAATCTCCATCAGACCGATTCCTGTGTTGTCAAAGTTGCGGATGGCGTTGATGGTGGATTCAACGGCTTCTTTCGGAAGGACGCACGGTCCCGCATTAAAATTATGCACTTCTTTCATAATTAATTGATTATGTGTTTTTTATAATAAAATGATTGATTTTTTTTTCTTCGGCAAAGATACAAAATATATCAGATAAAACAATCTTTCCAAAGAAGAGTTATTTTATTGATACAAAGACTATTAATAAAATATGACACCCAATCGGTCCAAAAGGGGAAGAGCGTCATTGGCTATTTTTCGTGACACGTCACAAAAGGATACATAATCACGCCATGCGAGGGATAATACACACCTTCCGTATCACTAAGGTTGAGCGTGAAGCAGTCTGTGGTGATGGTGGTGTCAAAGGGCGTGTTGGGGACAGGGAATCCCATCGCCTCGTATCG
>JAIKYR010000128.1 GCA_024682995.1 Bacteroidales bacterium | reverse complement strand
TCCGCGTGCGGTGGAACTGCTATCCGACATTTTCTTCAACGCCACCTTCCCTGAAAAGGAGTTGGAGAAGGAGAACACCGTCATTTTGGAGGAAATCAACTATTATAAAGATACGCCTTCGGAACTGATTTTCGATGATTTTGAGGATTTGGTGTTCTCCGGACATTCGTTGGGAAAGAATATTTTAGGCACTCGTCAGAGTGTAAAACGGATGAAACGGGAGAGCATTTTGTCTTTTATAGCCCAGAATTACACTTTGGACAATGTGGTGTTGTCGTCTGTGGGGCGGATTCCGACCAAGCGTCTTGTGAACCTCTGCGAGCGATACTTCGGCTCCCGTCCGATGGTGGAGAGCACGCGTGTGCGCACGCCGTTCGGACAGTACCGCCCACAGACGCGCACGGTGCGCAAGAACACGGCGCAGACGCATGTTATGATGGGCAATGTGGCCTATTCCATCCTCGATGACCGGCGTGTGCCCTTCCTCCTGCTGACCAATCTGTTGGGCGGGCAAGGTATGAACACGCGTCTCAACATGAGCCTGCGTGAAAAACAGGGGCTTGCCTATACCGTGGAGGCCAACTATACGCCATTTTCTGACACTGGCTTGTTTTCCATATTCTTTGGCTGCGACCCGCACAACCGCGACCACTGCATGGAATTGGTGGACCGTGAGTTGCGCAAGGTGCGGCAACAGAAACTGGGCACCATGCAACTCTATTATGCCCAGAAACAGCTTATTGGACAAATGGCCCTGTCCAATGAGACCAAACTGAACGAGATGCTCGCCCTCGGCCATACCGCCCTCTTCTTCGACGAGGTGGACACGCTGGAGGAGAGTATTGCTGAAATCCGGGAAATCACCTCGGATGAAATATGCCGGGTGGCCAATGAGATATTCCAACGGGATGATTTTTCCGTTCTTGTTTTTGATCCCGCACGCGGTGCGTAATTTTTTGTCATGAAAAAAATATATTTGTTGTTTTTATTTGTAATTATGGGTCAGGTTGTTATAGGTCAAGATGTTATGCAGGAGCAATCCGACACGCTCCTCTCCCCCTTCTCCTTCGGCTTGGCTGAGGCCGCATCCGACACTGACCGTTATGAAGTGTTGTACAAAACCCATCAGGCGGCTGTTGATGCAGGCACTGGTGTGGATTATACAGGAATAGACAGTCTTACGATAGAGATTCCGACGAACGCACGTCCCATCCCATTAACTCCATTTACGGACTTTTCGGGCTTGGTCCTGACCGCTCGGAACACACATAAAACAGTGTTTCTCTTTGAATTGGTAGGGACAGCAACTCCCATCGTGGTTGAGAAGGAATTGTTGGGAGGAACTGATTTTACTTCGGTGGAAGCGTTAGCGGAAGGGACTAATCTTTTACTTGTTGAGGATGAGAATCTTTGGGTGGAACGTCGTGCCGGACGCGATTATGGAGCCACCCGCAAAGATGTTTTTTTCATTCATCATGGCAAGGCTCAGAACACCCCGGTGGCTTCCTATCTGACAGAATCCTCTCGCCCCAAATGCTTTGTTTGTCCTGTAACAGACACTTTGCAATATGTACGTAACCTCACATTTGTGCGTGATACCGGATGCACTTATAAGACCAAATTGCTGAAAATCCGCTATCAAAACAACGTTTTACTCGAGAATATCACCATTCATACGCCGACCAGCAATATGACGGCGGATGCGGCCATATATATCTACGATTGTGCGAACATTACCATGAAGGATGTGACCATCAAGGGGACGTACTCCCGCAAGGATTATTATGGCTATGGTATTGAAATGAACAATGTATGGAATTCACAATTCATACGCCTGAACGCTCAGGCCAACTGGGGCATCTTCGGCACCAACAATCTGAACAAGGTCTCCCTGAAGGATTGTGACATCAACCGTTTCGATGTGCATTGTTATGGAAGAGATATAACCTTGACAAACTGCAAGTTCAGTAAATTATACAACCAGTTCTCATCCATCTATGGGACGGTGAAATTCGATGGGTGCCGCTTCAAGGATTTCGTTCCGGTCCTCTTTGAACCTTCGTATAATGCCTATACGGGTTTTGAACTCGTTTTCCAGAACTGTGTGTTCGATGTGACGCGTTCGCACAACTTTCTGATTAGTGCCGGCTACCTGAACGACCAGATGAACAGCCGTCCGGAGTTGAATTTGAAATGCTGGCCGAATGTGATCATCAGGAATATGACGGTGAATGTGCCTGATAATGTTGCAACAGTTTACCTGTTTAATGTCAAAAGCCCCGTTTCCACGAAATATGCTGTCCGGCATATCACACAGGTGAAAATCGATGGGCTGGATTTCCATTATTCCGGTTCCGGTCATGCGGCGAATTTCATTCTTTCGAATTTGAAGGTCACGACGGAGAAAGGCTTCACCTGCTCCATCAACAAAATGAATCTGCTTCCTGTTCAGGATCAGAAGATTGAGCAGAGTACGACAAAATACCAGTATCCGGCGAGTTTGGGTTTTAATATTCTTTCGGACAAGGCGCAGAACAGCTATTCGGTTTCTAATTCCCGTTTGAATTATAATGTGAATATAAATGCGTCCTATACTATTCATTATACGGAATGCACTTTGGGCTTTGTCCGTTTCACCCCGAAAGCTTCATCGGCAAGGCGTTATTATAAGAATTGTAAGATTTATTTGAACTGCAACGATGATCGCCGCTATTACATCGATAACCACGCAACCTATACGAATTGCCGTTTTATCCCATGTGACCCGTATCGGCAGATTGATTTTACCGGTACCAATAATGATGTAGTCATATCCCAGTGCAAGACGGACAAAAGTGGTCCGCTGTTTTTCAAAGGACAGTTCAACAACCAGGAGTTGAAGGGCTTTGTTTTGAAAGGCGCCCGCAAATAGGGTAGGGTGTTTTGATGAAATAAATACCATAGTATGAAACATGTTTTCATTTGTTTTGCAATGCTGTGTGGTTTGGAGGTTGCCTCCGCCCGTCCGATAGACCGTCTCGCCCATCGGATTCTGGGTGCCGATGACACGAATTTTGTGTTCGTGTGCCAGCCCGACACGTTGGATTATTTCCAGTTGGAGACGAAAGATGGTAAAATCTGTATTACGGGCAACAATGACAACTCGCTGGCGATGGGGCTCAATTTTTACCTGCAGCATTATGCGCATGTGTATGTGTCGTGGCACGCGCACGAGCCGGTGGAGCTCCCAAGCCGTTACCCGCAGGTTACAGAGCCGGTACGCAGAGAAGCACTTGTGAAGGAACGTTTCTTCCTCAACTACTGTACCTTCGGCTATACGATGCCCTGGTGGAAATGGGAACAGTGGGAGCGTTTCATCGACTGGATGGCGTTGCATGGCATCACGATGCCTTTGGCGATAACAGGGCAGGAGGCCGTCTGGTATGAGGTGTGGAAGGAGTACGGCCTGACCGATGAGGAAATTCGTGGCTACTTCTCCGGTCCGGCGCATCTGCCGTGGCACCGCATGGCCAATCTTGACGGTTTCGGCGGCCCACTGCCGATGTCGTGGATAGAGGGTCAGAAGGAGTTGCAGAAGCGAATCCTGGAGCGGGAACGCGAGTTGGACATGACGCCTGTATTGCCCGCTTTCGCAGGACATGTGCCCGCCCGTTTCGCCGAAATGCATCCGGAAGCGGACATCAAACCGCTGAGCGCCTGGTGCGGCTTTGCCCCCACCTATTTTCTGAACTCTTCCGACCCGCTCTTCTCTGAGATACAGAAACGTTTCATGGAGAAGGAGATAGCCATGTTCGGCACTGACCATATCTATGGGGTGGACCCATTCAATGAGATGGACCCGCCGAAATGGCAGCCAGAATATCTGTCGGATGTGTCGGAAAACATCTATTACTCCTTGCGCAAAGCAGACCCCGATGCCCGATGGTTGCAGATGACGTGGGTGTTCTACTACAAGCGCAAGTCCTGGACTACGGAACGCCTGCGGGCCTATCTGTCGGCAGTGCCCCGCAAGAGACTCATTCTGCTCGACTATTTCTGCGAGAAGACGGAGGTGTGGCGCACCACGGAATCCTTTTTTGGACAGCCTTTTATATGGTGCTATTTGGGTAATTTCGGTGGTAATACGATGCTGGTGGGCAATGTTCATGATTTGGAGGAGCGGTTGTCGGCAGCCCTGCGTGAGGCCGGCCCCAACATGACTGGAGTCGGTTCCACCTTGGAGGCCTTTGACGTAAGTCCGCAAATCTATGAGTATCTATTCTCTCGCGCCTGGGAATCCAATCCCGATGTGGATGCCTGGATGGCCGATTGGGCGCAGCTCCGCTGTGGACACTCCTTTTTCAATAGGGAATGGAAGTTGTTGAATGACAGCGTGTATAAGGATAACTCCTTCTATGGGTTGGGGACGCAGTTGGTGGCCCGGCCGTCGCTGGAAGGACATGGTACCTACTACACGAAGCCCGCTTATTCCTATTCCAACGACACACTTGGCCGGATATGTCGGCAGCTGCTTAATCCGGTTGCTGATGCGCGAATGAAAGATGCGTTTCAATATGATATCGTGAATTTGATGTCGCAATGGGTGGGCAACTATTTTATGACGGTGCGTGACAATTTTACGGCAGCCTATAAAAAGGGGGATTTGAAGGGGATGGTTCAACAGAAGAAATTGGCAGACAGGCTTTTCCGGGATGTTGATGGATTACTGTCCTCGCATCCTTCGTTCATGCTCGGGCCATGGATTGAGAATGCCCGCGCGTGGGGCACAACGCCGGCGGAAAAAGATTATTTTGAGCAGCAGGCACGGACAATCCTCACAATATGGGGTGGGCCTGTCTTGAACGATTACGCAAACCGCATGTGGGGTGGGCTGGTGAAAGACTATTACGCTAAGCGCTGGGATATGTTCTTCCGCAAGGTCCTGCAATGTGCACGTCAGGGAAAATCCTTTGATGAAAAAGCCTTTAACGAAGAACTTTCGGCCTTTGAGCAGGATTGGACTCGCCGCCACACGCATTATGCCGTATCCCCACGTAAAAACACTTTGGGTGAGGCTCTGAAAATCTATGACCGTTATATGAGAGAATTTTATGGTGAGGTCAGGTGAGACGCACATGCTATTATTTTGTATCTTTGCCGCATTAAACCAATATATGTAAAATATGGATGATTCCTTATGTAACTTATTGATTTCCAAAGGACAATTGAAGCAGGATGTGTTTGCCGTCACGCTTGACGCCATGCAGATGTTTAAGGATTGTGCCAAAGGATTCGAGGATTTTTACCGCAACAATTATGCGGATGACCATGAAGATGTGCCGGTTTTATATACGAATAAGAACCAGTACCAGTTCCAGCTGAAGTTTGCCGGCGATGTGTTGGTTTTCCTGATGCATAGCAATATCTTTGAGTTTTCCCGCGAGCACGAGGTGATGCGTTCAAACTATATCAAGGAGGACAAAACCCGTTCCTATTGCGGTATGATTCAGATTTTCAACTTTTTAAGTGATTCTTTCAAGTATAATCGTGTCAATGACCTTGGATATATGATCGGTCGTATTCTGATTAACAAGGAGGGGCATTATTATATTGAAGGCAAGCGTGAACTGTCACGTGTGCTGAACAATTTCAGCACGAATCAGATCAGCAAGGAAGCGGTGGAGGAGATTCTGCGTTCTGCGTTGACCTACACGATTAATTTCGATTTGTTGGTGCCGGATTATGAGGAAACCAAGATTATCACGGTGGATGACATGTTGCAAATCGAGGATCAGAACTTGATAAAAACAGGTAAACGTCTGGGATTCAGGTTTGAACAGGATAAGACGGAGTAGTATTTACCTTTTTTCAACAGATTGGCTGAGCAAACGAAAAAAAGTGTATTTTTGCACCGTCAAAATGAGACACGATGGCGAGTTCGTCTAGTTGGCCCAGGACGTCAGGTTTTCATCCTGAAGATCAGGAGTTCGAATCTCCTACTCGCTACGAAGAAAAGACGCTGAAATTGTTTTCGGCGTCTTTTTTTTATGGTAATTCTTCGTCTTCTGCGGCATGATAGTCATCAAAGGCCTCTTCCACGTATTTGGCCGATTTTTTGATTTCCTCCTCGTAGCCGGTGAGGGCGGAAAATGGCGCGAACTGGGCGGCGCGGGCCAGCATCGACATCTGCGGATGCTTTTTCGAGACGTGGTGCGGAAGGTTGATGATGTCGTCGTAATCCGTATTCATGCTTTGTGTCCTCCTATCTGTTGGTTGCGGTCGCGGGCCGTGGCTCCCTCTTCGAAGTTCAGTCCTTTCAGGATGGCGTTTTTCCCGAAACGCCGTTTGATGGCCAGCTGTGCCTCTTGGATCTTGCGTTCTTTTTGTCGTGCCGCCGTCTCCTTTTGTTGCTCTTTTTCTTTGGCTTCGTAGTCGGTGAAAAGGTCCAGTTGCAGAGCTTCTTCCTGTGTGACAGCCAATTGTTCGTCCACCACGTGTCCCACGGAGATGTTCAGATAACGGATCAGCAGGTCGCGGTTGACGATGCGGTCGAAGAGTTTGGCGGTCTCGTTCAGGATGGTCTTGGAAGAAGAGGTGGCTTTGTCTAAGCGTATAGTCCCGTGGGCGGGTTTTGGCACCTGCCGCCCGTAGTGGTCCGTCGCGACAGGTCCCTTGTATTTCTCTCGGATGGTTGGATTGGTCAGATTTTCAGCATCGTAGCCGATGCTTATCATCAGCTGGTCGGTGACGAGCCGTTTGTCCACCAGCTTCAGCGACATGGCGTCGGCCATCTCCAGTATGACCACGCGGGCTTTCTTGGTCGGGTAGGGAGTGCTCAGTACCTGCCCGTTGCTGAAAGAGTTACTCTCGGGGCGGTAGGCTTTCACCAGGTCAATGGTGCAGGGTTCCCACCCCCAGGCATGGTCAATGAGC
>JAIKYR010000022.1 GCA_024682995.1 Bacteroidales bacterium | reverse complement strand
TGAGTGGGAAGTCGTTCTCGGCCAGGATGGCCAGCATCTCCACGTTGTTGTTGCCGGGCTTACCCAGCACGTGGATGACCTCGCCCAACGGACTGCGCGTGCCCGCCGGCCAGTCCACGATGATCACCACCACTTTGTCGCCACTCTTGGCCTTTTTCAGCAAGCGGCCTGGGATGATGATGTCGCGACGGAAGAAGGCGTTGTCGGGGATGAAGTAGGCCACACCCTTCTTCACCTGGATGGTGCCCACCAGTTGGCGTTTGCTCCGTTGGACAACCTCAACCACTTGTCCCTCACGACGTTTGCCCTTCCGGGATGGAAATAAGGATACGCGCACGATGTCACGGTCGAGGGCGTTGCCCAGATTGCCGTCGGCAATGAAGATATCCTCTTCCAATGACTCGTCGTGGGTTTCGTTGCGGTCGTATTGTGGGATGACGAAGGCCATGCCGCTGCGTTTCATCTCAATCTTGCCCGTCACGATGTTGCGTCCGCTCTCTTTGCCCTTCAACTGTTTGTAGTTGAGGCGGTATTTGCCGCGTCCGGCCTTGAGCAGAAGCTTGGCCTCAATCAGCCGGTCGATATGTTCTTTTACCTTCTCGCGGCCTTTCTTGTCATACACGCCCACTTTGGCGGCAATCTGCTTGTAGTTGAGCTTTTCGTTTTTGCCCTGCATCAGGGCGTCGATTATTTTTTTAGATAAATCTTCCATTTTTAATTTGTTGTAGTAGTTTAAATGATTTTAGTAAATTGTTGGATAATAGAATAGTGTGAAATCAATCCATTATCTGTTTGGGTTCGATGTGTTCGGTTTTGTATTGGCCGTTTTCATCGTAAATGAGCCATGCTTCCAGTTCGGGGTGTAAGTGGATGAATTTGGCAGTGTTGGTGCGTCCGAGCACCATGAAGGCGGTGGCGAAGGCGTCGGCGGTGGTGCAGTCGGGAGCGATGACCGTGACGCTGAGCAGGTTGGTCTCTTCCGGTCGTCCCGTCGCCGGATTGAGGATGTGGGTGTAGCGCACGCCGTCACGCTCGCGGTAGTTGCGGTAGTTGCCCGAAGTGGCTACCGCTTTGTCGGTCAGCTCAAATTGATGGTTGCTCTCCACAGGGCCGTCGGCGGTCTCCGTTGGCACCTGGATGCCCACCTTCCAGGGTTTCCCGTTCTTGAGGCCTGCGGCCACCACTTCGCCGCCAATTTCCACGATGAAGTCCTTGTATCCCAGATGTTTGAGCAATTCGGCCACCTTGTCCACAGCGTATCCTTTGGCAATGGCGTTGAAGTTCAGCTGCACGCGTTCATCCCGTTTGGTGAGTAGGTCACTCTCTATAACCACTAACCGGTAGTTGACGAATTTTCGCACGGAATCTATCGTTTCCGGGGTTGGCGAGGTCGTGGTTTGTTCCCGTCCGAAGCCCCACAGCTCGATGAGGGGTTGGCAGGTGCAGTCGAAGGCCCCATTTGTCAGTGCTGACACGAGGTGAGCCTTCCGGATGATGTGGATCAGGTCGGCGTTTGGCTCAAGTTCCTCGCCCCGGTTGATGCGCGACAGCTGCGAGTTGGTGTCGAACACGGAGAAGGTGGCGTTGATCTCTTGGAGCACCGAGTCCACGCGGGCGGGCATTTGCGGGTCGTGCGCACCCATGTAGGTGATGTGATATATCGTGCCTAACGCACGCCCTTCGAAGGAGTTAAGTTGCTCTTGCCGGCATCCTGCGAAGGTCAGCAGCATAATGCCGAGAAACAGTATGGTGTGTGATTTCATTGTTTGCAATTTGGCGCGGCAAAGATACAATATTTTACTTGACGAGTGCCGTAAGCTTGAACTAATAAGCTTTTCTTATAAGTTGCAACACCTATACCTTCCGTGAACCGATTTATTGTATCTTTGCGGCATCAAACAAGCCATTTGTTGCCATTGAAAGTATAATCTGTTAACCTTTATAATCAAACCGTTATGAAAGAACTGAAGTGTCCGAAGTGCGGAAATGTGTTCCAAGTGGACGAAGCCGACTATGCTTCCATCGTCAGTCAAGTGAAGAATGCAGAGTTCAACAACGAGGTGTCCCGCCGTATCGCCGAGCTGCACAGGCAACAGCAGGCGGAGGAGCAGGCGCGTGTAGCGCTGGCCGGCCAAGCCCATCAGAAAGAATTATCGGCAAGGGAAAAGATCATTGGCGAAAGGGAGAACGAGATCGCCCGGCTGAAGGCACAGCTTTCGGCCATCGGGGAGAAGCGTGAGTTTGAATTGAGCGCGGCCGTTTCCGAGAAGGACAAGGTGATTGCTGCTCTCAAGGCTACCATCGCGCAAGATGCCAAGGCACTGGAGATTGCGGTGCTCAAGGAGCGTCAGCAGGCAAAGGATGCAGCACAGGCGAAGGATGCGGAAATAGCAGAACTCAAGTCTCAGGCCAAGTTGGCCGCATCCCAGGCTTCTCTTCGCGAGTCCGGCATCCGAACGGAACTGGAAGGTAAACTCCAGCTGGCGCAGTCGAGGGCTGTCTTGCAGGAGAAGAGCATCCGCGAAGATTATGAGTCCAAACTCAAAATCGCCCAGGAGCAGGTCGATTACTACAAGGATCTCAAGGCGAAGATGTCCACCAAAATGGTGGGCGAGACGTTGGAAATCCACTGCAGCACGGAGTTCAACCGCATGCGGCCGCTCTTCCCGAATGCCTATTTCGAGAAGGACAACGACGCCTCCGGCGGCAGCAAGGGCGATTTCATCTTCCGCGACTTTGACGGCGACACGGAGTACATCTCCATCATGTTTGAGATGAAAAACGAGCTGGATGAGACGGCCAGCAAGCACAAGAACGAGGACTTCCTCAAGAAGCTGGATGCCGACCGCACCGCCAAGAAGTGTGAATTTGCCGTATTGGTCAGCCTGCTTGAACCGGACAGCGAGTTGTATAACACGGGAATTGTGGACATGTCGCATCGCTATCCCAAGATGTATGTCATCCGCCCGCAGTTCTTCATACCCATCATCACCTTGTTGGTCCAGACCTCCAAGAAGAGCATCGAATACAAGAAACAGCTGGCCATCGCCCAGAACCAGTCTGTGGATGTCTCCAAGTTTGAAAGCCAGTTGTTGGATTTCAAAGACAAGTTCGGTCGCAACTATCGTCTTGCCAGCGAGAAGTTTCAGAAAGCTATCGATGAGATTGACAAGTCGATAGACCATCTGCAGAAGATCAAGGATGCTTTAATCGGTTCAGAGAACAACTTGCGCTTGGCCAACGACAAAGCGGAGGATTTGACCATCAAGAAGTTGACCCGGAACAACCCCACTATGAAGGCACTATTCGACCAGGCTCGGGAACTGGATGACTACGAGCCGGTGGAGGAACAATAACGAGGGCAGTGTCTATTGGGTTTTAATCAACTTTTTTCGTACTTTTGCGGCGCAAACCTAAAGCCTATATGCTATCCTTATATTCTAAAAATCTGGAAAATGCCGTCAATGAGATTGCCAAGCTGCCCGGCATCGGGCGGCGCACGGCCTTGCGCCTTGCTCTTCACCTGCTGAAGACCGACGCGGAGGAGGTGGGTCAGCTCACCGACCGTATCAACCGTCTGAAAACTGACGTGTGCCTCTGCCGCAGGTGCTTCAATATCTCCGACAGCGAGGTGTGTGATATCTGTGCGAACCCCAAGCGCGACGAGTCCATCATCTGTGTGGTGCAGGATATTCGCGATGTGATCGCCATCGAGAACACGAACCAGTACAGCGGTTTGTATCACGTGTTGGGCGGTGTCATTTCTCCGATGGACGGCATCGGCATCCACCAGCTGCGACTGCAGGAACTGTTTGCACGGGTGGAGACGGACACGGTGAAGGAACTGATTCTGGCCTTGCCCGCTACCGTCGAAGGCGATACTACTAACTTCTTCATATACAAGAATGTGAAAGACAAAGTGCCGAAAATATCCACCATCGCCCGCGGCATCGGAGTGGGGGAGGAACTTGAATACGCCGACGAGGTTACCCTCGGTCGCTCGTTGTTAGCCCGCACCGACTTTGACGTGGCCTATAGGAAACAGTCGTGAAATGCCTGTTGTTGTTGGATGGTAGCCTTCCAGACCATGAAATCCGGTTCCCTTAACATGCCACAGTAGATTCCGCAGGATAGAGTTTTGCGCAGTGTTTGATGATGTCGTGGGCATACTCGAACCCCGAATCGCATGTCTTCTTATTCCTCGTCCCGTCGTAACCCATATGCAAGTGCATGGTATCGTAGCCTGCCACGATGGCGGCGAGCAGTTTCTTGTCGCGTTGGCCGGCGGCCTCCTTGTACTTCTCAATGGACGGGCGCCCTTTGCCTTTGCGTATGCCCAGCACGGCGTCGAGGGCGATCAGGCATCCTTTCCACAGCGTGTCGCCGGCAATCTTGATGTATTTGCTGTCGGTGTAAATCTTCAGTTCGGGGTCGTAGTTCGCTTTCTGTATGATCTCCTTCGCGTTGGCCGCATATCTCAGGGCTTCCTCAATCTTGTTCTTTTTCTCCATAATTGTTTATTTTATGTTAATGTTTGTGACAGCAAAAATACAACAAGAAATGGCGTTTATCAATTGTATGGCGAAATTTTTTGTCATTGAAAATCAAATAATTGAAATTTTAATATTTTATTTTTAACAATCAATAGTTAAATTTTGATTTTTATTTTGGAGAAAAGTCTGCTGCGTGGAAGTGTTTTTGTGTTTCCGTTCCCATAAAATTAATATTTCATTGATGATGAATTATCATGTTTTGTGACATCTTTTTTGTAATTTTGCAACCGTTATTAATTTGTTTGAGTATGAATAAGTTTGCATTTTTGTTATTGGCAGCTTTTTTGTTGACATCCTGTGGTATAAGTGTTGATGAGTTGAAGCAAGGTATTATTGAAACAGAGACAAAAGCTCTTCCTTTGACAGTACAAAAGATGGAAGGGGTGTTCTCAATCACTATTGATAGTATGGTTATAATAAACAATGTTGACCCATATTATGGCTATCTGGTTACAACATGGGACATTAATGAGCAACATATTAATACAAGCAAAGAGATGAGAAGAACGAATGAGGTGTTTTCATATAAGCGTGTTCAGAAAAAAATGAATGTTGAAGTCTTGGATATTCATAAGATTGGGAAGAAGTACGAATGGCGTACAAATTGGGTTGGAGCATATTTCCATGCGAAGAAAGATGAGTCGATTACCGACGGTTCATACGTTGGAACTGCAGTTACACAAAACAGCGATGATTACGGATCTGCTACTGAAGGTATTATGTATGGTGATCAAACAGAAGAGGTTTTGTTAAATATTCCTGAAGTGGAATCGATGGATGTTGATATTTATTAATTTGTCTTTTGGTTTGCTTCCCATTCGTACAAAATTTTATTTTTGTGATAATATAAATATAGTTGTTGACCGGTGAGGGTAATGACGGCGATCTTCCATTGTTATTGTTCGTGGCATGTTAGTGCTGCACGAAAGCAACTCCCCTTCTTCCCTTAATAAGGGGTGCCCGAAGGGCGGGGTAGATGTATAAGGGAAAAAACATATTACTACCCCGGCTTACAGCCACCCCTTCTAAAATAGAAAGGGAATAAGCCCATTGCGACACGGAAGTGTCACGAAAATAATAAACGGTACTATTGTCCGATCAGGTCAACACCTATATCATTGCCCCAAACAGTGTATGATAAAATGGTAGTCTATACCGACATGGGACTGTCAATAGATTATAATTACCTTTTAGTGCCGCACGGGCATACTATCTTCAAGCTCGCCGGCACCATTCGTATGTCGAGGGTGGCGGGCATGACGACAGGCTCGCCGTCGATGTTGACCACGCCCTCGCTGGCGCGTTCCACGAGGATTTGTTGGGCTTTGATTTCTGTGAAATGGCGGTCGCGGTCCAGATGTCCTGTCATCATCTTCATGGCGGTGGTGGGCGCCTGAAGGAGGTTGGGACGGTTGAGGATGCAGGTGTCGATAAGGCCGTCCTGCAGGGAGGCGTGCGGGGCGATGACGGCGTTGTACCCGAACTGGTTGGCGTTGGCGAAGGTGATGAGCAGCGGGCTGCATTCCAGCGTGGACTGCCCGTCGAAGGTGATTTTGTAGCGTTCCTCCTTGAAATGGAGGTAGTTGGCCAGCGCGTATTGCGAGTAGGGGAGGAAGCCCCGGCGCGGGTCGCGGGAGAAGTCGTAGGCGGTCTGTGCGTCAAGGCCGATGCCGGCCACGCTGACAAAGGGTGTCCCGTTGATGGTGGCGGTGTCGATGGTCTGGATTGTGCCTTTGGGCAGAAGCGCGAGGGCCTTGTCCGTCCGTAACGGGAGGTGCAGGCTTCGGGCGAGGCCGTTGCCGGACCCGTAAGGGATGACCGCCAGTGCGGTCTCCGTGCCGATGAGGCTGTGGGCCACCTCGTTGATGGTGCCGTCGCCGCCCACCGCTGCCACGATGTCGTAGCGTCCGACGGCCTCCGCCGCCAGTTCCGTGGCATGGCCCGCGTGCGTGGTGAAGACGATTTCGTTAAAGAAGTTGGCGAAAGCCATACAATGGGCCACCCTGTTCGGGAAGCTCTGCTTGGCTTTATGCCCTGAAATGGGGTTGACAATGAATAAAATGCGTTTTTTCGGCATGGGTACAATGATTGGGAACGCAAAAATACAAAAAAAGATTACTTTTGCATCCTCAATCCGCATCTATGAAAAAACTCTGGAAGAATGATTTTACAGTCTTGGTAATGAGGATTTTACCATTGTATATATGTATTCTCATCACTCAGATCCTTTTTTACTTTTATAATCGTCCGGTAATCGGCGATCTCTCGGGCGCCGAGCTTCCGATGCTCTTTTGGGGTTCCCTGAAGTTCTCCACGATTTCAATCCTCTATCTGAACGCCCCTTTATCCTGCTCTCCCTGTTGCCGTTACGTGTGCGTGAAACCAAAGGCTACCAGCGGATGCTCTTCTGGCTTTATATGATTTCAAATTCGATCGGAATCGTGATTCTGAACCTCGCCGATGTGATCTACTATCGTTATGCGTTCAAGCGGATTACGCTGGAGGAGATGCACTTTTTTGAGGAGAACGACAACACTTTCGACATCCTTTTCCAGTCGATGGGGGATAATTGGTATGTGGTACTGTTAGCCGCGTTGCTGATTTTTTTCCTCGTTTTTGTTTATAAGAAAATAAAGTACCATCCTACGGAAATTGCCAATCCTGTAGCTTATTATGTGACCAATACGCTGGTTTTGGCGGTTTCTTTCCTGCTGTGGGTGGCTGGGGTGCGCGGCTCCACGGAGTGGAAGGCCCGTCCGGTGACCATCAGCAATGTGGCCTATTATACGCAATCGCCGCAGAAAGGGGCGGTGGCGTTGAGCAATCCGTTCTGTCTCTTGCGCATGATCGGCATCCACCAGATCGAGGTGCCGCACTATTTCTCCGAGGTCGAAGAAGAAACTCTGTTTACGCCGTATCATTATCCGGCTTTGTCGCAGGCGCCTGTGGCCGCGGGCAAGAACGTCGTCATCTTTGTGTTAGAGAGTTTCAGCCGCGAGCACTCGCAATACCTGTCGCCTCATTTGAATCCGGAGGGCGGCTATACGCCCTTCCTGGATTCGCTGATGCGCGAGGGGCTTGTATTCCCGAATGCATACGCCAACGGCATGAAATCGATAGAGGCGCTGCCCTCGATTTTAGCTTCCATACCATCGTATAAAACCTCGTTCGCCTTATTGCCGCAGGCCTTGTCGCCGTTGGACGGTCTTCCGAGAATATTGTCGGAACAGGGCTACTCAACGCACTTCTTCTGTGGTGCCCGGGCCAACCAGATGGGCTTCGAGGCGTTTGGCAAGCTGGCTGGCATCAACCGTTTCCACAATCGGGAGGATTATGAGGCCAAACATCCCGGGCCGGGGCAGGCCAACATCTGGGGCGTGTGGGACATGCCGTTCCTGCAGTTCGTGGCCGAAGAGCTGGAAGTGATGAAGCCGCCATTTTTCACGGCGGTGTTCACGCTTAGTTCCCATCACCCGTATGACTTGCCCGATCCGTACGCCGGCAACATGCCGGAGGGCAATACGCCCGTGCAACCCTGCGTGGCCTTCACCGACTTGTCTATCCGAAAGTTTTTTGAGAAGGCGTCCAAGATGCCGTGGTTCCAGAATACCCTCTTTGTCTTCGTCGCTGACCATGTGTCGCCGCAGATGGCCCACCCCGAGACACGCACGGCCAAGGGCAACACCGCTATCCTCTACTTCATGTACACGCCGGACCACTCCGTAAAGGGCCGTTACGAGCCGGTGACCCAGCAGCTGGACATTATGCCCACCGTTTTGGGATTGATGGGCTACGAGAAACCCTACTTCGCCTTCGGACGTGACATCTTCAACGAGCCGGAACGTGCTCCGATGGTGGTGAACTGCGTGAACCAGACCTATCAATGCTTGACGGATTCCATCAGTCTCTATTTTGATGGCAGCCGGAGACTTTACGTGTATAATGCGAATGACACGCTCCAGCAACACGATGTGTTGGATGTGGGCAGTGTTTTGCAACGGAATCTTGAAACAGACATGAAAGCCCTTCTGCAATCCTACTACCGGCATGTGTCGGAAGGGAAGTTCCGCGTTCCGTAATTTTTTGTATTTTAGCCGCCTTTTATATTGTTATTGTATACAGTTAATTAATTTAAAAACACAATAGATATGAAACGTTTCTTACTTGTTTTACTGGCCGTTATGTCCTTCGGATGGACATTTGCCCAAGAGTTTTCGGAATCTGTTCGGATTAACAAAGCGTTTCCGGATGATTTGTTTTATCAGGATCTGATGCGCAATTATCAGGATTGCACCCCTATTCCAATGCCTGAGGCGCAGGTGCCCTATCAGTCGGTGGTGCGTACCGGTGCCCCGTATCGTCCTGTGTCGGGAATGAAACGGATTCTGGCTCCAGGCGAAGCCCTGATTTTCGCTGTGGATGGCAATACGGTGACGGAGGAGACCGAGCATCTCGGAAACACTTTTTCTTCTGACATTGAAAATGCCATCAGTCGGGTACCCGAGTGGCTCCAGTATGATCTCCGTTTCAAATTCAAAGTGGTGACCAGCACCTCGGTGCGCAATAAGATGGTGACCGTCATTAACAATGCTCCCAAGAAGTATCTGGACGAGGTGGCTTACGTGGTCACGTATCTGCCTGTGGAGGTGTTGAGCGGATCGCGCCTGCCCAGCGACTGGAGCTACCTGATTGACAACGCTCGTTGGATTTATACTCATGCCGATTCGTTGCAATATGTGCAGATTGTGGAACATGGCGACACTACGACGCAGGATTGGTACACCACAACGCAGTACCGCATCAAACAGGGGTCCAACTATATTTGGCGTGAAGTGGACCGTTATTACTACTATCAGTTCCTCGTGATGCCCAAACTGGAGCAAGAGGTGCTGGCTATCACGGACAACCTGACCTCTATCAGCAGTTCCCGTACGTGGGGCTATTTTTGGCGCGACTATCTGTGGAATGACTATTCCCATGCCGTTAATACGGCGGATACGGCCTACCGTGGCTATAAAAATGTGAACACATGGGGCTATGTGGCCATCAACTCATCCGGTGCCCGTGACACGGTCCGTATTGATACCATTCCCAGATTGGGCGAGATTATGCAGATGCCGGCCTATCTCTGGGATGAGAATCCGACAATCTATTTCTTCAACAGACCCTTTTCTGCTACGCAGAGCGCGTTGAATGTGCTGGGCAACTGGGCATCCCGCTGTGTTCCGCAGGATGTGACCAGCAGCAGTGACTACCGTCCTTCCGAGCCGAACCATATTGCCTGGAAGCATGTGGGCAACTGCCATGAGGATGCCTTGTTGGTGGTGTCCGCCGCCCGTACAGCGCTGATCCCCTGTATCCATGTGGCTGACTTGTGCGATGACCACGTCTGGGCCGCCATCCATGATGGCGGTGACTCGATATGGCATCATTTCGAGTTCTTCCGCGGAGGATGTTCTGCAGGCAGACCTTACTATTGGGGTATGACGAATATGCAGGCCAATGGAAATTATGGCTGGAATAGCTCTCTGGTGCAAGGCTATGTGCCTGATGGACATCTTCTTAATATGTCGGAAACATATTCGGAAAATACTCCGTGTACACTGAATCTGACAGTCACTGACCAGGATGGCTACCCTGTGGATGGGGCGCGGGTGAATCTTTATTCCACCAACACGCAATATGGTACGGAATACAAACTGTCGGCAGGTCAACTTTGGACGGATGCACAGGGAAGGATTTCGGTCAAATTGGGCACAGGCAAGAAATATTATTTTAAAATCAGCCACTCCAAATATGGCAGTTTCCCTACCGAATCGGGACAAATTTATGTGTTGATCTCGACCAATACCACAGCCGGACATGTGTACAACAAGACATTCCAGATACCGGCTTCCGCTCAAACTGCCCGTTATAATATCACCTCTACGCAGGAGGCATACGAGGCCCAGAACAGCCTTCAGATTTCCTTGGATGCCCGTAATGTGACCTCGGATTCCAATCCGGAAGATGCGCAGTCTTCCACCTTCTACGAGCGCACTGGTGCGTTGGCTGGCCTACGCACGTATGTGGTGAGCGAGAGCGAGATCGCTTCCTTCCGCAACGCCACCCGCACGGGTAACGTGGAGTTCGATTTCGGCTCCCTGTCCGACGGCACTTTCAATATCCCGACGCATACGAGTGGCCGTACCTATGTGGTGCTGGCCAATCTCAACAACTTCAAGAACTACATCGAGGTGTCGTATGACGCACGGGTGGTGGATGGTGCGGAATTTCCCAGCTCAGGAGTGACGCAGCATGACAATGCCAAGACCGAATGGCTGCAGGCCTATCCGAATCCTGTCGCCGATGTGCTGAACTTCACCGTGTCGGAGCAAATGCTGGGCTCGACTGTTCAGCTGGTGGATATGACGGGCCGCGTGGTGGTTGAAAGCAAGATCACCAGTCTGGAAGGTTCCATCCCGATGAACCATCTGGATGCCGGTGTGTATCTGCTTCGTGCCGGTTCCCAGTGGACGAAGGTTTTGAAAAAATAATCTGTATAAAAAGAGTGTTGACACTATGAATGTTCATTTTATAGCTATCGGCGGTAGTGCTATGCACAATCTGGCCATCGCACTGCATCTCAAGGGTGACCACGTGACAGGTTCCGATGACGAGATCTTTGAGCCTGCACGTGGACGGTTGGCTCGCTATGGCCTTCTGCCGGATTCTATCGGTTGGCATCCCGAACGGATAACTCCGGAGTTGGATGCCATCATCCTTGGAATGCACGCCCGCATCGACAATCCCGAGCTTTTGAAGGCAAAGGAACTGGGTCTCAAAATCTATTCTTATCCGGAATATCTTTATGAACATAGTAAAGATAAAACGCGCATCGTTATCGGGGGAAGCCATGGCAAAACGACCATAACCTCCATGATTATCCATGTGTTACAGCAGAATCATATAGAATGTGATTACATGGTGGGTGCACAGCTGGACGGCTTTGAGGTGATGGTCCGCCTGTCGGACACGGCTCGTGTGATGGTGATTGAGGGGGACGAATACCTGACCTCACCCATCGACCGCAGACCCAAGTTCCATGTCTATCAGCCCACCATCGGTATTGTGAGTGGCATTGCTTGGGATCATGTGAACGTCTTCCCGACCTTTGACATCTATGTGGAGCAGTTTGAGATTTTCGCCAAGATGATACCGGCGGATGGCTGCTTTATCTATTGCGAAGATGACGAGGTGCTGAGGACGTTGGCCGGAAAGATTACCCAAACGAAGAGACAGCCGTACGGCGTTCATCCGTATCACATCCAGAATGGTGTAACATATTTGGAAACGGCATACGGGGATGTTCCGCTTCATATTTTTGGAAAACATAATCTCACCAATTTGAATGCCGCCCGCTATGCCTGTGCCGGAATTGGGGTGGGGGATGAGGCCTTCTATAAGGCAATCTCCTCGTTTAAGGGAGCCTCCAAGCGACTCGAACTGGTGGCTAAGAATGACCACTGTGCGGTGTACAAGGACTTTGCCCATTCGCCTTCCAAGTTGAAAGCTACGTTGGCCGCCGTGCGTGAGCAGTATCCGAACCGCAAGCTGGTGGCCTGCATGGAACTGCATACCTTCAGCAGCCTCACAGAGCAGTTTCTGACCCAGTACAGGGGAACGATGGATTTGGCCGATACAGCTATGGTCTATTTCTCCCCGGAGGCGGTGGCTCTGAAAAAATTGCCCCCGCTTTCTTCCGAAAATATCTATACCGCCTTCGGACGGGAAGATCTGCAGGTGTTTGACGATTCAGCGGCTATGATTGATAATTTATTGAAAGTCAATGATAAAGAAACTGTTTTCCTGATGATGTCTTCAGGGGATTTTAACGGTGTGGATTTGACCGCTTTAGGTGAAAAAATTATATCTTTGCGCGCTTAATTTTAATACCCATTAAAAACCAATAAGAAATGAAAAAGATTTGTTTAACCATGTTGTTGGCTGTGGCATCGGTTCTCTGTTTCGCCCAGCCGCAGATTCAGTTCCGAGAGACCACACATGATTTTGGTAAAATCAAGGAAGAGGGTGGAAAGGTTACCGGACGTTTCATCTTCACCAATGTCGGTACGGAGGATCTTATACTGACGAATGTTCGTCCCGGTTGTGGATGCACTGCCGCCAATTACACCAAGGATCCGGTGGCTCCGGGCCAGCAGGGCTTCATTGACGCCACGTACAATCCCTATAACCGTCCCGGCGGATTCAACAAGAATATCCGCGTGACGACCAACGAGCCTCGTTTCACGGACGGCAGCAACAGCGCCCCGCACATGATTTTCATCAAGGGCGAGGTTATCAAACGCCCCCCGACAGAGTTTGAGAAAGCCGGTTACACCAAATCCAACGGTATGGCCCGTTTCTTCGAACCCAATGTCAAGCTTGACGTTTTGAACACCCAGAAAGTGAAAGATACGTTCCAGGTGCGCAACTTCTGGACAAAGCCGGTGAAGTTTGAAATGAATGCTCCCAAAGAGTATCTTACGGAGGTCTATCGCAGCTTCGGCACGGAACTCGATCCTGGTCAGGAAGGTATTATTATTCTGGAATTTGATGCCGCCAAATGTGGCCAGTTCGGTCAGATTAAAGAGACGGTCATCTATATGACGAACGATTCCATTGAGTCTCGCAAGCTGCTGCACTACGCTATCAATGTCAAGGAGGATTTCTCCAAATGGACGACCAAGCAGCTGAAAAACGCTCCTGTGGCAGAATTGGGTGCTTTGGAGTATGATTTCGGTTCCGTGGCAAAGAATGCCCAGACGCAAGGTTTTGTCACGCTGACCAACAAGGGTAAGACCCCGCTGAAGATCCGTGCCCTTTCTTCGAGCACAGGTTATTACCGTGCCAGTGCGCAGTTGATGGAGATTCCTGCTGGTGCTTCCACGAACATTACAATTACCTTCAGGGCCAACACCCGTCCGGGTTTGCAGAAAGGCTCTCTTGAGGTCATCACGAACGACCCGAACAATTCCGTTCAAGTAATCAATTTGAAAGGACAAATCCAATAGTCAGCTGATTCAGGCTGGCGGGAATACTACCAGATGAGCGTGTCCACGGCGGAGGCGAATCCACTCCAGTTGCCGAGGACACGCTCTCCTTTTATGTTAGAGGCGACCGGTGCCGGGTTGGTGAAGGGATTGCTGCCCAATACAGCCTCGCTGCCACCCGTAATCATGAACCGGTAGGTGCCGTAGTCCATCTGGCTGTGACGCACATAGACCGTATCGCCCGGACGGAAGGTCATACGCGAATAGGCTTTGCGCACCTCTTCCGACATGGCTGAAGCGAACAGCATGGATACCCCGTAGCGCTCTATCTCATAGTTGAATGTGAGTCCGTTGAAGGTCTTGTCGTCGAAGGCCACAGGGATGCTGCTTACCCACAGGCGGTCTTGGAACACCGGGCAGTGTACTTTTACCGAAAAGGCATAGTAGTTGTTTTCTATGGGGTTGTCGGTCATTTGAACCCGTATCACCCGCATGGAGTCGGAGTTTACGAACTCGGAGGGGTTGTCAAAGCGGATGGAATCCAACGCGAAGGTGCTCGGGATAGTCGTTTCTGCCGTGTATTGCTCGCCTGCATAATTCACGGTCAAGGTGTAGGTGGTGTTCTCCTTGCCTTTCAGATTCATGCTCTTAAAGGCGAAGAACAATGGGGCCTCGGGGCAGAACTGGAAGGTCAGGCGCTCGCTCTCCCCGTCGGAGGAGGTTACGATGACCTCCGCGTCCGTGATCATCACATTGTCGCGCAAATAGTCCAAATCGATTTCTGCCAGATAGGAGATGCTCTTGGACAGCATGACGATAGCGGGCTGCCCGTTTTCAATGGTTCCCTCAATCACCAGTTTGGGCTCGTATTCGGGCATCTCCATGTCAATCTCGGTCTGGCATCCCGCCGCAATCACAG
>JAIKYR010000120.1 GCA_024682995.1 Bacteroidales bacterium | reverse complement strand
CCTGAACGTATCCATCATAGCCAGATAGGTGTTGTACGTGGGGTAACGTCTCCAGGAGGAGGTCATCTCGTCGTAATTCTGCGCCATCTGCACGTATGCGCGGGAACGCGGCGCCACCGTGTAGGGGATGCCCAACGCCCGAAAAGCATCGAATTCCTTATACGACAAGCTGATGCGTGTATCGAAGGTGTTGTCGACATTGCGCCGCACCTTGTCCACGGAAAAAGTGTGCGACAGCGCCTGTAGCGTGGCAGCGTCCACGACAGTCTCCACATACGTGGCCGGATAGGTGAGCGCGGTGTCCTGAGCGGAAAGCGTGAGGGTCACGGCGAACAAAACAATGGAAAGGACAAGTTTAATACATTTCATAACAATTTCATCTGCAATTAATTAATATAATCAAATCATCCACAAGGGCGGATGGCAAAAATAAGAAAATTGAACCAAAAGGGCGCGGCTCGCGGCCACGCCCTTACTTTATATTCTTAATGCACTTTCTGTCTTAAGGGCGGAGGGAGGGACTCTCTATTCATCAACACCCTTCTGCCCAAAATCTTCACGGTTTCATTTAGGCAATCATCATTAGAGTTCCAGATAGACTATCGTTTCGCCAGTGATTTCACCGTTAACACCACAGGAAGTGTCGGACACCTTGATGAACGGCGTGATGGAGACAGATGCATATCCACTCTGAAGCATCAGCGGCAATAAGTTCTGGTATTCAGCAGGAACTAAGCCAAGCAAGTCAGCGGAAATACTGAGTTGAGAGGTGGTCAATTGCACATTCACTTGCGTAGTGGCTTGGTCCACCGTAATTTCATAGGCAATAGGATCAGCATTGGGCATATTAACATCTGCTACAATATGGTAACCGTAGCTGGTGACAACGCTCAGATCCGCCAAGTCAGTAACGGGAGTGGTGATGGTGAGATCGCTAAGGGTGATGGTTTCTGGCAGATTCGAAGCACCCATGCTCGGGCATTCAACAGAGACAGTGGGCTCCGTGTACTGAGAGTATATGGTTACACCATCACAATTATCATCGGAAAGGGTAAGCACAACTCCAAGTGTCTGTCCCGGATTAAGGGTGACTTCCGTAAACGGAATAGAAACCGTAATGGTTTTGTCAGTTTTATCAAGCACTAAGGATTGATTATTAAGAGGATTATTAGTTTCGCCCATAACTTCGCCTATAAAATAGACACCACTGACCGTCTCGTTGCCGGAACCGCCTGTGTAGGGAATTTGAACATAATAGCTATTGCCCTTTTCCAAATCAAGCTCAGGATATTCAGTATTCGGGCATTCAGGAACGGGTTCCTCTTCGGGTTCCTCAAAGTACTCGCCGGACATGACGATATCTTCACACCCTTGATCGGAAAGGGTAAGCGAGACATAAAGATAATCACCCTCTTCAAGTTCGACATTCGCAAACGGGATAGTAACAGTAATGGTATGTTCAGTCTTATCAAGCCACAAAGTTTCATTCAATTGGAGGTCAATTTCTTCGTCATCACTCGAGGTATGGTAGGAGCCACTGACCGTCTCATTGCCAGATCCACCTTCGTAATCTATAACAGCATAATAATTACTATTGACCTTCTCCAACTCGAACGCATCGTCGGTAATCGTCGGGCATTCAACAGGGGCGGCGGGAGCCTCGTAGGTGCCAATAACCTGCGCTCCAGCACACTCACCATGATCAATAGTGATGATGACGGTAAGTGACTGTCCCTCGCTTAATTCACCGGGAAGGCCCTGAGCATTGACAGGAATGTGAACCATGATTTTGTTATCTGCAGTGATATTGTACATGTCTCCATTCATGATAAATTTAGAGGGGCCATAAGTTTGATTATAGGGCGAAATATAATACTCTCCACTCACACTCGTACCCTCGTTGGTTCCTTCGAATTGGATTTCACCGGTATAATTACCGTCAACCAGCGTGATTTCAAATTCATGGCTGGACACGGTCGGACAAGTATAATCGTATGTGGGTAAATTGATGGTGATGGGAAAACCTATTACCGTTCGGGTCTCATTGTCGCATGTGACCACCATGGAGGGGACAAACGTCAGCGTAGTGGCGTTGGGGAAATTCTCATGGATGATGTTCATGGAAATTAATCCATCTTGAATGGAACGGTCGGAATTGGACTCGTAGATTTCGGCTATGTGAACATATTCTGCATCCATATCCGTATTGTTAGAACTCATAAACGAATAGGGAGCGTCGGTTGCCACATCGGAAGATATTGTCCAGTTGATTTGATTAGGATCAATGGCATTGACATCGTAGTGATTTATCAGTGCATGAGCATCTATCCCTTCAGGAGCAGTGCGGACATAATTATAGAAGGTATATTCAGGGCAATCGTCAGAGAATGTCAAAGGTTCTCCTAACATTTCTTCACCGCCTGCATTCTCGCAAGTAACAATCAGCACAGGGGTAATCGTAAGTCCGGTATAGTCGTTAAAGAACACGACCTCATTAAAGGGCAACTCAGCCACCAGACCATTCTCACTGACCGTTCCGGTAACTTCAAGTTCAACCGGAGTACCCCCATCGTAGGCATTGATAAGGTAATATCCAGACTGGATTTTGGATGCGTCGTAATCAATGATTTCGGTGGTTGCCTTGTATGTGGCACTGACAAGTTCACCATAACCGGTCACAACAGGGTTGATAATTTCAATAACGGTGGTGCCCAGGCTCGGGCATTCGGTGGTGGGAGGAGGCGTGGGAAGGTCCGTGTTGATCTTGATACAACGCACGCTCACCTTGTCGAATGAAGAAATCTCCTTGAACATGGGTTCGTCGCAGTAGTAGTTGAACTCACAGCAGGTGGCCTTGTTGGCCGTTGAGCCGGCCTTGTCGGTCCAGAAACGGGTGTTGCTGAGCAAATCCTGGAAAGCGGCGATGCTGCTGAGGTAGTAGCCGGCGCCGCGAAGATCGAAGCCGGTAGAGGGCTCTATGCCGCATTTGCCGGTTGTCCAGGTGGTCGCATCCAGATCTTTCAGGTAGGCGACATTGCTTCCAGCAGCGACGAATAGACGCTGGAAATCCTCCACGGTCGGGATGGCCCAGCCCTCAGGACAGATACCCTGGGTGCGTTCGGAAGGATTCACGGGCGGGATCGGCATCGGCATCATCAAGGCAGGGCCGGAGCCGGAACCGCCTTCTTCGCTGCCCGTTTCGGGTTCTGCCGCCACGGCAGCATGCCAAGTGTAGAGCATGCCGAATTTGTCTTTATAGGTATCAGGATCATTCTTGTAGGCAACGACATCCGCAATATCGGTGGTGGCCTTCACGTTCTCCTTGAACCAGCAGTCGTAGCCGACGCGCACCACCGGATAGTCATAGCCGTCGAGGGTGACCGCATTCTCACATTCGGGGAGGACAACATTGACCTCTTCGACAGCGGTGGTGATAGGATTGCCGCACTCGTCCTTCAGTGTCCACGTAATGTTATGCGTACCTACACCCAGCGGGTTTTGGAGGTTGTTCTCAAAAGTGTAGGGGAGATCGCTCGGCTCGAAGCTGGGAGTGCTCGTAAGCGTGACGTCCATGGTGGCAGCACCGTAAGGAAGCGTGAAGGTCTCCGTAGTAGGATCAATGGAGAAGGTGACGGTCGGAACGGTAACCTCGATGCTGACGGTTTCCGTATTGCCGCACATATCCGTCGCAGTAGCCGTAACGGTCGTGGTGGCATCAATCAGCGAGCCGGCGGCAGGATTGATGTTGCTGAGGGTCACCGTATTGCCGCAGGTGGTGGAGGTAATGGCGCTGTTCACAGCAGCATTCAAATCATCTTGGGAGGGGACGTAGTACTTGCAATTCTCAGCGCTCTTGACAGCCTCCATGCTGCTGATCGTACCGATTGTCATCGTGGGCGTGGTGGTGGTGAAGCTGCCGGTCTTAACGGCGCTTTCACAGCCCTTTACATCCTTCACCTTGAGGGAGTAGTTGTAAGTCTGTCCGCAGTTGGGCAGCGTGGCGGTGACGGTACCCGTGGCAGTGTTGCCCGTGGCGTTTCCGCCCCACGTGTAGGTGTCGATGGCTGCGCTGGAGGTGATGTCCGCTTGCAGTTCGTATGAGGTCTTGCCCGGACAAAGGTCCGTGGGAGCTGTGATGCTATTGACCACGGGAAGCGCACTTTCCGTGATGGCCGCGGTGGCCGTGTTCGAGCAACCGTTCGCATCGACGCCAGTGACCGTGTAGTTGCCGGTGCCCGTGAGGGTGGCCGTGGAGCCGTGCTCCGCATCGGTAATGGTCAGGCCATCAGCCGGGGACCAGGTGTAGTCGACGGCGCCAGTGGCGGTCAGCTCAACGGTGGCACCTGCACACTTCTCAAGGGTGTAAGCGCTCTCACCGTTGATTTTCACAGTCGGAAGCGCTTTCTCCGTGACGGTCACCTTGGCTGTGTCTCGGCAGCCGTTGGAGGCGGTACCGGTGACGATGTAAGTGCCAGCAACAGAGATGGTGGCGGGATTGGCTGTTGAACCGCTGCCGCTCCACTTGTAGGAGTCGGCGCCAGAAGCGGTCACCTCAACCGAGCCGCCCGCGCACAGCAGGACGCTAGCTTCATTCACGTTGTTGATCTTCACGTCCGGAATTTCCTTGACCGTGATGTCATACGTGTTGTTGGAGGTCATCCAATCGCAGGTGGAGTATTTCACCTGGTAACGGTAGCTGATCTTCTGCACCGGGTTGAGGGAGACGTTATAACTACTAGCCGTTGCGCCGGAAATATTCGTCCAAGTTGTGCCGTCCGTGCTGGACTGCCATTGGTAAGTAAAAGAGGGGGATGCAACCGTTGCTTCCGGATTTGCCGTCAAAGTAGCGGTCACCGTTGCATCGGCACAATACTCGCCAGCCTGATTGCCATCCGCTGTGATAGCGCCGGAAGCAAGCGTGCCCGGGTTGTCTAACGAGAGAACGTTGGAATAGACGTCCTCGCAATCGTTCGTCCAAGCTCTGCGGAAATAGAATGTACCCGTGGCATTGGCATCCAACAGAGTGGCCATGGCGGTCAGATCCGTCATGGGAGCGTATTGAGCGCTGTTGGCATTGGGAATAGGCGCCCAGGTGTTCTGATCGAGGCTCACCTGCCAGGCGTAGGAGCCGTTGATGCCGCCCGCGGCGGATGTCGCATTGTTGAAGGTGTAGATCGTTTGATTGTCACAAACCACGATGTCGGGCTCAATGTTACCCGGGGTCGGGTCGTCGGAGATCGTGACCTTTTTGGTGAAATTGTTAGCACACTGATCCGAACCGGGCGTAAACGTGTACGTGGAATCGGAAGTACTGTACGCCCAAGTTCCCGTGATGCTATTGTCGGAAGTAGTCGGGAGGTCGTCAACTGCCGGGAGAGTGCTTGCACAATATCCGTCATTGAACAAGGAGGCGAAAGTCGGATCGACCTTCTCGTTCACCGTTATCTTGATGTTGCGCGTGTCGGAGGCTGTGCAGGTACCCTTGGTAATCGTCACCTTAATGGCGTATGTGGTAGTACTGGTAGGTGTAACCAAATAATTAGATAAAGAAGTATTTGTGCTGGCATCGTAATTGTTAACAGACCATGCATAACTGGCGTTGGGGTCAACGGACTCCAGCGTGGCGGACAGAAAAGAGGGTCCGCCTACGCAAACCTCGCTGGCTGAAGCCGTGGCAGAAGCGATGGTGACGCCGCAATCCTGACACTTGTTCACCTCAATGCTTGCAGTGCTGGTGATTTGGCAGGTGTGTGAAGCGTAGTTGTGCTTGTCCGTCACCGTAGCTGAGTAAGTGGTATTGCTGGACGGGCTCAGATTGGCGAGAGTTGAGCCAGTTGCTCCCGTGTTCCATTGGAGCGTGTTGGTGAAGAGGTAGTTGGAAGTTGTCGCTTTCAGTGTATAGGGACAGGTCGTGGATTGGTTCTCAATGCTGACCGTAAGCGGCTCGCTTTTCTCGGTGTAGAACCATACGCGGACGAAGCCGTTGGCTCCGCGACCACCAGACTTATCGCCTTGATATCCTTTCGTACGAGCACCGCTTCCACCACCGCCGGGATAACCGCCAGTATCGCCATTTCCCCAACCGGAACCACCATCCTTGCCTGCTCCTCCATTACCACCTTTGTACCACGTGGAGACAGAGGAGTAGTTGTTGGATAACCCGTGGACACTTCCACCGCCACCAGCACCTACAGTATTTGTTGAATTGGCATGGTCATTTGTAGGTTGATCCTGATAGCCACCGTTACCGTTTCCACCGGCGGCACCGCCACCGGCACCAGAACCGACTCTGTCATGAAGACTTCCTGCCTCAGAATCTCTGTTGTCGCAAACTTTACCACCTCGTCCACCTGAGTGGTTTGCATCACCACCAGAGGCCGAGCCGCCGCTTCCACCAGTTCCAGTTGATCCAGTTCCGTGTATATCGCTTTGACCCGGCTGGCCGCCGCCGGCTGTGATGCTACAGCCTGTACCGGTCACCGTGGTCGCACCACCTGCCGCAGCAGGACCACCACCGACACCAATCGTGATGGTGTAATTGCCAGACGGGTTTGTGACGTGCTTACGGGCATACGCGCCGCCGCCACCGCCAGTACCGGTACTGGTGTGATTCGGTGTCAATATCGACGGTGCAACAGCATTACCGCCGCCGCCGCCGGCACCGATAGCCTCAATGTAGAGTTGGGTGCAGTTGGCCGGCACCGTGAACGTGCCATTGCTGCTGTAATCGCGATAGCACCATCCGCCCCAGTTGGTCTGGGCCGTTGCCAAACTCGCTATCGCGAGGCAGCAAACGAGGAGGAAAAATCCTCTCAAAAGCGTAGTTACTTTTTTCATACTAACTGTTTTTTATTGTTATAAATATTTATATACGTACTATTTTTGACATTCCTTTCCAACCCTTCAATCTCGTTAAACGCTAATTATCAGCATAATACAAATTTACTCAACATACCTAATCAATCTGCAAAAATACATTTTTTTTTATATGAGAAAAAAAATTCTGCAGAAAACACAGTTTTTTTTACCAAAACCTAAACTTCGGCTATTTTTGGTTGAGATATGCCTTTAAATCGGCAGCCTTCTTCGGACCGATGACGGCGGCCAATTCGGGCTCGGTGGCGGCTTTGATTTTCGCAACACTCTTGAATTCCCGCAACAGCTTGGTCTTCAACACCTTTCCGATACCCGGAGCGTCATCCAACACGGAGGCGATGCTCGTTTTGGCGCGACGCTTGCGGTGGTGGGTGATGCCGAAACGGTGCACCTCGTCACGGACGTGCTGCAACAGCTTCTGCGCCTCCGAACGCTTGTCCATATAGATCGGATACTGGTCGCCGACCTTGTAGATGTCCTCCAACCGCTCGGCGATGCCCACCATCATGAAACGGTCCTCGATGTGCAACGCCTTCAAGGCGTTCCAGGCGGAGGTCAGCTGTCCCTTGCCGCCGTCGATGACCACCAAGTCGGGCAACGGCTTGTTCTCCTCCAACAGCCGGTGATAGCGACGGTAGATAATCTCCTCCATGGAGGCGAAGTCGTTGGCACCGACCACCGTCTTGATGAGAAAGTGCCGGTATTCGCTCTTCGCAGGCTTGCCGTCGAT
>JAIKYR010000116.1 GCA_024682995.1 Bacteroidales bacterium | reverse complement strand
CTGGAACTGGTCACTCACGCCGATGACCACACCGCCCTTGGCGGTGCCGTCCAGCTTGGTGATGGCCAGTGCGTTAACCTCGGTAGCGGCGCAGAACTGGCGGGCCTGCTCGAAGGCGTTCTGGCCAGTGGAGCCATCGAGGACCAGCAGTACCTCATGCGGACCGTCGGGCACGAGCTTGCGGATCACATTCTTAATCTTGATAAGCTCGTTCATCAGGTTTGTCTTGTTGTGCAGGCGGCCGGCCGTGTCGATGATGACCACATCGCTCTTGCGGGCGATGGCGGACGCCACGGTGTCGTAGGCCACTGCCGCCGGGTCGGCACCCATCTTTTGGGTGATGATGGGCACGTCAGCGCGTTTGGCCCACGCCTCCAACTGCTCGATGGCGGCGGCACGGAACGTGTCGGCGGCACCCAGCGTGACAGAGTAGCCCTTTTTCTTGAACTGATAGGCCAGCTTGCCGATGGTGGTGGTCTTGCCCACGCCGTTCACGCCCACCACGAGCACCACATACGGGGTTTCCAGCTTCGGGATTACAAAATCATTGGCTTTCTCGATGTCATTCTCCAACAGCAGGCCGGCAATCTCCTCCTTTAGAATGGCGTTGAGCTGCTCAGTGCCGATGTACTTGTCGCGTGAGACGCGTGCCTCGATGCGCTCGATGATGCGCAGCGTGGTCTCCACCCCCACGTCGGAGGTCACCAGAACCTCTTCCAAGTTGTCCAGCACATCGTCGTCAACCTTGGACTTGCCGACAACCGTTTTGGCGAGTTTGGCGAAAAAGCTCTCTTTGGATTTCTGGAGCCCTTCGTCCAGCTCCTGTTTTTTCTCTTTTGAAAATATAGAAAAGAATCCCATACCTGTAAAGTTTAGAAATGCCCCCGATGGAACGGGATAAAATGCAGTTGCAAAGATAGCGAAAAAAACAATACGTGGAGGCGTCCCCACAAACGAAAAAAGGCTCCCCGGGAGGGGAACCTTTCTTCAACCATGAAAACAAAATATTACTTTTTAGCCAAAAAGTCTTTTACAGTGGAGGAGTCAATCACAGCCTCTTTAAAGGTGTAAGCCCCCGTCTTCGGTGAGCGTTCCATTCTCACGACGCGCGTATAGGTAACGCCACCTTCTCTTTTCAATGTTGCGACAACCTTCTTTGCCATCTCTCTACGATTTTATTATTTAACTTCTTTGTGTAACGTCATTTTCTTCAGATACGGATTGTATTTCATCAATTCCAATCTATCCGGCGTGTTCTTTCTGTTCTTCGTCGTGATATATCTTGACATGCCCGGAACGCCACTTGCCTTTTGTTCCGTACATTCCAGGATAACCTGTTGACGAGCTTCTTTTACTTTCTTTGCCATTTTTCTATCTCCTTTTACTTTCGTTCTTTAACGGCGCAAAAATACACTTTTTTTCAATATGCCAACCCTATATGGACTTTTTTTCGCTAAAAAAATTGACAAAAACATATTTTATTGATAATCAATGTAATATGATTTATTTTTACATCGTCAAAAGAGACCAAAGGCGGTCTTTCAGCTCGGTTAGATGAAAATTTGTCAAGGATGAAATGTTCATAACGGGAATATTTTTCGGAAATTCTGCCAAAAGACGCTTCACCTCCTCGGGGGTGGTAAGGTCACATTTGGTGAGGGCGACAAGGTATCGTTTGTCAAGCAGTTCATCATTATAAGCCTCAAGTTCGTGACGGAGGATGTTCCACTCGCGCACAATCTCATCCACCGTGCGAAGTCCCTCCTCCGAGACGACGGGAATCATATAAAGCAGCACTGAGTTGCGCTCGATATGGCGCAAAAATCGCAGACCAATGCCCTTGCCTTCAGAGGCACCTTCGATAATGCCGGGAATGTCGGCGATGACGAACGACTGGAAGTCGCGGTAAGCCACCATGCCGAGGTTGGGCGTGAGCGTAGTGAAGGGGTAGTTTGCGATTTTAGGTTTCGCATTTGACAATTGGCTGATCAATGTGGACTTGCCAGCATTCGGGAAGCCCACAAGGCCAACATCCGCCAACACTTTGAGTTCCAGGCTTATCCAACCTTCCACGCCTTCCTCACCCGGCTGTGCGAAACGCGGTGTCTGCATGGTAGGGCTTTTGAAATGCACATTGCCGAGGCCGCCCCGACCACCCTTCATCACCACCAGTTCCTCGCCATCCTCCAGAACCTCCCCGACAAACTCGTCGGTGTCAACCATACGCACCACCGTGCCAAGGGGCACCTCAATGTACGCATTCTCACCATTCTTGCCAAAGCATTTGTTCTTCTGCCCATTTCCACCGTTCTCTGCAAAGATGTGCTTGGTGTAGCGTAGATGCAGCAGCGTCCACAGATTGCGATTAGCCTTCAGGATAATGCTGCCACCCTTGCCACCGTCGCCGCCATCAGGACCGGCCTTCGGATTGCGCGCCGTACGCGCCAGGTGCGCCGAGCCCGAGCCACCATTGCCCGAACGGCAGAAAATTTTCACATAATCGATAAATTGTTCTTCGCCCATTTCCTTTTGTTTTTGGAGGCGCAAAAATACGAATAAATTCGATTAATCCTAATGCAAAACAGCTGCCAACACATCCACCGACTCGATGGTCCTGATCTGCTCGTTGTGTATTATATAATATTGTATAAGATAACGGAGCAGACTGTTCCGGAGGGTACGGTCCGCCCTCACCATCTCATCGTCACAAATCAACTGCGACAAATAGCGACTCTCTTCCTCCGGAAGATCATTGCGCTCATCCACATAGTAGGATTGGAAACGGCCCTCTGCCAAGGAAAAATGGCACTCTTTCTCCGAATAATTGTTTTCCGGAAAGAAACCCAGCACCACACTCAGGCGAATCATAAAGCGCAACGGCCGATCGGGAAACAACTCCCCCACCCCGGCCACATCCGATATCTCCTGCTCCAAAAAATGGTACAGGACAACATCTTCCCCCGCCTCGGGCAACAGTTTGTACAACAACTCATTGTAGAACATCAGGATGGAACTGCGCACCGGATCAAAAGAGAGGTCCGATGACGTTTGCTGGAGCGACATTTCCCGAATGAATTTCAAGTTATGGCGCGGATTATCATCGAACGTCAGATTCACCAATGCCAGGGAGGAAAAGAGTGCCGGACGCAGCTTGCCCTTCTTCCCGAAAATCCCTTTCACGATGAACGATTGTGTGCCCCGAGCCTCCGTATAGATTTTCACCACCAATGAGGTGTCGGAATATTTCGTCGAATGGAGTATTATTCCCTTGGTATTAATCAACATACCATATCCATTCTAATGAATAAACAGGAATTTGGATACAATCTTCTCCTTGCCGTTTTCATCGGAAGCCATCACATAATAGACCCCTGTAGCCGGCCGTCTGCCAAAATGATCCAAACAATTCCACACCAGCTCGCCACCGTTGCTGTAGCCCTGCCAAACCAGTCGTCCGGCCGCGTCTGTTATCTTACATAACGAATTGCTCTTCAACCCCTTAACAGCCACCGGACCGGTATAGCCGTGCCGTACTGGATTGGGAAAAACCAGCAAATCACTATAATCTTCAGAGCCATGCGTGGCTGCACCACGGTAGCTGACCAGTCCTTTGGTGCTTCCGAAGAAGACCTCTCCACTCAAGGGGTCAATGCCTATAGAAGAAATCTGGTTGGAAAACAGCGGGTGATCTTCTGCGGTGAAATGAAGCAGTTCCTCCGTGCCATCTTCGCTGATCAGAAAAACGCCACCCTTGCTCGTACCCACCCACTTGCGGTTTGCGCCATCCACCGCAATGGCGGTAATCTCCTCAAACTCAAACAGTACAGATGTGTATCCATCCTGTTCCAAAAGTATGTTCTTGGGATAGACATTGCCATCAAAGACCTTATCGGGATAATAAATCACCTTGATGCCCTTATCTGTGCCAATCCAGATCTCACCATCCAGATCCTCTGCCATGCAAAAGACATTGGTGGAGTTGACTTCGGAGGCGGCATTCATATTGATACGCACGAACTTGTCATCCCCTGGGTTGTCATAGGTGCCGCTTTCCGTAAAGGCCACCAGATGATAGCGGTTGACATTGTCGTCGCGGGGGAAGTTCACCCATTTGTATCCGCGGGAATCAATCAGCAAATTCTCAGCCACCACGCCAGCGGGGGAAGCCGTGAGCACCCCTTGGGTGATGTTATACTCGTGCCACGTGCCGTCGGGCTCCATCATCTTCAACATATTGTCACACTGGCTGTTTGTCATCCAAATATTGCCATATCTGTCGTATGCCAGCCCCGACACGAACACCCAACCATTGGCGGTGGAGTCAAGAAGGCTGTTTTGTGGGTTGTAATGCTCCACGATTTCATGGTTCACACAATGGAAGAGGCCGTTGCCCCACGATGCCACGTAACATTCCGATTCATTATTGGGATTGATGACCACATTCGTTAGGTCAAAGGTGGTATGCAACGGATCATAATCCCGGAAGCTGGTGGCATAATCCCACTTCTGGTTAACGAACCAGCTGACGGACGGGTACAAGAATCCTTGAATATACGCCGGACCTTTCCGGGAACCAGGCACCACTGCCACCACCCCTTTCTCGCAACTGATGCCCTCTACACTACCCGCATACGGACCACTTTCCGTGAATATCTTGTAGTTCTCATCTTCCTTTTGGATACGGACAAGGCCATACCGGTTATCGGCCACCCAGATGTATTGCCCCTGTAAAATCGCCTCCTGGTTGTCGGGATATGCGTAAACCTGATACCAGTGATAGGTTTTCTCCAAATTGAGGTTATCATCCAGCATATCAATATGATCCCAATTGCTAATCAGCAGATGTCCGTATGCAGCCGTAAGGGAACGCAGGTCATACGTCACATAATCCGTAGGAACCCACCGTCTCCCATCCTGCACAAAAAGCGTGTCAGGGACAGAGCCGTCAGAGGAAGGGTTGTTGGTGTTCTTGTTGGCGAAGAGCTTCCCGCCGAAGAAAAATATGTGGTCGTATTCCGTATCTCCTGCCATCTCATCCTGAATCCACTCCATAAAATTGGCCGGATTGGGATGATTGGCGCGGATGTGGAACAGGCCTCCGGATGTGCTGATGTAGTATTCGTCATCCGTTTTCGTGAAATCCGTCACACTATACTGCCGACCGTCCCGTTTGGTGAACCACGTATCTAAAACAAGAAGATCGTTCAAATCAAGCAGCACCACCCCGAAGGGATAACAGATGTAGGCCACATCTCCCGTCACGCGTATGTGAGAAGGCTGTTTGGATCCGCTGAGGGTTTTATTCTTAATGTCACTTACATTATACAAGACATCCTCTTTGATCAAATCCAGATTTCCATTCCGATAACATACGAGCAGGCATTTATGGGGTTCATCATAATAGATTTTGACAATGTCAATGTCAGACAGGCCGTCCACTTTGGTCCATGACTGCAGGTCAGGTTTCTTGTCATCCATCGTGGACAAATCCAACAGCATCATGCCGTTGTTGGTGGCGGCATAGGCATAGTCCGGGGCCACCGCCACGGAATGGAAGGCGTGCATCGGGATGTGGCTGCGGAAGCGCCCAACCGAAATCTGGCCGAACGAGGGTAACAGCAGGCCTGCACATAGGATTATAAAGAGCAGTTTCTTCATGACATATAGGGATTTGAGGTGGCTTGTTTCAACTTTCTGGCTGGCAGGAACGAGGTGAGCAGGCTCACAAGCAAGATTGTAAGCAGCACAAGGAGGAGATCCGTAACACGGATATGCACAGGATAATACGGGATGATGTAGCCGGTGCTGCCGTCACCGATTTTCACCACATGGAAGAATTGCTGTATCAGGCAGATCACCACACCAAGCAAAACCCCGAGCAATCCACCCACGAACGAGACGATCACACCTTCATACAGGAACACGCGCCGGATCAACGATTCGCCAGCACCCAGATGACGCAATACCGCCATATCTTCCTTTTTCTCCAGCATCAGCATACCTAACGAGCCGATAATGTTGAAGGCGGCCACCAACAGGATAAAAGCGAGAATTATGTATATGATGAGTTTCTCGGACTGCATCGTCTTGAAGAGAGAGGCTTCCTGTTGGTATTTGTTCTGCACCTTGAACTGGGCACCCACGATTTTCTCCACCTCCTTCTGACATTTCGCATAATGGACCGATGGGCGGAGCTTGACCTCCACGGAGGTAACCTCACCCTCATAGTGCATCAGGTCGCGGGCGAACGCTATCGGGCAGAAGATGACATCATCGTCATAGTTCGTGTTCGACATGAACACCCCTATAGGGAAAAGGTAGCGCGTATTGAAGGCGTCCATCGCCTGCGCCAAGTTCTTTTTCGTCCTTTTGGGATAATAGGTCTTCATCAGCTCGTAGTTGAGCAGGTTGATCTGGAGCTTGCCGGCAGCGACGGCACCCACCACCACGCAGGGCTGTTCACCCTGCCACAAGGCGAATTTGCCATCTATGAGAATCTCGTCCAGCCGGTTTCTGGAAATGTAATCATCCCCAACACCCTTAATGTTCAGCAGTTCCTGCCGGTCATTATAGGTGATGAGGGCCATATCGCTGACCACCTCCTCCACAGCCTCCACTTCCGGCATCTGGCGCAAAGCATCCATCGGGAAGGAATCCACCGGGAAGGATTTGCCCTCCACCAGCGTAATCTTGAAATCCGGGTTAAAAGAGTTGAACCAGCCGCCAATCATCTCCTCCATGCCGTTAAACACCGACAGCACCACGACGAGTGCCGCGCTGCTGACCATGATGCCGAGCATGGAAACAAGAGATATGACGTTGATGATATTGTGTTTCTTCTTCGAGAAAACATATCGCAACGCAATGAAGCCGGCCGTTTTCTGCTGTGATAATTCCAATTCTACTTTTTCAAAAGGCTGTCAATGTGCTCCATATAGTCTAATGTGTCATCGATGAAGAACTCCAAATGAGGAACCACGCGCAGCTGGTTCTTAATCTGCTGGCCGAGGCGGAAACGGATGTCTTTGGTGTTCTCCCGAATGGCTTTGATCACAACATCCTTATCCGGAGCCATATAAATGCTCAGATAAGCCCTCGCAATGGAGAGGTCGGAGGTAATGGTGGTCTTCGTAACCGTTATCATGCAGTTGTACAGGCTTTTACTGTCTTGCAGAAACAGGTTGGCCAGTTCTTTCTGGAGCAGGGATGCTATTTTCTGTTGTCTTGTCGAGTTCATTCTTGTTTGTTTAAAGGCTCACTATTTGATCAGGTTGCCGAGAATGTCGCGGGTGATTTCCCGCGTGATGGTCCGAGTGGCCGCCGAAGTCGTATTCTTCACCACCCTGCCGGCAGTGGATGACGTCTTTTTGGTTTTCTTTCCGGTCACCTTATCGCTGACCGCCGTGCCCACGATGGTGCCCAAGGTGGCCGTCAGGGCCGTGATAACAGCTTTCAGGACCTTGGAGAAGATGCCTTTTTTCTTGGCATTTCCGGCAGTCTCTTTCTCCGATGTCTTAGGCAGATTACCCTCCGCATCTTGCGCCTGCGGCAGGTTTGATTGCTCCTCCCTCATCAGCATCTCGTAGGCGCTCTCGCCATCCACCATCGTATCATATTTCCCATAAATCCGGCTCATCCGAATATTCGTCTGGCGCTGTTCTTCCGTGATGGCCCCGATTTGGGACAATGGGAAAAGAATTTTGGCCCGCTGCACGATGCCGGGAGCACCCTTCTCATCCAGAAAACTGACCAATGCCTCGCCGGTCTCCAAGGTGGAAATGGCCTCTTCTGTCTTGAACTCCGGGTTGGCGCGGAACGTGTCGGCGGCCACGCGCACCGCCTTCTGGTCCTTGGGCGTATAGGCCCGCAGGGCATGTTGCACACGATTGCCCAGCTGACCAAGGATGTTCTCTGGCAGATCGTTGGGATATTGGCTGATGAAATAAACCCCGACACCCTTGCTTCGGATCAGGCGAATAACCTGCTCGATCTTGTCGGTGAGGGCTTTGGAGGTGTCCTCAAACAGTGTGTGCGCCTCGTCGAAGAAGAAGACCAGCTTGGGAATATCCGGATCGCCCACCTCGGGCAGTGTCGAGTAGAGTTCGGAAAGGAGCCACAGCAGGAATGTGCTGTAGAGTTTCGGCTGCAGCATAAGCTTGTCGACAGCCAGCACGCTCATCACGCCGCGCCCATTTTCGGTCTGCAGCAGATCGTGGATATCGAAAGAGGGTTCGCCGAAGAACTTGTCGGCGCCCTGGTTCTCCAGTTGCAGCAGAGCCCGCTGGATGGCACCCACCGTGGCCGTGGAAATATTCCCGTAACGTGTGGTGTACTCCTTGGCGTGTTTGGAGACGTAGTCGAGCATGGAGCGCAGGTCTTTCAGGTCCAGGATCAGCAGCCCACGGTCATCGGCGATGCGGAAAACGATGTTGAGCACGCCGTCCTGCGTCTCGTTGAGGCCGAGGATGCGCGACAGCAGTTGGGGACCCATCTGGGAGACCGTGGCGCGGATCGGATGGCCCTGCACGCCGTACACATCATAGAAGCGGACGGGACAAGCCTGGAACTGGGGCGACTCGATGCCGAATTCCGGCATACGCTTCTCGATGAAGCTGCTGAGGGCACCCGCCTGACTGATGCCGGACAAGTCTCCTTTCATATCGGCCATAAAGCAGGGCACGCCTGCCTGGCTGAACGACTCGGCCATCACCTGCAAAGTGACGGTCTTGCCCGTTCCAGTGGCACCTGCAATAAGGCCGTGCCGATTGGCCATTTTCCCTTGTATGGAGAGTGCGCCTTCCGCACAATGGGCAATATAGAGCCCGCGTTCGTTGTCATACATGTTTCTTCGTTTTTTTCCGGCATACAAATCAACAATTTCCCGCCTGTCCGGACGACGGGAAACCGTCATTTTTTATTATCGTGCAAAGATAGTCATTTTTCAGACATCCCGACACAAAATCTCCATTCCACGAATTCTCCGTCCTTACACCAATGTCCGAATCAACATTTCCTCGTCGCCGGGCAGGAGGTAAATGGGCGGTATTTCTATCATGGTGAAGGCGCCGTAATGCTGTTCCTCACGCATACGCATGGCGGCACGCGCACACGACACGAGCACCTGTCCCGTAAGAGCCGGGTTGTTGATTTCCATGTTGAACTCGAAGCGCTGGTTGTGAGTGTCGCCGCTCACACCGGAGCGCGTCAAGTGCACACCATGCGCCACATTATTGAGCGCATCTATGGAAGGCACCGGGATGACATGGGTCTCGTCATGGGCAAAGTAGTCGTCCTGCAGCAGCAGTTTCTCCACGGTGGCAAAATCCGCACCCGCCTCCAACTCCACATAGACCATGCGGCGGTGGATTCCCGTGCCCAGCGGGATGGTCATGGAGAGGGCGTCTTTCACGCCGGGGATTGCCTTGGCGGCCACGGTATGACCCATGCTGCGTCCAGGACCGAAGTTGGTGTAGGTGATGCCTTTGGGGGCGAGGGCCAGCAGGAGCGCGCGCACCACCGAGTCGGAGCCGGGATCCCAGCCGGCAGCAATAATGCTGACTGCCTGGTGTTCCTTCGCCACGGGCATCAGACGCGTACGCAGATCGAAAATCTGCCCGTGGATGTCGAAACTGTCCACCGTAGCGATGCCGCGGGCCAGCAGTTTCTCTGCAAATGCCGGCACCTCACGGGTGGGCGTACAGAGTGCCGCCACATCCGCATCAATGGCGTCAAGATTGTCATTATGATGGTAAATGCCGGCCAACTTCATGTCGTCAGCGGCCAAAACGGCCTGTTCCACGGCCTTTCCAATGTTGCCGTATCCTAAAATGGCGATTCTTGTTTGCATTTTATTGTATTTTAATAAGTTATAAAAAAATTATCCAAATAAAGACACTCGTGTTCTAAGTTTCATAAACGGTTTTTCCACCATCATATACAGCAAATAGGATAAAACGAGGACTATCATCCAATAGACCACGTAACCCCAAGCGCCCCATTGATGGAACAACTCATTGAAGTTTGCCAATATAAGCTGCATCACCACCAGATTCACCATATACATTGCAAACGAGAGCACGCTTATATGCGAGACAAAACCGCCCCATGCCGTGCGGGCCTTGGATTTGCACGACATAAACGGAAGCAGCATCGCAAATGACACCGTTTGAAACGTACAGCTGAACACATTCTTGAAAATGGTGCCCGGTTTTTGCGTTATCAAGACAAGCATCACCAACAAGGCCAAACCCACCAGCAAGCTTTTCAAAGCGTGACGCCGCCACACATCAGGCGCATACATCTGCACCCATGCGGCCAACACACCGATATAGACGGCATCACAACGCGAGGCCACCGTCCTCCGAATCCAGACATCCCACCCAAACAAATCCGTAGCGTGGCCAGAAACCAAGATTCGGAACAGGATAGATACGGAAATGAATCCAGCACAGATGACAGGAACCAGACGGCGCGAGCCGAAGTGTCCGGAGAAAAGCGTCATGAGCAGCGGGAAAAACATATAAAACCACCATTGTATCGGCAAACACCAAGACTCCCAATAGAAATCGCAGAATGGAGTGAACAGGTTTTGCGTAAAAGTGGCAAATTGCCAGACGGGCGAGGATTCGGTGTTTCCTGGCACCAACTGATTATGCACCAATATCAGATACACAATCAGAATCAAGTAATAATAGGGCAGAATGCGCAAGGCCGAGCGCACATAAAACCGCAACGTCTTCCGAATATCCACACCCGTGTTTTTTTCCGCATAAGAAAGAAACGATCCGCCGATAAGGAAGCCCGTCAACACAAAAAAGATATCCACCACATCCGGAAGAGGTATTTTTGTCAGAAACGAGAGACGGGTATCCAACAAAAGAGAAGCGCCATGTCCATGCACCACAAGGAATATGGCCACAGCTCGGAGGAAATCAAGCCCGAAAATCCGTTTATGATCCGTTTCAATACCCAGCATAATATAAAAGGCGCAAAAATAAGAAAAAAAACGCTACCTTTGCAACCTCAAAAACAATTCTGATGACCACTTACAACTTTGACGAGATTGTTCCCCGCCGCGGCACCAGCTGCGTGAAACACGACATGCTGAACGAGGTGTTCGGCACCGACGATGTGCTGCCCATGTGGGTGGCCGACATGGACTTCCGGACACCCGACTTCATCGTGAACGCCGTGCGCGAGCGGTGCAGTCACGAGGTCTTCGGCTACACCTTCGCGCCGGAGCACTACAAGATGGCCGTACTCAACTGGATGCGGGAACATTACCACCTTGAAACCCGGTGGAAAAACATCCACTTCATCCCCGGCATCGTGCAAGGCATCGCCTTCGTGCTGCAGGCCTTCACCAACCCCGGCGACAAAGTGCTCATCACCACGCCCGTGTATCCGCCCTTCATCAACGTGCCGCACCGCAGCGGCCGCGTGTTCGTGAGCAGTCCGCTGAAAACCGTCAACGGGCGCTTCGCCATCGACTACAACGATCTGGAAGAGAAGGCCAAAGACTGCAAGGTGATGATCCTCGCCAACCCGCACAACCCTGGCGGCACGGTCTGGTCGCCGGAAGAGCTGCGCCAGATCGCCGACATCTGCCACCGCCAGCACGTGCTCGTCATCGCCGACGAGATCCATGCCGACCTCACCCTGCCCGGCTTCACACACACCTCCTTCTCCACCGTCTCGGAAGAGGCACTGCACAACTCCATCACCTTCATCGCGCCGAGCAAGACCTTCAACATGGCGGGGCTGGCCTCCTCCGTGTGCTACGTGCCGGACGCCGACATCAAGAAGCAGTTCTTCGGCTTTCTGGATGCCAACGAGCTCTCGTTGGGCACGCTGTTCGCCTACGTGGCCGCCGACGCCGCCTTCTCAAAGGGCGAGGAATGGCGGCGGCAACTGCTTGAATATCTGGTCGGCAACATTGACTTCACCGAACAATATCTGCAACAGAACCTTCCGGAAATCAAGATGATGCGCCCCGAAGCCTCCTTCCTGCTCTGGCTCGACTTCCGAGCTTGGAACCTGCCCCACAAAGAGCTGGTGGACCTGCTCATTCGCAAAGCCAAGGTGGGACTCAACAGCGGCATGGACTACGGTCCCGACGGCGAAGGCTTCATGCGCATGAACATCGGCACCCCACGCGCCAACGTACGGGAAGCGTTGGAACGGATTCGAAACCTTAAAGGTGAATGTTAGCTATTCGGCGTAGAAGTTAAGAGACTATGAACGTTATTATTTACATTCTTTCCAACTTTAAAACCACTAATTTTTAATTATTAATTGTTCATTATTAATTGTAAATCATGGCAGACGACAAGAAAATCATATTTTCGATGGTGAACGTCAGTAAGACGATTCCACCGCAAAGACAAATCCTCAAAAACATCTACCTCTCCTTCTTCTACGGAGCGAAAATCGGCGTGTTGGGTCTCAACGGCGCAGGCAAATCGACGTTGCTAAAGATCATCGCCGGCATCGACAAATCGTACCAGGGCGAGGTGGTCTTCTCGCCGGGCTATTCCGTGGGCTATCTGCCGCAGGAACCTCAGCTGGACGACAACCTCACCGTCAAGGAGGTGGTGCAGCAGGGCGTGCAAAAGATTGTGGATGTTTTAAAAGAATATGAGGAGGTGAACATGAAATTCGCCGAGCCGATGAGCGACGATGAAATGAACAAGCTCATCGAGCGGCAGGGCGAACTCACCGAACTCATCGACCAATACGATGCCTGGGAACTGGACTCCAAGCTGGAGCGTGCCATGGATGCCCTGCGCTGTCCCGACGGTGACACGCCCGTGAAGAACCTCTCTGGTGGCGAACGTCGTCGTGTGGCCTTGTGCCGCCTGCTCCTCACCGAGCCGGACATCCTTCTGCTTGACGAGCCCACCAACCACTTGGATGCGGAATCCGTGGAATGGTTAGAGGCTCATTTGCAACAATATAAGGGCACCGTCATCGCCGTGACCCACGACCGCTACTTCCTTGACCATGTAGCTGGCTGGATTCTTGAACTGGACCGTGGCGAAGGCATTCCCTGGCAAGGCAACTACAGTTCCTGGCTGGAGCAGAAGTCGAACCGCTTAGCCTTGGAACAGAAGCAGGAGAGCAAGCGCATGAAGACACTGGAGCGCGAGCTGGAGTGGGTACGCATGGCCCCGAAGGCACGTCACGCCAAGTCGAAGGCCCGTTTGAACGCCTACGACAAACTGCTCAACGAAGACGTGAAAGAGAAAGAAGAGACCTTGCAGATCTTCATTCCCAACGGTCCGCGCTTGGGCAACAATGTCATCGAGGCCCAGCACGTGCGCAAGGCTTTCGGTGACAAGCTCTTGTTTGACGACCTCAACTTCAACCTGCCGCCCAACGGCATCGTGGGTGTCATCGGGCCCAACGGCGCCGGCAAGACCACCCTCTTCCGTCTCATTATGGGGTTGGACACGCCCGACAGCGGCGACTTCAAGGTGGGCGAAACCGTCAAGGTGGGCTATATCGACCAGCAACACACCGTCATCGACCCGGAGAAGAGCGTCTGGGAGGTAGTCTCGGAAGGCAACGAGCAGATTATGATGGGCGGACGGCTCATCAACTCGCGGGCCTACCTGTCGCGCTTCAACTTCAGCGGCACCGAACAAAACAAGAAGGCCGGCGTGCTCTCCGGCGGCGAACGCAACCGTCTGCACCTGGCCCTCACCCTCAAGTCGGAGGCCAACGTATTGCTCCTGGACGAGCCGACCAACGACATCGACGTCAACACGTTGCGCGCCCTGGAGGAGGGTTTGGAGAACTTCGCGGGCTGCGCCGTCATCATCAGCCACGACCGCTGGTTCCTGGACCGTATCTGCACACACATCCTCGCCTTCGAGGGCGATTCGCAGGTCTATTTCTACGAGGGCAGCTACACAGAATACGAGGAGAACAAGAAAATGCGTTTAGGCAATGTTACACCGAAACGTATTCGGTATAAAAAGATTACGGTGATATAAGACATTCTGATGAAACCCAACGCTCCCCTCATCATCGTCCTACACCTTAGGCTGTTATGCGCGGCCAGTCCGTTGGTGGCACAAGAAATAAACACAGTGAACGAAGCCATTGACAGCATTCGGAAATACAATTATGTGTGTTATTTGGGGACTGACGGTTGGGACAACGTTCCAAGATGCTGGGTTCATACACAAACTCTGGCGCGCCATGCTGATGATAAAACACTAAACAAAATAGCTCGAGAAAATACTTCATCCGTTGTCAAAGCCATTGCAGGAAGAATTTTGATAGAACGGAAGAGTGATTTGGCTATACCTTTGGTTTTCGACATTCTCCATAACAAGAATTCGTTTTTAATATGCTACGGTGATGTTTGCGAGCATGACAATGTAGCCAACTTCCTGATAGAGGAACTCTTTAAAAACAATTTAGTTTCCGAGCAGGACTCCCTTCGCCTCGTTGACTCGTTGCTTTTCGCCCCAGATTTAAGACATCTTAAAAGAAGAGCCAAACTCCTGGAATCCCTGCCTGCTGAGAACCAATATTATTCAATAGTAAAAAGAATGTATGTAGAAGAGCACGATGGCGATGCGCTTATCGCTTTGGCACGATTCCAACGAGAAGAGGATACGGTTTATGTACTGGAGAACCTGCGTAAATATAGGCTATCCGATGACGACTGGATCTATTATTGGTACACGACTTCGAAAAGTGCTGGCGTAGATTATCATTATCAAAAAAGGAATTTGACCGAGTGTGCCTTGTTGGCTGTCGCCGAATGGCCGCACGAACAGTTCAAACCATTGTTGTCAGAAATCAGAGACTCTTTTTTATATCCCATATTACTACATAACACATCCCGTTCGCGATACTTCTTCTCAGCCTTGATGGCATATCGCTCGCCATGGGCTTTGGATATGATAGAGCAAACTTTTGAGATGATCAAAAATCATCCTAATAACCCACCTGAAGATTTTTATAAAGGTATGGGCCGGTACAGCCTTTACTTTGGAGAGAGTTTTGACCGAGCATACGAACTTAATCCCGACCAATACTTCGACGAACTGCATAAAAAATACGGACGGGAAAAATGAGAAAATCGTCGCCTCTACGGATAGTACTTCTACTTGTGCTCCTCGCCATTGTGCTGGCGGGAGGCGTTTGGGTTTGGTGGATGAAATCCTCGCAGGCCAGCAACAGGTGGAACGCCACGTGCGTGGGCGACATCCCCGCGCCCATCGGGTACAAACGCGTGGCGGCGCAGGCGGGCGACTACACCTCCTTTCTTCGCGCATTGCCGTTGAAGCCCAAAGGGAGCAAAGTACAGCTTTACACCGGCGGGGATGCCAACTACCAATGGCTCTCCACAGCAGTGGTGGACATGCCTCTACTATCCAACGCCGAGCAGTGCGCGGACGTCACAATGCGGCTCCGGGCTGAATATCTGTACAAGAAAGGACGATACACGGACATCCATTTCACCGATGTTAATCGCCAGAATTTGCAGTATCAGGGAGGCAAAAACAGAGAGGCGTTCGAGCAGTATCTAAAAAAAATCTATGGGGTGTGCAATACCTTCTCGCTATATCACGAGACGGAGCCCAGGGCCATCCTAGAGGTGCAGCCGGGCGATGTGCTAGTCTATCCCGCGCGCGACGGTCATCAATACGGCCACGCCCTGATCGTGGTGGATGTGGCCAAAAACAGAGCCGGGAAGATTGCCATCATGTGCGCGGAGGGCAACACACCCGCCCGGGAGATCCACATCCTGCGCAACGCCACCCACCCTATCCGAAATCCATGGTTCTTGCTGGACGGGGACGAGCACAACATCAGAGTCTCCGTTTTTCATTTCGGGCAGGATGAGCTCAGGCATTATTAAGTGTTGGGAATTGGTCGTTACTGATCACCTCAACGGAATGTTGTTCAGCAACTTGATAGTATCACCTTGTTGAACATACGGCAAGGCCACGTTCCTGCCCTGCGGGGCGATGAGCAGCCTGTCGTAAGAGACTTGCCGCGTGGGCAGACGCTTGTTGCCCGCCTCAACGCACAGACGAACCGCCTTTTCCGGAAAACGTATCGGTATGGACACCAATCCTGCCCTGCCATCCACAGCGGTGGCAAAATAGTATGTGTTGCCCCACGCCAACTGGACCTCACTGCTGTCAGCAGTCACGGCCATTATAGAAACAATATTGCGTCCCATCAAGTCATCAAGATAATTTGGGATCCAGAATGATATATTCACACTGTCACCCCAAGCAGGGTCGATGGTATCATCATACAGGGAAACCGGTTTATTGCACATTGCCGCCAACATCCCCGAGTCTTTCTCATCCCATGTTTTGAAATAATAGGGCACATCGTCTTTTAAAGCATTATCATACAACATCTTTCTTTCCAATTGATAATCCCTACACAGCTGGCGCAATTTGGAAACGGGAATGCTGTACAAGACGAATTTCTCCGTGGAGAATAGAGAATCCGCATAATTCAAAATCCTTTTTTCATTCTGGTTCAACACATTATAATCCGGAAGTGAAACAACAAGCAGAGGACGGTCATCGGGCAGATCTTGGATAATATTATACTCCTTCCACGGTTCCCACGCAAGTTCAATACAGTTGTATGATCTTGAAACAGAGCTACGTGAGCCATAACAGCAAATAAGGGGAAGTCCCGTTTTGAAGGAAACATACGTGTTAAGCTTTAATGCCTCATCTTGCGCAAGCAGAGAATAATGTTCGGAGCCCACGTGAAAAACAGGCAAGGAGAGAACAGCCTGATAATCTGAAGGTTTTATTTTTTTCACCCATTGATTATCAGATAATTCATTATCATAATCCGTCCATTGGGGATAGGGTTCCACATGGTTCATCAGCGGAGCGTATGCATATATTTCATAGCTGTACGCCACACACACCAACAAAAGGGTCAAAGCCCTATACCCTTTTTTCCGGAAGCCTGCAGACCATTCCCATACCCAACAAACCGCTAGCACATTGAGAGTTACAAAGGGTAACCACAACAACCGACCCATGGCGCGCAACTGCGCTAACGCCGACAGATGATTGACGATGTCAGGATGATTCTTCGTGATGACCGGCAGCACCGTTGCCACAAGCGTGAGCAGCACTGAGGCCCAAAGAAAAATGTTGAGTACCGGATTGTCGGTAGGTCGTAAAAGATGGTTTACTCGAAGGTGAATCAAATCCCATATAATACGTAACAACCATATTATGAAAGCAATAAGAGCTACCACACCGATATAGGAAAGGGTTTCCCATTCGGGGGGGGTTAGACCCATACTCCGAAGGGGGCCAATCATAAAAAGCCTATGGAATGGCAACAGGAGTCCTTCCATCCGGGCTCGGTAATAAAACATTCCATCTGCAACGGATGTTCTATCCACAACAGAATCACCCCAAGAGGAGAGGGAGAAAAACAGCATGACCGGCAAGACAAACTGGATTATAAAATGCAAGCCCAAATGCCAAACAGTCCACTGGTTCTTTTTATACGTAAACAGCATACAAACCAAATAAAAGACGGAGATGTCTGCCAAAAAGGCCATGTAATACGGGTGTGACAACGCACTGGTCAGCAGTAGAACGCCATAACATACAGACCATTTCCAATGGTGGGTTCGATGGAGGCGCGCGATAAAGAACAAGGCCATGGGGATGACACACGGATACGACAGCGAGAGATGGCCGCCCACACGCATCATTTGCGGCATCAGGAAAGTAATGAAAACAGCCCCGAAAGCAGAGGGAATCGGCGGTATCTTAAATTCGAGAAATAGCAGGTACAAAAACAAAGAACACAGGATGACAGACAGAATGACATAGACGTTGATCAGCGGCAGGCAGGCCTTCCATGCGTCATGCACGCCCATCTTCTGCAGCAGCTGCAACGGAGCGGAGACCAAAATTTGCAAGCCGGTATAGGTATAATGCTCACCATACGGGTAACACATGGCTGTGCAATGGGTGAAAGTGCTGTCATACCTTGTATGGAACGTGGTGGTATAAATGTCCTTTATCATGTCCTCCGAATGAGACGAGAACAGGAGATGGCATGCATTGGATAAAGCCCCGGCCCCGAAAAAAAAGCGGAAGAGCACCAGGGTGGCCACCACGGTCAGGGAAGCACCTACACATTTTGCCACTACAGCATGGTCCGCATGACACGTATCAGCCTTGTTCATCATCAGATTGTTCCTGTTCAATGCTTTGGATAATGTAAAGAGGACGTTGTTTCACCTCATCAAAGATAAAACCAATATAATAGCCAATAGCCCCGATAACAAAAAGTTGGATACCTGCAAAAGCACTAAGGAAGATAATCAGAGTGGTATAACCTGAAACAGGCGTATCCACAATCCACATGATCAGGGAATAGATGATCAGGATGACGCTCAACAGGACAAATAACAGTCCCGAATAGATGCCTATCTTCAGTGGGGTTTTGGAGAACGAGGCGATAGCCGAGAAGGAAAAACGGAGAAGTTTCCAGAACGAATATTTGCTTTGGCCGGCAGCGCGGGAGGGAGCCTCATAGTGGATGGAGTCCTTCTCAAATCCGATGTTCTGGATGATGCCGCGCAGGAAGCGTGTGCGTTCGCGGTAATCTGTCTTCAACACATCGATGACCTTGCGGGACAAAAGGAAAAAGTCAGAGGCGCCCGGCTGCAGCTGGGTGTCCGACATTTTGTTGATCATACGGTAAAAAAGGCCGGATGTAATCCGTTTGACAAGACCGCCATCGGCGCGGTCGGTACGCATCATGGTGACCACATCCTTGCCCTGCTGGAATTTCGACAACATCTGGGGAAGAATCGTGGGGGGATGTTGCAAGTCGCTGTCCATGCACACAGCGACATCCCCCTGGCAATGGTCAAGGCCAGCGAGCATGGCGGCCTCATGGCCGAAGTTGCGGGAGAAGTTGATAACCCGCACACGCCGGTCCTGAGCCATCAGCTGCCGCAACACCTGACAGCTACCGTCGGTACTGCCGTCATTGACAAAAAGCAACTCGAAGTCGGCATCCATAGTGGACAAGACCTCCGAAAGTTCGTGATGGAAACGTTCCAGGACCGCCTCCTCATTATAAACCGACACAATAATGGAACAAAAGGGCTTCTGCATTTTCTATCTTGCTATTGAACTGCAAAAGTACAAAAAAAACGCTGAACAACCATTTCTCGTTCTGCAGTGAGCATCCTAAAGAGAAATTTTGGCTTCATAACATGAGATATTGTATGGGAAAGCCATTCCGTCCTACCATGTCCGCCAACGTAATGTGAACGGGAAAGTAAGTCCAACGGCTTTCCTGTTTTAAAGATGCAAACTTTTGCAACATAAAAACACCATAACATATTTCCCCTTAAATTTGTACCTTTGCCGCCGATTAAAACCAATGGTTATGTTATTGGACGAACTTAAAAACTACAAGATTTACCTAGCCTCCAAGTCGCCGCGCAGACGCGAGCTGCTCTCCGACATGGGCATTAATTATGAACTAATCTCTTCCGATGTGACGGAATCCTACGATCCTTCCCTCTATCCCGCCGAGGTGGTGCAGTACCTCTCGCAGCTCAAGCTCTCCGCCATTGACATGACCCAGTATCCAGCTAACACCATCTTCATTGCCTGCGACACCATTGTGGTGGCCAACGGCAACATCATCGGCAAGCCCAAAGACAACGACGAGGCCCTGCAGATGCTGCGCCAACTGTCAGGACAAACACATGTGGTATATAGCGGCCTCACCGTGGCCACCCCCGACCGTATGCTGACCGACTTCCGCTCGTCGGGTGTCACCTTCGTCGAGCTTTCGGACGAGGAGTTACAGTATTACGTGGAACACTACCGTCCGTTGGACAAGGCCGGCGCCTACGGGATACAAGAGTGGATTGGGTACATTGGCATCCAATCCATCCACGGTTCCTTCTACAATGTGATGGGCCTGCCCACCTGTCTGTTATGGGAAATGTTACAGAATATCATCCGCAAATAAACGAATGAGCAAAACCCTCCGTATCGGCATTATCAGTGGCGTCATCCTCCTGTTAGCCTTGGGCAGTCTGTTCACCTTCGGGCGGCACACCAAGGTGGTGGAAAGCATCAAGCAGCAGGCCGCCAGCGTCATGCGGGTGGAGTACATCCCCGACCAGCATGTCACCCTGGAGAACACGCTGGCCTTCCAGAAGCAGGATTCCGTCTATAATCTGTTCCGCCAGCACTATCGGATGCACTACCAGACCATCGGCACGGCCACCTTCGCCGACAGCAGCCGCATCATCCTCATCTCCGAACCGGCGCCCTTCTTCGAGCCGGACACCTTAGAGAAAATCCTCACCAAATACACCCACCAAACCTCCAAACGGCATTACAAAATCGGATATGACGGACGCATCACCGATCTGATGGTGGTCTTAGGCAATGCCACCACAGAAAACACAGACTCCTTGGTGGCCCGCATCTCCAAGAAACAGTATCTTTCGGATTACAAACCCAACAGCATCAACCTGTTGGATGACTCAAAACGACATTATTTCTCATCAGAAAATCTGGACTATCAGATCTCGTTAGCCGAATTTGACGACTGGTTCATACAGGCAGGTGAACTTTTCATCGATGGCAAAGACACATTGAAGACACTCACTGTCAGTCAGATGTTCCGACAGAAGCGACGCGGGGTCTATTTCAGCAAAGAGCCCGGCCTTGTAGCCTGGTGCATCCGCCGCAACAGCGACATCAGCCGCCAGATGGGCACCATCCGGCAGTTCGCCTTAGACGCGGACCTCATCTTAGGTGCCCTCCGCGACTCCTCCACACTTGTCGTCATCGGGCGCGAGCGCGAGGCCGACCTGCAGACGCTGCCGCCCCTGCGCGTGGAGACCGTGCTGCTCATCGCCAGCATCAGTGCCAAAGAGCTGTCGCAGAGCCTCGACATCAACGACTTTCTGGCCGGCAAGATGGCCGACGGGCGCGATTGGTGCCCCACTTACCTCAGCAAGGAGCTGGAAAACACCGAGCTTGGCCACCTGCTCACCATCACCGACATCCTGCTCAAGGACTGGTCCGAGAGCGGCACTATCCAAGAGGCCTACTATCACTACCCCAGTCCCGGATACTTCCCCTTCGACCAACCTCTTTTCAAAAAATTAGGATTGGAGCAGCTGGTTTACAACTGGAACACGGCCAACACCATGTACGCCATCGACCTGCCCCGGTACACGATATACACCCTCAACCGCACGGGAGCACTGCCGGTTTCGTACTTCAACTCGCAAGAGCGCAGCGAGAGCGTGGGAGCCACTTACGAGCGGCGGGCGGGTAACTATTTCGCCACCTGCGGCAACACCGACATCGCCCGCGTGGTGCAGTACACCGCCCTGTACCAACTCTTCATGGACAACGGCATCCGCTACAAGGGGAAACTGCTTCATCCCTCATTTCCAAGCAACAAGCCCTACCTGCTTGCCGGCGCATGCTGGAATATGCTCAATATCTTCAAAAACCTGACCGACGACCAAATAGAACAGGTATCTGATTCGATGGCTAATATCCACTTCAACAATTACGGCGAGAAAGAGGTCCACCGGCAGATGCGTCGCCACGAGGCCGAATACAATTTCACCTATTCGGAGGAGGATCAGAAACGTATCTATCAAGATGTACATCGGCAGCAGAAAAGCCGCATTGTCAGCGAGTTCCATTCCGTGCGAAGCTTGCTGAAGGGACTTTCGGAAGACAATCTCAAAATGCTGGCGCGTTACCTTTCGTACCCACGCGGCACCGTTATCAACAATCAGGCCGCCTACAACCGCATGATGCAGGCCCGCAAAGTCAATGAGTTGATGCGTGTTATTGGCAAGAACAACTTGACACTTCTGGGCGTGAATCTGGCCGAGGTGCAGAATTACTATGTTCAAAGTCTGGGAAAATCCGGCGGACGCTACCTGAAAACGCCTTCCATCATCATCACCTACAACGACATGGTGACCACGGGCGGGCACAACATCTCCTCGAAAATCAGCCGCGTGAGTTCCACTACCAATTACAAGGCGCATGCCTCCTCCTCCCCTGCCCCATCTGCCAAGCCTTCCGCGCCCGCGGGCACGCGTCCGCCAGCCAGCACCGCACCATCCTCCGGGGCACGCCCCTCTTCGAGCGGTAATCCCACACAGCGACCCACAACCTCCACCGCCCCACACCCGTCCACCACCACGACATCACGCCCCACAAGCGTTCCCGGCTCTGGCAATACGAGAACGCGGAGCTCGGTCATCCCAAGCTCCGCGCGTACCACCAGAGGATTTTAGTTGTTTGTAAGATTGAAAGTAAGAAAAATATTTGTCAATATTCTTAATTTCTTAGTTTCTTAATTTCTTACCTCCAACTCCTAACATCCAACAGCCAAGGTTCATAGTTCATCCCATTACTTCTTGTAAAACACAAACTTGCCGTCCTCCACGGAATCCACCATGATAGTGCAGTCATGGTCGATGTCGTCCGCCAAGATGATTTTGGAGAGTTCGTTCAGGATGAGTTTCTGAATCACCCGCTTCAGCGGACGGGCGCCGTAAATCGGGTCATAGCCAAGGTCCGCCAACAACGACATGGCATACTTGCTGAACTCGATCTTGATGTTGCGCTGCGCCAGCAAATCACCCAATTGGGCCAGTTGCAGGTCGATGATGGCCTTGATCTCGCGCTTGGACAGCGGCTGGAACATCACAATCTCGTCAATACGGTTGAGAAATTCGGGTTTCAGGGTTTTCTTTAACAAATCCGTGACTTCCGCCTTGGTCCGTTCGAAGACTTCCGTGTCCGAATAATTGGCCCTATCGGCGTAATTATCTTGTATTATGTTAGATCCGAGGTTGGAAGTCATAATGATTATGGTGTTTTTGAAATCAGCCACACGACCTTTGTTGTCGGTCAATCGCCCGTCGTCCAGCACCTGCAACAGCACATTGAAGACATCGGGGTGGGCTTTTTCAATCTCATCGAACAGGATGACGGAATAGGGTTTACGGCGCACCTTCTCGGTGAGTTGGCCGCCCTCGTCGTAGCCCACGTAGCCTGGAGGCGAACCGATGAGCCTTGACACCGAGTAGGATTCCTGAAACTCACTCATATCGAATCGTATCATGGCATCCTCGGTATTGAACAGATATTCAGCCAAGGCTTTAGCCAATTCCGTCTTGCCCACACCCGTGGTGCCCATGAAGATGAACGATCCGATAGGGCGTTTGGCATCTTGCAGGCCGGCGCGGCTTCGGCGGATGGCATCCGACACGGCTCCGATGGCCTCATCCTGACCCACCACACGCTTGTGCAGTTCTTCTTCCAAATGCAATAATTTGGATTTCTCGCTCTGCATCATCTTGGTCACGGGAATGCCCGTCCAGCGGGCCACCACCTCGGCAATGTCGTCGGCACCCACCTTCTCGTCAATCAAAGCGTTGTCGCCCTGCAGGGCTTCCAACTCCTTCTGTAACTTCACGATCTGGTCTTCGTCGTTTTTAATCAAACCGTAGCGCAATTCGGCCACCCGACCATAATTGCCCTGCCGCTCCTGATTGGTGGCCTCCAGCTTATAGGCTTCGATTTCATCTTTGCAGTGCTGGATTTTGTCCATGATCTCCTTCTCACTCCGCCATTTAGAGGATATGGAGTTTCGTTTTTCCTGCAGCTCCGCAATTTTGCCACTCAACTCAGCCACCTTCTCGGCATTGTTCTCACGTTTCAGAGCCTCCCGTTCGATTTCCAGCTGGCTGATTTTATGTTCCACCTCATCCAGTTCTTCCGGCACCGAGTTGATTTCAAGCTTCAGCTTGGCAGCCGCCTCGTCTATGAGGTCGATGGCCTTGTCGGGCAGGAAACGGTCGCCAATGTAGCGCTGCGAGAGTTCCACGGCAGCGATGATAGCCTCATCCAAAATTTTGACCTTGTGATGGTTCTCATAACGTTCCTTCAGTCCGCGGAGGATAGAGATGGCGCTGTATTTGTCGGGTTCCTCAATCTTGACCGGCTGGAAACGACGCTCCAAAGCCTTGTCTTTTTCAAAATATTTCTGATACTCATCCAATGTGGTGGCACCGATGGAGCGGAGTTCGCCTCGGGCCAGCGCCGGCTTGAGGATGTTGGCGGCATCCATGGCACCCTCGCCCGACGCACCCGCACCCACAAGGGTGTGAATCTCATCTATAAAGAGGATGATCTCGCCGTTGGACTCCACCACCTCGTTGATGACGCTCTTCAATCGCTCCTCGAACTCGCCCTTGTACTTGGCGCCGGCAATCAGCGCGCCCATATCGAGCGAGTAGAGCTTCTTGGTCTTCAGGTTCTCGGGGATGTCGCCGCTCACGAGCCGCTGAGCCAAGCCTTCCGCAATGGCGGTCTTGCCCACGCCGGCCTCACCAATCAGAATCGGGTTGTTCTTGGTACGGCGCGACAAAATCTGCAGCACCCGACGTATCTCCTCGTCACGTCCGATGACGGGGTCCAGCTTGCCCTGACGGGCCATGTCGTTCAAGTTTTTAGCGTATTTGTTTAGCGCGTTGTATGTCTCCTCATTGGAGGCTGATGTCACCTTGCTGCCCTTATGCAGTTCGTTGATGGCGCTTTTCATGCCCTTCTCGGTGAGGCCGGCGTCCTTCAGAATCTGCGAGGCCTTGTCGCCTGCCATGAGGATGCCGTAGAGCAAGTGTTCCAGTGACACGTATTCATCGCCAGAATCCTGGCAAAAGAGGATGGCTTTTTGCATGGCGGTTTGGGCACTGCCACCGAGATAGAAATCACCTCCGGTAACTTTCGGCAGGCGGGCAATTTCGCGGTCCACCACAGAGGCAATCGTTTTAGGGTTACAATCCTGTTTCTTCAACAGGAAGGGTACAACATTATCGTCCATGTCGAGCATGGACTTCAAGAAATGGAGGTTATCAATCTGCTGGTTCTGGTTGCGCATGGCAATCATCTGGGCATTGGAAATAACCTCTTGGGTTTTGATTGTCAAATTGTTCGGGTTCATAATATTCTTTTTCCTTTCTTCAAAAAACCGCCGTCTAATATCAGGCGGCGGAATAACCAAGCAACAATATTGCCAAACATGAACGACTGACAAAAAGTCAGCACGAGGATATCGGCGAGGGACTGCATCTTCTCCGAAATAAAATCGTATCTTTGCCAACCTTAAAAAAACGAAACTGACGACTATGCTTTTCAAAAACGCTTTCGAACAAAACTCCGCCCTGCACTATGTGTATGAACATCTCCAGCTCGTATCCAACCTGGGACGCAAGCACCTGCTGGACATGCCGTTCTGTACTTCCGCGCAGGAGCTTGAGGCGGAGTTCGACCTGCTTTCCAAGGCCATCGGCCTGCGCCGCGACGACCAGTTCCGGAGCAAGCTGATGAGCATACGCAACCATCTGCACCAGATCAACGACATCCGGCCCACCCTTTCGGCCCTCGCCGACGGGGCCGTGATGGACGACATCCAGCTGTTCGAAATCAAGAAGACGGCCATCCTCACCCGCAAGATCGCGGAAGCGTTAGAAGTTTGCAGCAACGACATCTGCCCGCTGGAAAACATGGATGCCGTCGTCGCGCTGCTGGACCCCGAGCACACCGGCATCCCCCATTTCTACGTCTATTCGCTCTATGATCATGAATTGGCCCAATGGCGCGAGCGCATCGACAACGCACAGAGCGTGGCCGAGGCAGAAGAGTGCCGTTTTCAGGCGCAAAAGGTGGAGGACCGCGTCCGCACACGCCTGTCTCAGGAACTACAGCCCCACGTGAAAGCCATCACCGGCAACCTGGACCAACTCGCCCACCTCGACCTGCTGCTGGCCAAAGCCCAACTGGCCATCGAATGGAACGCCTGTCGCCCCACCCTCTCCGACCATACAGACCTGCATCAGCTGTACAATCCCGAAGTGGCGGCCGTTTTAGAGGAAAAAGGCCGTCATTTCCAGCCCATCGACATCCGCTTCGGATGCGAGACCGTACTCATCACCGGTGCCAACATGGCGGGCAAGTCCGTGCTGTTGAAAACCGTATCCCTGGCCCAACACCTCTGCCAATTCGGCTTCTACGTGCCGGCGGAGTTGGCGTGCATGAGCATCGTGGATGAGATATACAGCAGTATCGGCGACCGGCAGTCGGAGATCAGCGGGCTTTCCTCCTTCGCCGTGGAGATCCTCACCATCGACAAGATCATCCAGGCCGGACGCACCGGCAAGCGCGTGCTGGCCCTCGTGGACGAGCTGGCCCGCACCACCAACCCCGAGGAGGGCAAACGCATTGTCAGCAACTACCTGAACCTGGCCGCACAGCTCGGCATCACCTCCCTGGTGACCACGCACTACAGCGGCATCAACGCCAACTGCCGACGCTTACGCGTGAAAGGACTTCAATTGAAGGGCAACACGCCCGTCACCGTGCACAATATCGGCGACTACATCGACTACTCCCTCGTGGAAACCGACGCCGACGAGGTGCCCATGGAGGCATTCTCCATCGCACGGCTGCTGGGAGTGGACGGGGATTTAATTAACAATTAATAGTTAATAGTTAATAATTAATAGTTAATAATACAATAATTGGCGAGGTTGAGCGTTGCTGATTTTGGATGCATATGTTTTAAGAAAATAAAGCACTGCATTTCAAGAACAATTACTTATGCAATTGAAATGTAAAGTCTCAATTGCATAACATTTATTTACCATGTAAATTATTGAGCGAATGAAGACGAGGGGTGTGCTGTTGGAGAAAACAAAACATTTTGCATTGCGAATTATCAAATTGTATTCCTTTCTAAAAAATGAGAAAAACGAATATGTGATGTCAAAGCAGATACTACGAAGTGGGACTAGTATTGGGGCAAACGCCAAGGAGGCTTCAACTGCGCAAAGCAAACGAGATTTTTATGCCAAATTGCACATATCATTCAAAGAAGCAGCCGAAACTGAATATTGGTTAGAGTTACTACATGAAAGCGGATTTATAGACAATAACGCCTTCAATAGCATTTATAGCGAATGTCAGGAGTTATTGAAAATTTTAACATCCATTCTCAAAACCAAACAACAATCCCCCAATAACTATTAACTATTAATTATTAATTGTTAATTGTTAATTATCATCCACCCTTTTTCGTCAATTCGCACACAATCTTGCGTGCCGCGTGGCCGTCACCGTAGAGATCATCCGTGAACAAAGGCGGCATGGAGAGAAAATTCCGAACGGTGGATACAATATCTATATGGTTGTGCCCGAGCAGATGATTATAGCCGCGGGCGCACAGTTCCACCCATTCGGTCTCTTCGCGAAGGGTCATGCAGTATTTGTGGGCGAAATAGGCCTCCTTCTGCACGCCGCCGCTGTCGGTCATCACCAACCGGCAATGCTGCAGCAGATACAGCATCTCCAAATAGCCCACGGGATCTATAAACAAGATGGGAGACCGTTCAATCGGATAGTTGATTTCCTGCATCTTCTGGCGGGTGCGCGGATGCAACGGCAGCACCACCGGCACAAATTGGCTAACCATCTCCAAAGCCAACAGCAGCTCCTTCAAGATTTCGGGATTATCCGTATTCTCGGCCCGATGTAACGTACAGAGGACGAACTCGTCCGGCAGTTCCACTTGCGGTTTGCGTGCCTGCGGCGCGAACAGCAGGGCCGCATCCTTCATCACATCGCCGGTAAGGATAATCTTCTTCGGGTCAATACCTTCGTGTTCGAGATTACGCACGGCTGTCGTGGTGGGCGCAAACAGCACATCGCTGAGTTTGTCGGTCTGGATGCGGTTATACTCCTCGCGCATCTTCGGGTTGAACGAGCGCAGGCCAGCCTCCACATGGCACAGTGGCACCGCACACGCGCGGGCAGCCTGCGCGCCGGCCAGCGTGGAATCCGTATCGCCATAGACCAACAGCCAGTCGGGGCACTCGTCACGAATCACCCGTTCAATACCTGCCTGCATCTGTGATACCATCTCCTCGTGGGGCAAGCTGTGGATACCCAGATTGTATTGCGGCTGCCGGATGCCCATCTCCTCGAAAAAGAGCTGTGACATGTTAGCGTCGAAATGCTGGCCGGTATGGACCAGCACCTCGCTGACACCGGGGGTGTTATGTATTTCCGCACTCACCACCGCCGCCTTCACGAACTGGGGCCGCGCACCGATAACCGATAAAATCTTCATTGCTGACATTTTGAATTGCAAAAGTAATGAAAAAAATAATTGCGTACCTTTGCAGCCGCATTATTCCGCAAACAAACAACAGACAATATGAAAAGAACCCTGTTCATCCTCATCACCTTTTTCGCCGCCGCACTGCACGCCCAAGACCTTGGCGACACCTTGCACGTGGCCCACTATGACCTCCAACTCGACATCCGCGACTTCAGCACACATATCATCTATGGAGATGCACAGCTCACCGTCATTGCCAAACAAGACAACCTCAGTCAAGTAACCTTGGACCTGATGGGTTTGACGGTGGATTCCGTTCTTGCAGGCGGACAACCGGCCAGCTTCACCCATCAAGGTGCAAAACTGCACATCAACACACCGGCGTTGCAGCTCGGCGACACCATTGCAGTGCGCGTCTGCTACCACGGCACCCCCTTCATGCCCGGCATGGTGTGGGGCGGCATCCATTACTCGGGACAATACTGCTATAATATCGGCGTGGATCTGGACTATCGGCCGCATCCCATCGGGCGGGCGTGGTTCCCGTGCCTGGATGTGTTCACTGACAAATCCACCTATACCTTGCACGTCCGCACCGAGGCGGGCAAGACGGCCGTGTGCGGGGGCATGCTTACCGACTCGCTGACGCTGGCCGACAGCAGCCGACTGTGGACTTGGAACATGACAGACCCCATCCCCTCCTATTTAGCCTCCGTAGCCGTGGGCGACTACCGCCTCTACGCCGACACGTTCCACGGCATGGAACGCGTCATCCCCATCCAGATTTACGCCCAGCCAAGCACCATCAACAAGGTGGCCGGATCGTTTGTGCATCTGAAGGACATCCTGCGCATGTATGAGCGGCTGTTCGGTCCATACCGCTGGCAGCGTGTGGGTTATGTGGCCGTCAACTTCAATAACGGCGCCATGGAACACGCCACCAACATCGCCTACCCTAACGCGGCCATCACCGGAGGCACCGAATACGAGTCGCTGTATGCCCATGAGCTATTCCACCACTGGTTCGGTGACCTGATAACCTGCCACCAAGCCGAGGAGATGTGGATCAACGAGGGTTTCGCATCCTATTCCGAGGCACTGGTCGCGGGGCTCATTCACAACGACTACCTCGGTGACATCCGCGACAAGCACCACGACGTTCTCAACAACATCGCGACAAGAGACAGCGGGTACTACGCATTGGACGCAGTGCCACAGACCGTCACCTACGGGATGCACTCCTACGACAAGGGGGCACTAGTGGTACACACGTTGCGCAGCCACATGGGCGACTCGCTGTTTTTCAATTCCATGCGCAGTATGCTCAACCACTATGCCTTCCAGAACATATCCTCCCCGGAACTTTTCACCTACTTGTCGCAGGTGTCCGGCATGAACCTGACCAGCTTTTACGAAGGTTGGGTGCATCAACCCGGCTTCCCGCATTTTTCCATTGATTCCATCAAGCCCCTTTCGGGCAATCAATACCGCATTTATTTACACCAAAAACTGCATCATGCCACCCAATTCGTAAACGACAACCGCGTGGACCTCACCTTTGTGTCCGAACAGCGCCAGCTGCATACCATTCCGAACATGATGTTCTCGGGTGAGTTCGGCCACGTGGATGTGAACATCCCCTTCGTTCCGGCATTCGGCATGGTGGACTATGCAGAGAAGATCACGGATGCTGTCATCGACTACACGCGTTCGCTCACCAGCGGCACCAACTGGTCGCCCTCGGATGCCGACTGCACCTTCCGGCTTGAATCGTTCCCCGACACGGTGCTGGTGCGCATCGAGCACAACTTGGTGGCGCCGGATGTGCCCGACGAGCTTCCTGCCGGCATCCACAAGATGGCCGACACGCACTATTGGACTATCGGCATGGCCTACAACACCGCCGTCAATACCACCCCAATGGGCTACATCCAATTCCGTTACCGGCGAGGATTTGAGGGACAGTTGGATTACGAGTGGTTTGATGCCAGTTACGACATCTCGCAGCTAAAGCTGCTTTATCGGGAAAATGCCTCCATGCCGTGGCGTGTGATCCAACACACGCGCACAGGCAGTATGCTGGCGGGCTACGTCAAGACCACCGTCCTGCAACCCGGACAGTATTGCTTGGCGGTAGGAGATGCCAATGCGAGCGTCGCCGACATTGAGGACCACGCCGGATGGCACCTCTACCCCAACCCGGTTGCCGACCAGCTGAACATCCTGGTGCAGGGTAGCGAGAAGCCCATACGGGCCACCCTGACCGACTCCACGGGCCGTACCGTCATGGTCGTGCGCCTGAAGCCGGGCAGCAACACCTTCAATGTGCAACACCTTTCCAGCGGTGTCTATTTCCTGAACGCGAAATGCGGGGAGCAGCATCTGACAAAGAAGGTGGTGAAAAAATAATAATCCCGCACCACAATGTGATACGGGATTTATGTATCCTTATGAAAAACACCCTCTATTTCAGCAAGCCCATCAGATAGGCTCCGTAACCGCTCTTCATGAGGGGTTGGGCAATTTCTTCCAGCTGGGCGGCGTCGATGAAGCCGTGCTGATAGGCAATTTCCTCGATGCAGCCTACTTTCAGGCCCTGGCGAGCCTCGATGACCTGCACAAACTGTGTAGCTTCAATCAAGGAGTTGAACGTGCCCGTATCAAGCCAGGCCGTGCCGCGGTCCAGCTTGCAGACTTTCAACTTGCCGGCCTCCAGATAGTAACGGTTCACATCCGTAATCTCATACTCGCCACGCGCGCTGGGCTTGATGTTCTTGGCCACCTCCACCACACTGTTGTCGTAGAAGTAAAGTCCCGGCACCGCATAGTTGGATTTCGGCTGCTTGGGTTTCTCCTCAATGGAGACGGCCTGCATGTGCTCGTCGAACTCCACCACGCCATAACGCTCAGGATCCGACACATGATAGGCGAAGATCACGCCGCCATCAGGGTCCTTGCTCTCCATCAGATGGTGTTCAATGCCGCCACCGTAGAAGATGTTGTCGCCAAGCACCAGAGCGGCCTTGTCGCTGCCGATGAACTCCTCGCCGAGCACGAACGCCTGCGCGAGGCCGTTGGGCACCTCCTGCACCTTGTACTCGAAACGGCAGCCGATGCGGGAGCCGTCGCCCAGCAGATGCTCGAAGTTGGGCAGGTCCTGCGGGGTGGAGATAATGAGTATTTCCCGGATGTCGGCCTGCATGAGGGTCGAAATCGGGTAATAGATCATAGGCTTGTCATAAATGGGCATAAGCTGCTTGCTCATGGCCAAGGTAATGGGGTGAAGACGGGTTCCGGCGCCGCCGGCCAGCACAATTCCTTTCATAGTACGTTATTATTTCTGAATATCATTTATGAGGTGCAAAGATACAAAATAAACGCCATTGCGCCCTCAGCAAACAAAAAAAGAGGATGAACATCGGTCCATCCTCTGCATGGCATAATCCGTACTACACAGATTATTCAGCCTGAGGCTCTTCGGCAACGGTCTCGGCAGCGGCTTCAGCCACCACTTCCTCCGTCTTGACAGCCTTCTTGCTGCTTCTGCGGGTACGGGTCGATTTCTTCTTGCCACCTTCAGTGGTGTACGTCTCGTTGTAGTCCACAAATTCGATGATGCACATCTCGGCATTGTCACCCTTGCGGAAACCGGTCTTCAGGATACGGGTGTATCCGCCGGGGCGCGTGGCGATCTTCTGGGAAATCTCACGGAACAACTCGGTGACGGCATATTTGTTGCGAAGCTGGGAGAAAACCATACGTCTGGAGTGCGTCGTATCATTCTTGCTGCGCGTGACGATGGGTTCTACGAACTTTCTCAATTCTTTAGCCTTAGCCAAGGTCGTGGAAATTCTCTTATGCATAATCAGAGATGTAGCCATATTGGCCATCATGGCCTTTCTATGGGCATCCGTTCTACCTAAATGATTGATTCTTTTCGCGTGTCTCATATTATTAATCTCTATCTAATTTATACTTTGATACATTCATTCCAAACTCCAAACCTTTGGATTTCACTAATTCCTCCAACTCGGCGAGGGATTTCTTGCCGAAGTTACGGAACTTGAGGAGGTCGCTCTTATGGATGGCCACCAGGTCGCCGAGCGTTTCCAGCTCTGCCGATTTCAGGCAGTTGAGCGCTCTGACAGAGAGGTCCATATCCACGAGCTTGGATTTGAGAATCTGACGTTTGAGAATGTCATCCTCATCGAAATCCTCCACCGTGGCGGGCTCTTCCGGCGCATCCAGAGAGATCTTGTCATCGGAGAAAAGCGCAAAATGCTGAATCAGGATCTTGGCGGCTTCTTTCAACGCGTCTTTCGGGTTGATGGATCCGTCGGTGTCGATTTCCAGCACCAGCTTTTCAAAGTCCGTCTTCTGCTCAACGCGGTACGGCTCAATCACATACTTCACATTCTTGATGGGCGTATGGATAGAGTCGATGGCGATGACGTTGATGCCCTCATGAAGCGTGTGGTTGTCCTCCACAGGCACATAACCACGGCCCTTGTCGATAGTGATCTCCATGACCAGTTTCACAGAGGGTTCCATGCGGCAGATCAGCAGTTCAGGATTGAGGACCTGGAAGAAGTTGAGGAAGCGGTTCATATCGCCGGCGGTAAACTGTTCCTGACCGGAGATGATGATGGTGGCTTTCTCAGCATTATTGTTCTCAATCTTGTTCTTGAAGCGCACCTGCTTGAGGTTCAGGACGATGTCGGTGACATCTTCCATAACACCCGCGATGGAGGAGAACTCCTGGGCAACGCCTTCGATTTTGACGGAGGTAATGGCATAGCCTTCCAATGAAGAGAGCAGCACGCGGCGCAGGGCGGTACCAATGGTTACGCCATAACCTTGCTGCAGGGGACGAAATTCAAATATGCCGTGAAAATCGTCGGCCTCATTCATGATGACCTTATCGGGTTTCTGAAATGTTAAAATTGCCATTGTATTGTGTTTTAATTTGTGATCTGTAATTAATATCGTGTGAACTGTGAGCTGTGAACGGTGATCCGGAAGGGGTCTTTGTTCTGATCGCTGTTCACTAATCACTGATCACTATTTGGAGTACAACTCAACGATAGCCTGCTCGTTAATGGTCTCAGGGATTTCCTCTCTCTGCGGGTAGTTCATGAACTTGCCTACCATCAGATTGCCGTCCCATTCGAGCCATGCGGAGTTCATAGCCTTGCCGCTGAGGGAGTTTGTAATCACCTCGAGGGCTTGGGAGCGCTCGCGCACCTCCACCGTGTCACCGGGAACCAGCAGACGGGAAGGGATGTTGCAGATAGCGCCGTTGACGGAGATGTGGCGGTGGGAAACCAGCTGGCGGGCAGCAGCACGGGAAGGCGCAATGCCCAAGCGGAACACCACATTGTCCAAGCGGGACTCGATGAGCTGCATGAGGTTCTGGCCCGTGACACCTTTCTTGCGGGCTGCCAAATGGAACAGTTTGCGGAACTGACGCTCAAGAAGACCGTAGGTGTATTTGGCTTTCTGCTTCTCCTGAAGCTGCATGCCGTACTCGGAAAGCTTGGAGCGTCTCCGGCTCTGACCATGCTGGCCCGGAGCGTAGTTCTTTCTCTCCAGACTCTTGTCCGGTCCGTAAATCGGTTCTTTGAATTTTCTAGCGATTTTCGTTTTAGGTCCTGTATATCTTGCCATAATTGTAAACTTTTTTTATTGTTATAGGATGATGTGAAAAATTATACTCTTCTGTGTTTGGGAGGACGGCAACCGTTGTGCGGAAGCGGAGTGACATCCGTGATCTCTTCCACGATGATACCCGTGGTGTTGATGGAACGGATAGCCGATTCACGGCCTTGTCCCGGACCTTTTACGTAAACCTTAACTTTGCGGAGACCGAGGTCATAGGCGACCTTGGCACAGTCTTGAGCCACCATCTGGGCAGCGTAGGGGGTGTTCTTCTTGGAACCTCTGTATCCCATTTTACCGGCGGAAGACCAGGAGATCACCTGACCGTCATTATTGGTAAGGGAAACAATAACGTTATTGAAAGATGCATATATGAACGCTTTGCCTGAAGCCTCAATTCTGACAACTTTTTTCTTGGATGTTTTTGTATTTTTTGCCATAACTGTATGTTTTCTCTATCCGTAATGATTATTAACTACTTGGTTGCTTTCTTCTTGTTCGCAACAGTTTTCTTACGACCCTTACGTGTACGGGCGTTGTTCTTCGTGCTCTGTCCACGTACCGGTAATCCCAAACGGTGACGGATGCCTCTGTAGCAGCCGATATCCATCAGTCGCTTGATGTTCATCTGCTCGTCAGATCTCAGGGGTCCCTCAACTTTCATTTCATTAACCAATCCACGGATCAATGCCAACTCATCGTCGTTCCATTCATTTACCTTCTTGTCCCAGCTGATACCGGCCTTCGTCAGAATCTTTTGGGCAGTGCTTCTGCCGATTCCGTAAATGTAGGTCAAGCCGATCTCGCCATGTTTGTTCTTCGGTAAATCAATACCTGCAATTCTTGCCATATTACTTTAATATTTTATTGTTAATTAATAATTTTACTCGATGATAATCTTAACCCTGACGCTGTTTCATTTTAGGGTTCTTCTTGTTAATCACGTAAACCACTCCGTGACGTTTCACCACGATACAGTCTTCTGATCTCTTTTTAACTGACGCTCTTACTTTCATTTTTTTCTGTTTTATTGATGTTATTATTTTTCTTTATTTGATTCCTTAACTTTTATACCGGAAGGTTATCCGCCCCTTGGTGAGGTCATACGGAGACATGGCCACCTGGACTTTGTCGCCGGGCAGGATCTTGATGTAATGCAGGCGCATCTTGCCGGAGAGATGGGCGATGATCACATGCCCGCTTTCCAACTGCACCCGGTAGAGCCCGTTCCCGCACGCTTCCGTCACGATGCCGTCCAAATCGAATGATGATTGCTTTGCCATATTCTGTACTTTTTAATAGAGTTCGTTTGTTCCGATGACTTCACCTATCAGTTTGTAGGAGGAGATGACTTCCGTTCCCTTGGCGGTGATGGCCAACTGGTGTTCATAATGGGCGGCAGGCTTGTGGTCGCGGGTGCGGATGGTCCATCCGTCCTTCTCCATATAGATCTTATGGGAGCCGAGCGTGATCATCGGCTCGATGCAGATGCACATGCCCTCCTGCAGACGGTCGCCGCTGTCGGGCCGGCCGAAATTGGGAATGTCGGGACGTTCGTGCATGTCCTTGCCGATGCCATGGCCGCAGAGCTCGCGAACCACACCGTAATTGTACTTGCCCACGTATGCCTCCACCGTATGGCCGATGTCGCCTACCGTCTTGCCCGCCACAGCCACCTCAATGGCCTTGTTAAGGGATTCCTTGGTTCGTTCCATCAGCAGACGGACCTCCTCGGAAACCTCCCCAACGGCGAACGTGTAGGCGAAATCACCATGAAAACCGTCCAGAAGAGCCCCACAATCCACCGACAGGATGTCGCCGTCGTTCAGGTACATGCCCGCTTTGGGGATGCCGTGAACCACCACGTCATTCACCGAGAGACAGAGTGCGGCGGGATAGCCTTCGAAACCCTTGAAGGAGGGAATCGCGTGATGGTCGCGGATACACTCCTCCCCAATCTGGTCGAGGTAGGTGAGCGGCACACCCGGACGGATATGCTTCGCCACCTCCGCGAGGGTCACAGCCACCACTCGGGCACTTTGTCTCAACTTGGCAAAGTCGGCTTCGGATTTATATTTGATTCTTCTGAACATGTCTTCTATTAACCTCCGTAAACACCACCCATACGGCCTTTGATGCGGCCCGACTTGGTGAGACCGTCGTAATGTCTCATCAGAAGATGGCTCTCAATCTGCTGCAGCGTATCCAGCACCACACCGACCATAATGATCAGGGACGTGCCGCCGAAGAACTGAGCGAACTGCTGGTTGACGCCGAACATACGGACGATGGCCGGCAGCACAGCGACGATACCCAGGAAGATGGATCCCGGGAGCGTGATACGGGACATGATGTTGTCAATCAGCTCGGCGGTCTGCTTGCCAGGTTTCGTACCCGGGATGAAACCACCGTTCTTCTTCAAATCCTCGGCAATCTGCTGCGGATTGATGGTGATAGCCGTATAGAAATAGGTGAACAGTATAATCAAAATGAAATAAATCACGTTATAGCCCAAACGGTTGTAATCGAGGAAGCTGCCCCAGAAGCCGGAAATGGATTCCTGGGAAGCGTTGGCGAAGATCATCGGGGGGATGAACATGAGTGCCTGGGCGAAGATGATAGGCATAACGCCGGCGGCGTTAACCTTGAGGGGCAGATAGTTGCGGACACCACCGTACTGTTTGTTGCCGACCACACGCTTGGCGTATTGGACCGGAACGCGGCGGGTACCCTGCACGAGGAGGATACAGAGGGCGATGATGATCATCATCAGCACAATCTCGATGATGAAAACGATAGGACCACCGTTCATCTCACTGATACGGGCCACAAACTCGGCCTTGATAGCGAAGGGGAAACGGGCGATGATACCGATCATAATGATCATGGAGATACCGTTGCCAATACCGTTGTCGGTGATACGCTCACCCAACCACATGATGAAGAGCGTGGCGGCGATCAAAAGGATGAAAGCCGTGAAGCCGAAGGCCGTGAAGCCCAGCACGTGGTGTTCCAGCATGGACGGGGCGATGGCGCCCGGGAATTGGTTGACGAGGTTGGCAATGTAGGCGGGAGCCTGGATGGCCAGCACGATCACCGTGAGGTAACGCGTGATCTGGTTGATTTTCTTACGGCCACTCTCACCCTCTTTCTGCAAACGCTGGAAATAAGGCACAGCCAACGTGAGCAACTGCACCACGATGGATGCGGAGATGTACGGCATGATACCCAATGCAAAGATGGAGGCGTTGGAGAATGCACCACCCGAGAAGAGGTCGATCATACCGAAGATACCCTTCTGCGCGGCACTGGTGAAGGCGGAAAGACCGCCGGGATTGATACCCGGAAGCACCACGTGGGCACCGAAACGGTAAATCAGGATGATGAAGAGCGTATAGAGGATTCTCTTACGGAGGTCTTCAATCCTGAAAATGTTTTGTATCGTTTCAATAAATTTTTTCATGAGAAAAAGTGATTAAATTAAAAACTTACTCTGCAACAGGGGCATTGACTAACGCTGCCGTGCCGCCAACCTGCTCGATGGCAGCCTTGGCCTTAGCGGAATATTTGTCAGCCTTCACATTCACCTTGGCGGTGAGCTCACCCTTGGCCAGGATGGCGATCAGGTCGTTCTTCTTCGCCAAACCGTTGGCAATCAGAACATCGCGATCGATGTCGGTGATGTTCTTCTCAGCGAGGTGCTGCAAAGTGCTTATGTTGATGGCGTTGTATTCCACGCGGTTGATGTTCTTGAAACCTCTCTTGGGCAGGATACGGTAGATGGGCATCTGACCACCTTCGAAACCGATCTTGCGGCTGTAACCGGAACGTGACTTAGCACCTTTATTACCACGTGTGGACGTGCCTCCCTTGCCGGAGCCCTGTCCTCTGCCTATTCTTCTGTCTCTGTGTGTTGAGTTTGCTGCTGGTTTTAAGTTGTGTAAATTCATCGTTTCTAAATTTCAACTGTTATTAATCTCGTTATAATTCTTCTACTGAAACCAAATGCTTGACGGCGTCCACGATACCCAGGATCTGGGGCGTGGCCTCATGTTCTACAGTCTGGTGCATTTTCCGGATGCCTAAGGCTTCCAACGATCTTTTTTGACGGATAGGTCTGTCAACCGCACTTCTAACTTGTGTAATTTTAATCTTTTTCATCCCTTCAAATTTTATTTTATTGATTAATTATTGATTACTTTCAAAAAAAAAATAGCGCACTTTTGGAAGCAAAATGCAACTATTCTATCATTCGTAAACCATAAGAAACCCCTACCCTTCTGTCTTCTCCTATTTCAATACAGTCCGTGAAATCAAGCAGTTACACACTCTTGCGCCACAAGCCCTACCCCACAATCCATTTCACTTCTAAAAAGCGTGCAAAGATACATTTTTTTTCATACCATCAACATTTTCTTGTGGATATTTTTCACCCCCATAAAAAAAGGGTGTCCGAACATGCCGGACACCCTCTCAATCAATATAAGAAAATGTCTATTTCTGATAGAATTTGTAACGGTTGTCAATGATCGGGGTGTTCTGGATCAGGTAGGTCATCAGGGTGGCCTCACCACGCTCGCGGCCCATCATGACGTTGCGGAGCATGTTCTTCTCCAGCATGTATCCCGGGGTGGCGGCACCCGTAGTGGTCTGCTGCACATTGGCCACATACACCATGTTGCGACCGGAAACCGCCGTCGGCTTATTGGCCGGCAACGTGAAAATCTTGCCAATGGCCTTAGCCTCCACACCACGGTTCTGGTACATGTCACCTGCGAAATAGAGCATCACGCTGTCCATCAGCTGAGTGGAATACTTCTGGGCAACAGCCTCCATAGAGGAGGATGCCAGATCCTTGTTGACCATCTCGGCCACCATCTCAGCCTTCTTCTCAGCCGTCAGCATAGCCTCAATGTCGGCCTTGACGTTCTCGAACTTCTGCACACCCACCTTGCGGACGGTCTTGTTGGCGGCCACGGCGAAGAACATTCTGTCCACATTGATCACATCAGAGATATCATCCTTCTTTGTGCCATCAGCGAAAGCCCAGCTCACGATGTCGCGGCAGTTGGGCAGCTGGCCGATATTCGTAGCCATGGAAAGCACATGCGTTCCGTTCACCGTCTGGATACCCTTCTTGGCAGCCTCGGCAATCAGCTCGGCGTCCGAAGAGATGGCAGCGGCGAACTGGTTGGCCTGGGACTTGATGCTGTTGAAGGTAGCCTCGGAAGCGGCAATGTCGTAATCATAGAGCACGAACTGTCTCTTCTCAATCAGCTGGGTACGCTGCATCACCTGGAAAACGATGTAACCACCGGGGGCGGCATACACATAGAGACCGCCATCGGGCGTGGCAACCAACTCGTTATAGAGGGAGGCGATTGTGCCTCTTTCCGGCAACCAGAACGTACTGTCGGTACGCTCACGGCCATTGAGGTAGTTGAGTTGGAGTTCAAAGATGGAAGCCTGACGGCTGGCAATCACGTTCTTCAGGCTGTCAGCAAGCAGACGGGCCTGTTTCTTCGTGTATGTGGCTGTCGTGTTCTGGGAGGTCTTGAACGGAAGTTCAATCGTAGCCACGAACACAGAGTCAGGACGGGAAGCACCGCCGTAAACCTTGCCGAAATACCATTTGGCATTCTCGTAGGTGAACGGCTCGATGTAGGAACCCACCGGCATCTTGAAGATCAGGCTGTCCAGGATGTCCAGTTGGATATCATCTTTCTTGTAGAACGTGCTGTCCACGGAGCCGATGCCCTTCTCAATGCTGTAGTCCAGCAGGGAGGCCATAGAGGCGAAACGCTGGTAGTCAGCGCGGACGGTATCCTCGATATCCTGCAAATCCTTAGGAGTGGGATTGATGGGGAACACAGCCACGTCAATGTCACGATCCTGCTCGTAAGAGGTGAACAGATCTTTCTTATGGGTATTATAGAAATCCTTCATCTCCTTGTCGGACGGCTTGGCGTTAAGGTCGTTGAACGCCGGCAACTGCGGATTCACCATCATAAGCTGTGTCATAGCCATGGCGTTGTCGTTAGCCAGCTGCTTGGCGGCGGCATCCGAGAAGTAGAGGGAGCCCTGCACCAAAGAGAAGTAGTGGTTGGACTTCTCCGCCGAGAGGGCGAAGCGGACGATGGCCTTGTATGCGTTATACAGCTCCTTCGTCTGGTCGTTGTTGCCATATTCCTCGATGTTGGCGAGAATGGCCATGGCGTTTTCAGGACCGAACTGCTCAGCCAGCGCCTGTGCGAATTGCATCAGATACTGGTTAGGCTGCTGCGTGTTCAGGCTGGCGACCATGTCGGCCTTGAAATCCTCCACCATCTGGGAGGTGTAGGCCATACCGAGGGCCTTGAGCTGTTTGTCCATGATGGCATCCTGAAGCATCTGACGCCAGGTCATCTCATGGATTTGGTAGGTTTCATTCTCGTCGAAAGAGGACTTCTTCTGGAGGAGTCTCATCAACGCAGTATTCTGCTCGTACTGTTCGCTATAGACGTTATCCATCTTCTTTCCGTCCACCTTCGCCATCACATATTTGTTAGAGAAAGTACGGGTCACTTGGGAAAGGTCGCCCAAGATGAAGGCAAGTAAGGCCAAGCCGATGATAATCATCAACGCGACACCGTGTTTGCGAATTGCACCAATTGCTGCCATATTTTCTGATTTTAAATGTTTACAATATTATATATAAAAGGAATGGGTTGATGATTAGGCCTCAGCGCCCTCTTCAGCCTCACCCTCAGCAGCTTCAACCACGGCGTTACGGGTCGGATTGACGGAGACGATAACCTTGTTGGCATTGTCAACGATTTCCAGATTGTCGATATGGATGTCGCCGATCTTGATCATATCGTTGATTTCCATGTTGGAAATGTCAGCCACAATATTCTCGGGGATGTTCTCAAGCAGGCCACGCACTTTGAGTTTGCGCACTCTCTTCTGGAGGGAACCGCCCTTGAGGACGCCCGGGGATGTGCCCTTCAACATGAAGGGGAGCTCGATGGTGATGGGCTTGCCGTCCACGATTTCAAGGAAGTCAACATGCAGGAGTTTATCCGTAATCGGGTGGAATTGCGTTTCTTGCACGATGGCGCGGGTGACAAAGCCGTCAATGTCGAGATCGACATAGAGCACATCGGGGACATAGAGCAGTTTTTGGAACTGTCTCTCTTCCACGACGAAGAGTTTCTGCTCTTTTCCGCCGTACAACACGCAAGGGATCATGCCCTGGTTACGTTGGTTTTTTGCATCTTTTTTCCCTACGTTCCCACGGAGGGAACCGCTAATAGATACTGATTTCATTACTTTTTGATTTTTAAATGATTAATATTTTGGGTATTTTAAAAACGGCGGCAAAAATACAAAAAAAATCCATACCATCCGCTTCGGGATTTCAGATGCGGGAAAAGGTAATTTTTCCTTGCCCGCACATTAGTGCGGACAATGGATCAACGACTCTGTCATCACCCAATTTTTTCTCAACGATTTGACAATTGCATCGCTGCTGGACAGAACAAAGACTTGCAGACAATAACATTACCAAAAACAGGATATTTGACTTCACAACATTTCTATTTATTTTCCATAAATGCCATAAATGTATGTCTTAAAGACTGATACCATTGATGCCGGATATAAAGTCATACGTGCAGACAAGCGGCGACTGGGCGCATATTGCACCCATAACAAAAATTTGAATAATAAGAAGAAAGTATTTTTTCATCATGGCGATTGTATTTTAGGCAATAAAAATACGATTTTTCCAAAAATCATATAGCTTTACTTCAAAAAAAACAAGCACCCTCCGTGTTCGTTTTATTCGTATCTTTGCCGCTTTCAAACAAGAACTGACTATGGCACATAAGATTCTCGTGGCAACGGGCGGCGGCGACTGTCCGGGCCTCAACGCAGTAATCCGCGGCATCGTGAAGAGGGCCGCACAAGAAACCGACTGGGAAATATACGGTTGCATCGAATCCTTCAACGGGATTCTGAAAGACAACATCGAAATTGTACGCCTCACGGAGCAGATGGTCTCCGGACTGCACGTCAAGGGCGGCACCATCATCAAGACCACCAACAAGGGCGGTCCCTTCCACTTCCCCGTGAAGCAGCCCGACGGCTCATGGGTGATGGAAGACCGCTCGCAGCTGATGAAACAGCGCCTGGAGGAGATGGGCTTTGACGCCGTCATCAACATCGGCGGCGACGGCTCGCAAGGCATCTCCCTGAAACTCATGGAGATGGGCATCCCCGTGGTGGGCGTGCCCAAGACCATCGACAACGACCTCTCCTCCACCGACTTCACCTTCGGTTTCCAGACGGCCGTGCAGATTGCCACCGAAGCATTCGACAAGTTAGTGACCACGGCGGAGAGCCACAACCGCGTCTTCATCATGGAGGTGATGGGCCGCGATGCCGGCTGGATTGCCCTCCACACGGCCATCGCCGGCGGCGCGGAGGTGTGCATCATCCCCGAAATTCCCTACGATCCCCGTAAAATTGCAGAAAAAATCGAAACACGCTACCAAAACGGCATGGGCTTCTGCAACATCGTCATCGCGGAAGGAGCCAAGAAAGCCGACGGGAAAGTCACCGGCCAGGCACCCACCGCTGTCGGCGACCGCCACATCAAATTAGGCGGCGTGGGCGAAGTGCTACGGCAGGAGTTGCTGGAACTCGGCATCGAGCATGACGTGCGCGTGACCGTGCTCGGACACCTGCAGCGCGGCGGCACCCCCGTGGCCTACGACCGCATCCTGGCCACCGAGTTCGGCGTCAAGGCCTTCGAGCTGGTCAAGGACAAACAGTACGGCCAGCTGGTCGTGTACCGCCACCCCAACATTTCCAGCGTGCCCCTTGCCGACGCCCTGAAAAGCCCACATTTAGTGTGCCCCGACAAGGACTTCCTCATCCACACCGCCCGCAGCGTGGGCATGGCGTTTGGGGACTAGTGGTTCGATTAATAATTAATAATTAATAATTAATAATTAATAATTAACAAT
>JAIKYR010000159.1 GCA_024682995.1 Bacteroidales bacterium | reverse complement strand
GTCGGGAGTCATGCCGACGGCCCCTCCCGTGGAGGGAATCAGGATGACGTTGGGACAGGCCTTGTAGATGGCCTCCTCGCACTCCTGGAAACGGTCGCGGCTCTGCGTGGGCGTGCCATCGTCCTCACGCACGTGCAGGTGCACGATAGCGGCACCCGCATCCACGGCGGACTTGGCCTCTTTTACGATTTCTTCCACCGTATAAGGAACGGCAGGGTTCTGTTCTTTTGTCACTTCGGCACCGCAAATCGCGGCGGTGATGATGAGTTTATCCATATTAATGCTGTAAAATTATGAAACTATAAAATATGAAGTTATCAAACCATAAAGGTGCAAAGGCCAACCTCTGATAATTTGATAATTTAATAACTTAATATTTTAATAACTTAATAAATTAATCGTTTTTCCGCTGGCACTGTTTGGGAACGACGCAGGTACCAGAAGCGCGGCATACCACCACAGGCTCGGGGAGCACGTCGGCGGCGGAGGGGCTGATGTCGGGACGCGGGATGATGACCTTGCGGGCCTCGAAGACCATCTTGCGGGAGGTGTTGCCTACCTTGGTGATTTCGCCCACAGCCTCGATATAGTCGCCGGCATAGACAGGAGCGAGAAATTCCACATTGTCGTAAGCACAGAAGAGGCCTTCATCGCCGTCTTGCATAATCAGCAGTTCTGTGGCCACATCGCCGAAAAGGGCCAGCATGTGGGCACCATCAACCAAATTGCCGCCGTAATGGGCATCCTGAGAACTCATTCTGAGTCTGATCATTGATTTCTTTGTTTCTTCCATAGTAAAAAATTTATCGTTATACAATATTATTTATAATAGTCTTTCTGAATCCGCCACATAAAGGCAAGGCTTACGAAAGCCACCACCGCACAGGAGATCAACAAGGGCATGGAACCCTTGATCTGCGTGAATTCCATCTCATCCGTCAGGATGCCGCGACCTGCCAGCGTGAAATCCACCAAAATAGAAAGTGCGTTATGCAGGAAGTGGGCCAAGATGGGCAGCCACAGCGAGCGGCTCCAATAGAACAGATAACCGAGGTAGGCCCCTAAAAAGAAACGGGGGACAAACCCGTAGAACTGGAAATGGATGGTACTGAATATAAAGGCCGTAAGCCATATAGCCAAATGCGGCTTACGACTTTTCTCCATAATAAACGCCTGCAACGTGCCCTGAAAAAGGAACTCTTCACATACCGCGGGCAAAAGCGCCAGCACCAGCAGGTTTGCAGCCAGCGTGCCGTACGTGTGATTGAATGTCAGCAATTGCAGGATATCCTCGGATTTCGTCTCCAAACTTTTCATCACATCCTCCAGCCCAGCCATGCTTTCCGGCAGGGTGAGCGCCTGATTCCATTGGTTGAGTACGGCCACGATGGGCAGAATCACGATGGAGAGCACCAGCGTCACGTTGACAAGCAGATAGTACGGTCTTCGGTCGGCGCGGTTATAATGGAACCATTGGCTGTCCTGGCAAAAGGCGAATAGCAACGCGGGCGCCAGAAAGGTGCCAACCGAGGAAAATGCCTGCGTGATGCGAATATGAGCAGCCGGATCGCCGGCAGTGTATGGGTCAAAGGTATGGAAAATCGCGTACGACACCAACATGCCCAGAGCGCTGAAGACAATAGCTCCCGCCACACAAAAGAGCAGGAGGGCTATAAGCTGCACAATGACAGGCTTGTCGGCGAGCAAGGGGCGCGAGAACTCCATCACACCTTATTTTAGGAACGCGATAATGTCACCTTTCTGCACTTTGTCGCCTTGATGGGCCATAGCCATGAGCAGTTGGCCGTCCATCGGCACGCGCACCTCCTCCTGACCATAGTAAGTCTGGATGAAGCAGAGGATATCCTGAGCCTTGAAGGGGGTGCCGACGGGCTTCTCCATAGACTTTTCGCCCACGGACAGCTCCCAGAACAGCTGTCCGGAAACCGGTGCCACGACCGAACACGCTTGCGGATGTTTTTCTAAGACCATTTCCATCATCGACTGCTTGAACTCCTCGGGCGATTTCGTCTTGCGCTGTTCAGCCGCCTTCTTCTTGGCCTCCTCCAAGGAGCGTTCGAAGTTCATCTTCGCCCTACCCTCTTTGTAATCAATATATTGGCGTTCGTGCATAGCCAACTCAAAGAGTTCCTCCTCGTCTTCGCCCACATCCCAACCACGTTCTTCCATCATAGCACGGTATTTCGGCAGCTCATCCGGATAGTTGTCTTGCGGCACGCCTGTGAAGAATTCGTAGCCTTTCTCCTTGGCCAGCTCCACGATTTCCTGAGCCAGCGGGCCGGGCAGCCGGCCGCAGCGACCGAGAATCATATCCCACATGTTCTTGTCCATGCTGGAGTAACGAGGCTTACCCTGCGCCTCGGCCAAGATGTTCATCAACGCGATATTTTTGACATATTGGCTGAACGGGGTCACCAGGCCGGGGGTGCCGACCTTGGGCCACACATATTGCACCTCATCGAAGAGTTTCACCAGCAGCTCGTCCTGAGTGAGCTCACGCTGGCCATGATTGCGCAATGCCATGTTGATGGCATCCTGCAAGCCTTTCAGGTCGGCCATCATGGAGCCCATCATGCCGCCGGGAAGTCCACAACCCAAGAGCAGCGAGGTACAAATTTTATTTTTCGGTTCGATGAAATAGCCAAGAAAGTCGTCCATGAATTTCTGCGTGAGGGCACGGGCCTCCATATAGGCGTTCATGTCGATATCAGCCACCTCGAAACCGGCATCCAGCAGCATGGCCCGCACGGCGATCACGTCGGGATGCACCATGCCCCAGGAGAGCGGTTCCATGGCCACATCGATGATGTCGGCCCCATTCTTGCACACTTCGAGCACGGAAGCCATCGACAAGCCCGGACCCGTATGGCCGTGGTATTGGATCACGATCTGCGGGTACTTGTCCTTGATGCACTTCACCAGCTTGCCCAGCGTGGCCGGACGACCAATGCCGGCCATGTCTTTCAGACCAATCTCCTTGGCGCCATACTCCACGTATTTGTCCACAATCTCCATATAATGCTCGATGGTGTGGACTGGTGAGTAGGTGATACTCAACGCCGCCTGCGAGATGAGGCCGAATTCGTTGGCATATTTGATGGAGAGTTCCAGATTCCGGTAGTCGTTGAGGCCGCAGAACGAGCGGACCACATCCACGCCCTGGGCCTTCTTAACCTTGAACATCAACCGGCGCACGTCGGCGGGCACGGGAAACATGCGCAACCCGTTCAGGCCGCGTTCCAGCATTTGCGTCTGGATGCCGGCTTCCCGCAGGGGTTTCGTCCACTCGCGGACAGCCTTGTTGGGATTCTCGCCATAGAGCAGGTTCACCTGCTCGAAGGCGCCGCCGTTGGTCTCCACGCGGTCGAAACATCCCATCTTGACAATCACCGGCGCAATCTCCTTCAACTGGTCCACCCGGGGCTGGTATTTGCCGGATGACTGCCACATATCACGATAAACCAAGCAAAGTTTTATTCTTTTAGCCATGACAAAGTGTTTATTATCTTGTTATAAATCAAATACACACAAAAAGGGAGCCCCCTCTTTGAATCGGCAGCGAAAGTACAAAATCTTTGTCGGATTATCAAGGGCTCCAGAGACGATTTTTTAGGCTTTTTGAGGGGCGTTCGGGTGCGTGCGTATGTACGCGCGACGCGGATGACGCGTGCCACGAAGATGTGTGCGGGCCGCCGCGCAACGATGGCGTATGCAGGCGTGTTTGTATCGCCAATATGAATCCCCTCACGGGGATTTGATATGTGCCGGCATCCGTTTTTGCTACAGTTATGCATCCCCTACAGGGATTATGGGGCACAGTGAATTGCATTGCAACATAGAATCCCGTCAAGATCACTTCACCCTAACTACTGACTACTGTACCCTGACTCCTGACTACTATTCCCTGTCCAGCTAATCACGAAGGCAACGGACAGAAACAGCAGTATTGATGTCATTTGAATAATAATTCTCCCCACTAAAACACCCTCCATCATAATCAACATTTA
>JAIKYR010000151.1 GCA_024682995.1 Bacteroidales bacterium | reverse complement strand
GGGCTCGAACAGCCACGCGATGGCGGAGCAGTTTGCCAAGGGCGCGGAAGCCGCCGGGCATCAAGTGGAGTTTGTCTCGCTCAGAGGCAAGGAAATCAAGTTCTGCATCGGCTGCCTGTCGTGCCAGAAGACGGGCGCGTGTGTCATCAAAGACGATGTGCCGGCCATCATGGAGAGCGTGCTAAACGCCGATGTGGTCTGCTGGGCCACGCCGATCTACTACTACGAGATGAGCGGCCAGATGAAGACCCTCATCGACCGCATGAACGCCATGTATCCCAAGGATTACAAGTTCCGCGAGGTCTATCTGCTGACCACCGCGGCCGAGAACGAGGAATTTGTGCCGAAGCGCGCCGAGGGTGGCCTCACCGGCTGGATCGACTGCTACGGCAAGTCCGCACTCAAAGGCCACATATTCTGCGGCGGCGTGGGCGGTCCGAACGAGATTGCCGGCAACGCCAAGTTGCAAGAGACGTATGAGATGGGAAAACTGGTGTGACACGCGCGAAGCGCAACTAACCCCACACAAGCGCAGCGTGGGGTTAGGGGAAAAAACAAAAAAACGAATCAATATGGATAAAGAACAACAATTTTGTCAGAGCTGTGGAATGCCGCTGACTCCGGAAATCCTCGGCACCAACGTCGACGGCAGCCCAAACGAAGAATACTGCATCTACTGCTACAAAGATGGTGCATTCACCGGCGACTTCACCATGGAAGAGATGGTGGAGTTCTGCGCCCAGTTCGTGGAGGAGTACAACAAGAACACCGGTCAAAACCTCACCCGCGAAGAGTACAAGGGCGTGCTTCGGCAGTATTACCCCAACCTCAAGCGCTGGCAACTGCCCGCCGATCAGCTGCCGCACGCCACCTCGCCGATCAAACAGCAGCTTATTGATGAGGTCAATGCATTGGGCATCAAGGATATGCCGCGCATCGACAACCTCTTCGTGCTGCAAGGTTCGTTCGTCAACATGGAGTACACCATCAACGGCAACAAGGTGAAACTCCTTGACGACAATGCCACCTATTGGGGTAATCAGGTGGAAAAACAGGGCGCAATTGGTCGCTGCTTCGGCATCGCCTGCGACGAGCATCACATCCTTGTGAGCGAGTACGGCAAAGACGGCGCGGATGCCGAGTTGGTGGTGCTTAAAAGGAGAGGATAGTATTGCAATTCACCACTCATATGAGCCATATCCACGATTTCACCCACATCATCGTGCGCGATGCTACCGAGAACAACCTTGAAATGAAACCTGAGCTTAAAGAACATCTTCCTGAAGACAGTGTCGTAATTTCAACATTGCTGCATGATGTGTGCAAAGCTGACATCTACAAGGAGGCCATAAAAAAACGCCAAAATGCTTCTGGAAGATGGGAAGAGTATCAAGGTTATGACGTTGATTACAATAATTTTCCTCTCGGTCACGGTGAAAAATCAGTTATAGTACTCCTTAGAATGGGATTGAATCTGACAGACGATGAGATTATGGCTATCCGCTGGCACATGTCCGCCTGGGATCTGTCGCTCCAAAGTCCTGAAGCCAAAGGAAATTACAATGCCGCCAAGGAAAGATGCCCGTTGTGCTCTCTCGTGCGAGCCGCCGACAATTTGTCCGCCAATTTGCTGGAAAGAAAATAATACAAGGCAGATGCACCGAAATTTGTGTGTTTTTACCAAACCAATCACAATTATCAAAATCCAAAGTGAGAAATGGAACCTCAAGATTACCAACTTTTTTTCTCCCAAGATTCCACATGGACGGAAGAGGAGAAAGCAAAAATACAAGAAACTATAATCCGTGTTTTTGCCGAGTATAAATATAGCATCCAATACACACCAAGAAACAATAAAGAAGGCATAGACTCCGTTGACGTTTATATCATTGATAACCTCATGGAAATACGTGTGCCTGAAGTTTTTGAAAGAGACAACTATTGGGGCGAATTTATGAAAGCACACGAAGAAGCTGCCAAGAGGGGAATCATGATAGACCCTGCTTACAGACCCATAAAATTTGAATATATAACAGGTCTTTTCTCACTGGATTCTTTGGATTATGACATACGTAATTTGATAGAGGCGGTATCAGGGTACACCAGAATTCTGCGAAAGCATAAAACATTTATTGATGAAAATTTCAAAATCGCACAAATTGCCCATACCTATTTGTTCATGCTCCTCAATCTCCAAAAGGATATGTACGTAGAATACGGAAAGTTTCTGTATTTGGACAATCCCGAAGACGACAAGTGCATCCTTACTATTCCATTTGCGTTCAGCATGGAGAGACATGGAGAGGAAGCCCAAGCCTTCATGAAAGACATCCATAATTATCTGAAACAGATAGAAAGAAAGCCTTATTACCAACCGTTTATGCTTTCGTATATACCTATAAAAGAAGATTATCCTGAACAGTTTAAATACCTTGAAGGTGATGGGTTACCGTTTTAAAAAACAATAGTGCTGAAATCTACCATGGTGTGTCATACGGATTGGCCTATATCTGCCGTCCATGTGCAGCATACGTGGGATGTTATAAAGGCACGCAGAAAGCGTTAGGCCGTTTGGCCAATGCGAAACTGCGCAAATATAAGCGTTTGGCTCACGAGGCGTTTGACCAGATATGGAAGAATGAATTAATGAAGAGACATGAAGCCTACTCATGGCTTTCCGAACGACTGGGAATCGAACGCGATTACACTCATATTGGCATGTTTGATGTGGATTTATGTGAGAAAGTGATTGAGGTGTGCCAAGATTATATGTTTCAATGTGAAATAGAAGGGATCCCGCACAAAAGCCAACAACAGCGACCGCTGAGGTATTATTATTGATGAGGACTTGTTTAGGCTGTTGTTAAAAGGGGTATATTGACGAAAGCAAAAAATGTCCATGATTAATGAGATTTGTGTATCTTTGCCATAAATTTTCTTATCATGGCAAGCTGGCAGAAAATACAGATACAACGCAATAATGGTGAGTTTGTAGAAGCGCAAGCACCTGTTATTGTTTCGGCAAGCAGAAGCACCGACATCCCTGCGTTCTATGCCGACTGGTTCTTCCATCGGCTGAAGGTCGGTTATTCCGCCTGGACCAATCCGTTTAACGGCACCAAGAGTTACGTATCCTATAAGAACACCCGCTTCATCGTGTTTTGGTCGAAGAACCCGAAGCCGCTGCTCGAGCACCTCGACGAGTTGAAAGACAGGAACATCGGCTGT
>JAIKYR010000150.1 GCA_024682995.1 Bacteroidales bacterium | reverse complement strand
GGTCAGGTGACGATCCACGCTGATGGCAACGCCGCTGGTTACATCTGGTACCAGAATGGTGTTGAGATCCCGGGTGAGAATCAGGCTGACCTGACGGTTAACTTCCCGGATTATGGTACGTACAACTTCGCCGCTAAGGCTGTTAACGCTGAGGGTTGTGTCTCTGCAGTTGCTTCCGATCCTCTTACGGTGACAGTGACCAAGGCTCCGACTACGGTTTCAATCAGTGGTGACAATATTATTTGTGAAAATGATGTTACTACGCTGACGGCTTACTCCGATGTTACGGGTACGTTTACTTGGAGCAATGGTACGACTGGCAATACGAATGTTGTGAATGCTGGTACTTACACTGTGACGATGAGAACGGCTGAAGGTTGTGAAATGACCTCCGCTCCGTTCACGGTTCAGGCTCTTGGTACCGACCTCTTTGTTACGGCTAGCGAAACCTCCATCTGTAGAGGTGAACATACCACATTGTATGCTAACCAGAATGGTTGGTCTGGTAATGTGACCTACGCTTGGAGTGATCCTACTCATAGCACTTCTACCACGGTTGACGTTCAGCCGGATTCTACAACGACCTACACGGTGACTGCTACTGTGACCTCCACGAACGGCAATGCCGGTTCTTGTACGGCTATTGGTACAGTTACAATTATTGTGAACCAGCTTCCTGACCAGGTTGTTGTGTCTCCTTCCGCCACCACGGTTTGCGAAGGCGAACAAGTGACCTTCAGAGCTAGTGGCAATGCTATGGCTTACATTTGGTACGAAAATGGTGTTGAGATTCCGGGTGAGAACCAGGCTACTCTGACAGTGAACTTCCCGACGGAAGGCGCTTACACCTACGCTGCCAAGGCTATCAATGTTGAGGGTTGTATCTCTGCTATTGCTTCCACGCCTGTTACGGTTACGGTTAACGCCGCTCCGGATGCAGTGGTTGTCAGCGGTCAGACGACAATCTGCAACGGTGGTCACACCACTCTGTATGCTAACGTCACTCCGAACACCGCCAACGCCACCTACCAGTGGTTCAAGGATGGTGTTGCTATTACGGGCGCCAATGGTTACTTCCTGACGGTTGATGCCGCTGGTTCCTATAAGGTTGAAGCTACCACGAATGGATGTACGACAGTTTCTAATGCTGTGGTTGTCACGGTTGAGGATACTCCGCAAATCCAGCTCACCGCTACGGAGAGCACCATTTGCCTCGGTGGCAGCACAGTCATTACGGCTGAACCTACCGGTTGGAATGTCTATAACGTCAACCACAATTGGAACAATGGTTTCCAAGGCACTGCCTACACCTTCGTTCCTACCACAGCTGGTACGTTCACATTCTCTGATACAGCTTCCCAAGCTATCTCCGGTTGCGCTGCAGTTGGTACCATCACCATCACGGTGAATCCGGCTCCTGCTACTCCGGTTCTGACCATCAACAACAGTGTTGTCTGTGAAGGCGGTCGTGTGGTTGTTACAGATACTACCACCCGTACTCTGAACGGTACACCTGTTTACACATGGTATAGAAATAATGTTGAAATCCCGGGTGAGACGTTTGCTACTTTGATTGATTATCCTGCTGTTATTGGCAATGATGTCACCACGTACACCTATACCGCTGTTGTGACTTATCCGGCTTCTGGCTGCGTTTCCGCTGTCTCTGCCGCTGCTACAGTCACGGTGAATCCTGAACCTAACGTTGTTGTTAATATGGCTGGTAACGCTGTCAACGGTATGATTTGCGAAGGTGGTACTGTTACCTTCACGGCTGCTGTGATGCCTGTTTCCGGTACGTATCAATATCAGTGGTTGCTGAACAACGTTGCTATCCCGGGTGAAACCAATGCTACGCTTACGGTTTCTCCGAGTGCTAATGATAACGCTTACAACTACAGCGTGATTGTGACCTCTGCTCCTGGTTGCTTCACCGAGCAGCATGCCGCACCGCTGACAGTTGTTCCGAATCCTATCCTTACGATTGCCGATGCTAACGGTAGCAATGACATCTCTGTCTGCGAAGGTGGCTCCGCTACGTTCTACGCTACGGTTGAGAATGGTGTTGCCGGTATGGCTGGTTATACCATCGCTTGGTACAACACAGAAAGCACCACTCCGCTTGGCTTCGGTCCTTCTTACACGGCTATCGATACCGTTGGTACTTACTCTTACTACGCTGTTGTCACTTCTCCTTACGGATGTATGTCACAATCCAACCACTACATCACATTCAGAGTGGTTGCTGATCCGGTTGTCACGATCGACTACGAACAGGGTGCTGATACGATTATCTGCGCTGGTGGTACGACGACGTTGACCGCTTATGTGACGGGTGGCATCGGTGCTACGAGCTATCAGTGGTACAATGGCAACAGAGCTATCGCTGGTGCTACGGGTCAAACCTATACGATTGATCCGGTGAACGACAATGTGGCTCTCGGTTACCATGTCGTGGTTACGCAAGAGGGTGTTGATTGTCAATCCACCTCTGCTAACTTCAATGTCAACGTTGCTGCTCCTTACACTGTCACGATTGCTAACGCTGCTGGTATTGTGAGCGGTTACTACTCCACCTGTCCTGGTGGTACGGTGACGCTGGTTGCTAACATCCCGAACGTTGTTCCTGGTGATGTTCCGACCTATCAGTGGTACTATGGAAATGGTCAGCCGATCTACGGTGCTACCTCTTCCACCTTCACCACGCCGACGTTGTCAATGAATGATAGAATTGATTACTACCTCGTTGTGAACAGCACCATCTCTGGTTGCTCCTTCACCACGAACTCCATCACTGTTGAGGTTCTGCCTGCTCCTGAGGTTGAGATTAGAGGTGCTCATACGGTATGTGAAAACAGCCTTGGCTTACTCAATCTGAACGCTTACGTGACGGGTGGTGTACCGGGTGCCGCTTACACCTACACATGGCAAGTGAGAAATGGTAGCAACGTTATCACGTATCCTGCCACCACTTCTGCTACGTTCACTCCGAACCTGCCGGCTAACGACGCTGCTTCCATCTACACGATTACGGTTACGATTGACCGTACGGACAACACGGGTTGCACGGCCGTTTCCGCTCCGTTCGAGCTCAATGTCATCGCGGCTCCTTCTGTAACACTGACCGCTTCCGATGCTACGGTTTGCGCTGGTGGCAACATTACCTTCACCGCTACCGTGCCGAATGGTGTTGTCTATGACTACTCTTGGACGATCAATGGTGCTGCTCCTCAGCCGAATGTTAACGCCAATACGATTACGGTTCCCGCTACGGGTACTTCTATGACAGCTTCTGTTACGGTGTCCCAGTCTGGTGCAAGTGCATCTTGTAGCGCTACAGCTCATCTCGCTGTTCCTGTACAAGTTGTGGCTGTTCCTACTGTGACCATCGCTTCTAACCATACTCAAATGTGTGCTGGCGACGGTGCCAACGCTATCATCAGCGTGGCTTCCGTGACGGGTGGTGTCCCGGGTGCTAACTACACTTATGTATGGACTGAGAACGGCAATGCTCTGACAAATGCTGTTGGCAGCCAGATTACTCGTAACTTCGCTGCTCCTGGCGTTTACACCTATCAACTTGTTCTTAACGGTGACTTGGGCTGCTCTTCTGCTGCGTCTGCTCCTGTTACTATCGAGGTTGCTGCTCAGCCGACGGTTACCCTCACTTCTCTTAGCGGTCTTAACATCTGCGAAGGTGGTGACGTTGACCTGACAGCTACTGTGACTAACTTTGGTAGCAACATCGGTGGCGTTCAGAATAGTACGGTCTATGGTAATATGAACTTCAACTGGTTGCGCAACGGTATTACTCAACAGAATAATACTAATGTGACGACAGCAAGCCAGACCCTCAACCAGACCCTCAACGATGTTGACAACTACACCTACACGGTGGTTGTTACGCCGTCGGGTTACAACTGTCAGCCTGCTACCTCCAATGATGTCATGATTAGCGTGGTGAACGATCCTACTTGGACCGATGTCCATGTCTATTCTGCTGATATCTGTTTGGGCGATGCTCTCCGTCTCGAAGCTAATATCACGGGCGGTGTTGTGGATGCTTCTGACAATTCACAGGGTCAAATCGTTTGGACGTATGTTATGAGCGATGGTACAACCGGTACGGTTCCTGGCATCGGTGGTATTGTCCAAGAGTTCACTCCTTCTGCTGCTGGTTCCTACACGTTCATCCCGACGTGGGTGGGCAATATTGGAAGCGGTTGCCAGTTGACGAACTCCGCTTCAGTACAGCAGCCTGTAACGGTTCACGAATTGCCGACAGCTGCCTTCACCAATGCTGACAATCAGATTGTTTGCGGCAACGTCTCCGGTTCCTCTGTTATGCTTGAGATTACCTTCACAGGTACTGCTCCTTACACCTTCGACATCGTCAACATGACGACCGGTCAGGTGTTACCGTACCACTTGTCTTCCTCCAATGTTTACACATTCTATGTATCTCCTGAAGTTACTTCAATCTATAGAATTGAGAACTTGATGGATGGCAACGCTTGCGGTAATGCTCAACTCGGCTTCGGCGCTCAGACGACTGTCGTGGTTAACGATATTGATTTCGAACAAACGATGTTCATCTCTGGTTGTGACAATCCGGGTGAAGTCACCTTCACATTCAACGTAGTCTCTGGCGATCCTTCCGCTATGGCTGTGTTGACGTACGCTCATGATCCTGCGAACCCGCTGTACGCTACGATCAATAACAACTCTGTCACCTTCTCTGCTCCGACCACTCCTGGCGATTATCCTGCTGTCCTGACAGTCCAGGGTTGCGACTACGATGTTGTTGTGAGAGTTCTGGTTGACGAATATGATCTTGGCGGAAAGTTCATGGATCAAAGATGGGACAATGTTGCTGTTATCAATAACAATCCTAACACGAATGGTGGCTATACCTTCACATCCTTCCAGTGGTATCACAATGGTGAACTCATTCCGGGTGCTGTATATTCCAACTACGAAGACAAAGAAGGTCTGAACGGCTGGTATTCTGTCGAAGTTAGTGGTAAGGATTCAAGCGGCAATGCTGTTACATTCATGACTTGTGAAGTGTACTTCTCTTCCGCTTCCCATATCAAGGTTTATCCGGTTCCTGCTAATGTTCTCCAAGAAGTCACTATCGAACTTGATTTGACCACTGAAGAACTTCAAGGTGCTGTTCTCGACATCTATGACGTGACGGGCAAGTTGATTAACCATATCACGGAACTCAACCCTGTTACGAAGGTTGCCGGATTCAAAGCACAAGGTACTTACTTCGGACGTATCCTTACAGGTACAAATGAAATCAAGACTGTTAAATTCGTTATCGTAAAATAAATGAAGCCTTAGGATAGTGGCTTCGGCCACTATCCTTAAGTTTCTAATCATAAATCGAAAAAAAAAATAGAATATATTATGAAAAAGAATTTATTAGTAATCAGTCTTATTTTCGCCATGTGTTGTACCGCTTACGCTCAAGAGGTGCAAACTGAAAATAACAACGACAACGAAACCGTCAAGTCGGAAAACGTTGAAACTTCCACCTTCTGTCCTCATCATATTAATATTCACTTTGGTGAGGCGTTTACCAACAACATCTATAAGAGAGTGGGTATCACCCAATACTACTCTTTGAGCTCTATGCTGGATGTTGATTATGCCTATTTCTTCAATGAGCATTGGGGACTTGGTTTGGGTGTCGGCATCAATCGTATCGGTGCCAAGGCTTCCATCTCCAAATCCGGTGTCATTCCAGATTATAATGTGAAAAATGATGAAGAATTCACAGAATTTACTTGGGCAGATGCCACCTATGATCTCTATTATGACGCCAGAGGCCTTCGTGAGAAAGAAGTTGTTTGGGCTGTTGAAGTTCCTTTGAAAGCCCATTTCGACTGGAGATTCGATGGTCGTAATGGTATCTATGCCGCTCTCGGTGTTCAGGGTTATTTCCCGATTAAGGGTTTCAACAAATACAAAGGTGAGGGTACTATTACCACTGCCGGTTATGAGGAACTCTATAATCAACCCTATTTCCAGCACTATGAGAATGGTGAACTGAAAATGGATGACCATTTCGGCGATGCCTCCTATACAGGCAATGGCAAGAAAGTCAAAATGAGATGTTCTGTTGACATTCTCGGCGATTTCGGTGGCGTTTTTGCCATCAGCAGAATCGCTGACTTCTACCTTGGTGCATACGCTAAATATGGTTTCCTTGATATCCTTCCGAAGAACAAAACCACTCTCATTGCCCAACAGGATGGTCAGATGACCTTCATGGGTACGCTGGGTTCTGACATCTTGGATCTTGAAAAACAAAACCGCATTGACAACGGTGTTAAGGTTAGAAAAGGTTTCAATAAGTGGAATCTTCTCCAAGTTGGTGTGAAGGCTGGTTTCCATATCAAAGCTTGTGCTACTCCGGCTGAAAAGTCCAAAAAACAGCTTGAAAAGGAAATTCTGGAAGAACTCAAGAAGAAATCTAATGAGCCGATCATTATCAAACAAGATCCTCAGTACATCTACATTGTTCCTATTTGCGATCAGTTGGATAATGATGATGAGCAACTCACTCCTGAAGACAAGGAAGATATCAAGGCTTTGAGCTCCGCCTTGTCTAACACAAAGATCTTATTCGATTTGGATAAAGATATCCCGAAGATTAATGATTACAATGATAACATTAATAAGACAGTTGCAATCTTGAAGAAGAACAGCTCCCTCAAACTGATTGTAGAAGGTTACACCTGCGACCTCGGTACAGAGGAGCACAACCGCGACCTGGCTCAAAGACGTGCTAACAAGGTGAGAGACCTCTTCATCCAGAAGGGCGTTGATCCTAACCAGATTGAGACTGCTTCCTATACGACCAACGATCCTCAGAACAGACAAAATATTCAGGATCCGAGCCGTGAGGAACATCGCGCTGCTATCTTTAGAATCGTCAAAAGATAATTATTACTATTCTCGTTCAGAAAGGGGCTGTCATTGACAGTCCCTTTTTTTTGTTTGTGTGCTAAACTTTTATATCTTTGCAAACTTTATGATTGTCGGACGATTTTCACATATTATCCTGTTTCTACACCTGTTGCTGATGTGTGTTACGCTTTCTGCTCGGGTGCCTACGGATTCGTTGGCGGCAGATAGGGTAGAGTTTGTCAAAAATTGCGGCCAGTGGCATAGTCCGAGCCTGTTTTCGGCTCAGATGCGTGGTGCGGCTCTGTTTGCCGAACAGAATGCGTTACTTTTTGCTTTTGTCAGTCCGGAAGATTTGAATCGTTTCTATGAGGCTAAACATGAGAATGCTGCGTCAGGCCATTTGCTGATGTCGCTTCATGCCGCCGCCTACCGTATGTCGTTTTCCGGTGCGAATTCTCGTTCAACGGTTGAGGGCATCGGTCTGTATCCCTTTCATCATAACTATTTTCTTGGAAAAAATCCAGATACCTGGGCTTCGAAAGTGCCCGTATTTGCATCGTTGCGTTATCACGAACTATATCATGGGGTGGATATGTTTCTGTATCAGACAGAAGATCATTTGAAGTATGAGTTTGTCATTGCACCCTATACAAACCCGGATGTGATACGCATACAATATGAGGGTCTTAAATCGATTTCGTTGGCTGGCGACATGCTCATGATGCAGACGTATGTGTCGCGTATATATGAGGCTGCTCCATTTGCTTATCAACTTCTGCCCTCGGGCGATACGGTGAAAGTGTCGTGCCGATATTCGTTAAAGGGCAAGGAGATGTCGTTTGTGATCGGGAAATATGATCCGGCATTGCCGCTCATTATTGATCCCACGTTGATTTTTTCCCATTATTCGGGTTCGTCGGCCGATAATTGGGGCTATACGGCGACGTATGATTACGCCGGATGCCTGTATGGCGGAGGAATTGCTTTTGGTATCGGATATCCCACAACGGTGGGGGCGTATCAGATGAGTTATTGTTCGGGAACGGGCAATATGCTGACGGATGTTGCCATCACCAAGTTCGATGCTACCGGCGACACGATACGGTATGCTACCTATTTGGGTGGTTCCAATTTGGATATTCCGCATAGTCTTTATGTTAATGATTTGGGAGAACTCTATGTGTTCGGTACTACTGGCTCGAATGATTTTCCTGTGAATGCATATGACACTGTTTTCCATGGCGGTCCTGCTGTAACCTTATCTACAACTCTCAGATTCACCAACGGTTCCGATATGTTCATTTCTAAATTCAGTGCGGATGGTTCGCAGCTGTTGGCTTCCACCTATATGGGCGGTTCGATGAACGACGGGTTGAATATTGCTCCTATTTTACGGAAAAATTACGCCGATGATAATCGAGGTGAAATCGTGATGGATGCGAATAGCAATGTATATGTGGTTTCTTCCACCTATTCGGCTGATTTCCCAGTTACAGAGATGGCATTCGACACCACATATTCAGGCGGACAGGATGTCTGTTTGTTTATGATGAACCAGGATCTGTCGCAACTGATTTGGAGCTCTTATTTTGGAGGAACAGGTGATGAGGCAGGTTATAGTTTGGCGTTAGGTTCCGACAATAGTGTATATTGCTGTGGTGGAACAACGTCACCGGAGTTATACACCAATCCAGGAGCATTCCAGCAAACCCATGCGGGGAATGCGGACGGTTTTATCCTCCATATGTCGGCCAATGGGAGTCAGCTCATGCAATGCAGCTATTTGGGAAAAACGGGCTATGATCAGGCTTATCTGGTGAAGGTTGACCGGGATGATTGTCCCTATTTGTTCGGACAGACGGATGCTTCTGGGTATGCTTGGATATATAATGCGCAATATTACAAACCGAATGGAGGGCAGTTCCTGACTAAGATGTCGCCGTCATTGGATACCATCGTGTGGTCCACCGCTTTTGGGTCGGGACGTGGCGGACCGGATATCTCGCCTACCGCCTTGATGGTGGATTTTTGCAATGGCGTGTATATGTCGGGTTGGGGGGATGCCTCACATTCAATTAACAATTTTGGTGGCACAACGGGAATGGATTTCACACTGGATGCCTATCAGAGAAATACGGATGGCAGTGATTTCTATTTGATCTGCATCAGCGATGACGCATCTCGTCTGGTGTACGCCACATTTTTTGGAGGTATATCCGGTGTGGCCAATAGTGCTCATGAACATGTGGATGGCGGCACCAGCCGTTTTGACCGAAAGGGCTGTATTTATCAGGCTGTATGTGCCGGCTGTGGCGGCAACAGTCTTTTCCCGGTTTATCCGCCCAATTCTAATACTTATTATAATTATTATAACACAAATCATAGCGGAAACTGCAATCTGGGCGTAATCAAGATGGATTTCAACTTGCCGGCTGTGGTGGCCGATTTTATGATGCCTGGAACATTGTGTGCGCCCGACACATTGGTTCTTGTCAACACCTCTCAATCAATCAGCTCCCAAACATATTATTATTGGGACTTTGGGGATGGTACGACCTCGACAGCAAGAAATCCCCGGCATTATTACACACAATCCGGCTATTATGCCGTGTCGTTGATTGTGCAGGATGTGGGCAGCTGCAATTTTGCCGATACTTTAACGAAAAATCTGCTGGTGTTGTCCAATACCACGAGTGCTCTGCCGACAATTCCTTTGTGCAAGGGTGATTTCATTCAAATTGGTTTGCCTCCGTCAAGCAATGTGACGTATGCCTGGCTGCCGGACAGTACCTTGAGCCACTTGACCATATCCAATCCGATTGCCCGTCCGACTGTTACAACGGATTATACCCTGTATGCATCATCGGGTGTCTGTACCGACACGCTGCACCAGCGGGTGGAAGTCTCCTCGCTGACAGTCACGCCGTGTGCTGACACGTTAATTTGTAGGGGGGGGACCGCGGTGCTCTCAATTGTGACAGATAATGCTCCCCAGCAGGTGGAATGGTCAGCGGTGTACGACTTTTCGAGTGTTTTAGCCACAGGCACTATGCAGTTGGGGGTTTCGCCTGCCGCTACCACCACTTATTATGTGCGAGTGACGTATAATGCCTGTGTGGTCGTCAAGGCGATTGTGGTGACGGTCAAAAAGGTGGATGTGATGGCGGAAGACTATTCGGTTTGTTTTGAGCCGGGTGTGCAGCTTTCGGTGACGCACAATGCCGGAGATCCCTGCCAGTATTTGTGGACATTGGGTGATGGCTCCGTTTACACGACAGCGACTCCATACGTGACCCCTTCAGCTGCAACTATGTTTTATGTTACGGTTACCAGTGCTGAGGGCTGTATGGCCTCCGATTCCGGACGCATTCGGCTACGCAGCGGCACGTTTGATTCTCCTTTTGATGCCTGGTGCGAAAGGTGTATCATTATGACAGAGGCAAGCACCACCCTTTATGTAACCGACTATGGTCCGGATTATCAATACCAATGGACTCCGGAAGAGAATTTGGATTCCCCTGATCAGCCAGTCACAACGGCGCATCCCAACATAACCACTTTGTTTACCGTGGTGGTGACAGACACCTTTAATTGCAGCAAGACTGACACTGTCACCATTACCGTTATTCCACTGGTCTGCGATCATCCGTATGTGTTTATTCCTAATGCGTTTTCACCCAATCAGGATGGATTGAACGATGTTTTGTACGTGCAAAGCGAAATCCTGCGGGATTTTTATTTCGCCATTTACAGCCGATGGGGGCAGAAAGTGTTCGAGACGACCCGCGCAGAGGTTGGGTGGGACGGCACATTCAATGGAAAACATTGTCAGAACGGCGTTTACGACTATTATTTCAAAGGAACCTGTGTTGACGGACAGGAAAAGGAAATAACAGGAAACATTATGCTGGTCAGATGATTTTTTATACTTTTGCCACGTTTTTTTCAAAAGTATAAATGACAACGGAAGTATCTAATAATCAGGAAAAAAAGTCGTTGTGGAAGGTGTGGCGGATGTTGAAAGTCCGAACAAAAATCTTCCAAATTCTGACTTTTATGTTTGCCTTGGCAGGGATGGCCATAATAGGTGCCTGGGGAGTGTATAAACTCGGCTTGACCAACAACAGGGGCGGGGTGGATGAAAACAATCGTTATCTTGCGGATTATAAAAAGGAAAAAGGCTTGACGGATTCTTCCAAGATTTTTGATGACAATATGAAAAGCTACCTGCAGCTGGTGGCGTTAAGTCGTTTTTATCCCACAAATGCCCATCTGATTATGGATGCAGCCCAATATAATGAACGTGCGGATGGCATCAGCCGCATGTTGTATGCGGCGGATATGTATTTGCAAGAAGGGGATACGGCGGCTCAATATCAGAAATTGCTTCAGAAATTGAACGAGGAGTACAGTAAATGCGGTGATATGTCTGTTCAGAACAATCTGATTCCATGGATGAATGAACCGGCATGGCCGGCATTGAAGGCTGCTATTGTCAAAGACAAGGATGTTATAGAAGAGGCCGCCCGCCTCACTGGTGTGGAACCTCGTTTGATAGTGGGATGTCTGGTAGGGGAGCAGATCCGTCTTTTCAACTCTCGTCGGGAGGTGTACAAACAGTATCTGGGTCCGGTGAAAGTACTCTCCGTACAGTCTCAATTCTCCTTCGGTGTGAATGGTATCAAGGATTTCACTGCCCAACAGGTGGAGCGCAATTTGAAAGATTCTTCCTGTGTATATTACATGGGTAAGGAATATGAACATATTCTGGATTTTAACACGGCAGACCATCAGGGCGAACGCTTCAGGCGATTGACAGATTATCATAACCACCTCTATTCATACATTTACACGGGATGTATTCTGCATCAGACGATGATGCAATGGAAACGTGCCGGTTATGATATCTCAGATCGTCCGGATATTCTGTTCACCCTGTTCAACTTGGGATTTCAGGCATCCAAACCGGGACCCAGCCCAAGATGCGGAGGCTCGCGGATAGAGGTGAATGGACAGGTTTACACCTTTGGTGTCATTGGTAACGACTTTTATTTCTCTGGCGAGTTGGCAAAAGAATTCCCGTTGCACGAGCATCTTTTTGCCAATGAATAGAGTGGAGTTGCTGATTCCGGCCAAGAATCTCGAAACGGGAAAAATCGCCATTGACCATGGTGCTGATGCCTTGTATATGGGTGCTTCCGGCTTCGGGGCACGGCAGGCGGCGGGCAATTCGATCGCCGATGTGGAGCAGATGGTCCGTTATGCCCATCTGTATGGTTCTAAGGTCTATGTTACTGTAAACACTCTTCTTTTTGATGATGAGCTGGAATCGGTGCGCACCTTGATCCGCCAGTTGTATGAGGCGGGTGTTGATGCGCTGATCATTCAGGATTTGGGCATATTGAAATTAGACATTCCCCCCATCCGTCTTCATGCCAGCACACAGTGCCATAACGCGTCGTGGAATCGGGTTCGCTTTATGGAACAGTTAGGCTTCAAACGGGCTGTCCTCGCCCGCGAGCTGGACTTGGAAACCATCCGCAATATCCGTAGCCATACGCAGATAGAGTTGGAGGCTTTTGTCCATGGGGCCTTGTGCGTGTCGTATAGCGGCCAGTGCTATATGAGTCAGATGGTGACAGGACGAAGTGGCAACCGCGGGGCGTGCGCCCAGTTGTGCCGCACACGTTTCAGTCTGAAGGACAAGGCAGGTCATACGCTTCTGTACGACAAACATCTGCTGTCGTTGCATGATATGAACCGTTCAGACTATCTGAAGGCAATGCTGAACGCCGGGGTGACCTCTTTCAAAGTTGAAGGCCGCCTGAAGGATACCTCATACGTGAAAAACATCACGGCGTTTTACCGGCAGCGGATAGATGATGTTTTGCAGGGAAGGAGCGATTATGCCAAGATGGGTAGTGGGCAAACGCGGTTTTTCTTTGTGCCGGATCCGCAAAAGACCTTCAATCGTGGTTTTACCGCCTATTTTATAGAGGGTAAACGGGAACCGATGGCGTCTTTTGATACGCCGAAGGCCATGGGAGAGTTTATCGGTAGGATGCGGCAGGATGTGCGTGGATGCTTGCTTTATCAAGGTACGGAATCCATTGCCAAGCAGGATGGTCTTTGTTTCATTAATGCAAAGGGAGAATTAGAGGGCTTTCTGGTGAATACGGTGGATGGAGCTCGTATTGTGCCGAACCGTCCAGTGACACTGTCGGGCCCGGTGGATTTGTACCGGAATGTGGATTCCACATTCGAGAAGGTATTGGCTGGAAAGACGGCAGAACGGAAAATTTCTGTGGATATGCTGTTGCGTGAAACAGATAGAGGATTCCAATTGTACTTGAAAGATGAGGACGGCTGTGAGGCTACGGTGGATATGGAGGCTGAAAAGGTGCTGGCGCAGAAACCGGAAATGGCGGACCAGCAGATCCGGACAGCACTTTCCAAACTGGGAAACACACCATTCCGTTTGCGGAATCTGGTGATGAATGCCACAGGCTATTTTGTACAATCGTCGCTTATGAACCGGTTTCGGACGGAAGGTGTGGAAAAGCTAATTGAGGCGCGGTTGGAGCATTTTAAGGCGGTGGATGTGGAGAGACATTATGTGCTGGAAGATTGCTTTGAGGAGGCTGATTATAAGCGTAATATTGTCAATTTGCTGCATGAGGAAGTGTACAAAGATTATGGAGCAACCCGTTTCGAGTACGGGTTGGACAAGACCTTGGATTTCAAAGGTAAAGAATTAATGGTCTGCAAGTACTGCCTCCGTTATGAACTTGGGCAGTGTCTCAAACAGCATCCGGACAATAAGGCGACATGGTATTTGCAGAACGAACAACACCGTTTCCGCTTGGAGTTTGACTGCGGAAGATGTGTGATGAAAGTGATGGCAGAGTAGGCGTTATTCTACGGAGACGGACTTGGCCAGGTTGCGCGGACGGTCCACATTGCATCCGCGGATGAGTGCCACATGGTAGGCCAGCAATTGCAACGGCACAGTGGCCACCAGCGGAGTCAGTAGCTCCTCGGTGCGGGGTATCTCAATACAGAATTTGGACATGTTTTTAACGGTGGTGTCGCCTTCGGTGACCACGGAAATGATTGTGCCTTTGCGAGCGATAACTTCCTGCACGTTGCTGACAATCTTGTCGTAGGTCTCCTGTTCGGTGGCCACGACGATGACGGGCATGTGCTCATCGATGAGGGCGATGGGACCGTGCTTCATTTCGGCGGCGGGATAGCCTTCTGCGTGGATATAGGATATCTCCTTCAGTTTCAGTGCCCCTTCCAGTGCAACGGGATAGTTGACGCCACGGCCCAAGAAGATGGCGTTGGGACGGGTGGCAACGAATTGCGCGATTTTCTGAATGTCCTGTTCTTTTTTGAGGATCATGCTTATTTTTTCGGGAATGGACTCCAGATCATTGATGAGGCGGTGATATTGGGATTGGGAGATGGTACCTTTCTTGTGGGCGAGGCTGAGGGCCATGAGAGTGAGCACGGTGACTTGTGCGGTGAAGGCTTTGGTGGAAGCTACGCCGATTTCGGGTCCGGCATGGGTGTAGGAGCCGGCCATCGTCTCGCGGGCCAGTGTGGAGCCCACCACATTGCAGATGCCGATGACGGTGGCGCCGTGCTGCTTGGCAAGTTCAACGGCAGCGAGGGTGTCGGCGGTTTCGCCGGACTGGGAGATGGCAATCAGCACGTCATCTTCGCGGATGATGGGATTCCGGTAGCGGAATTCGGAGGCATACTCCACCTCCACGGGGATGCGCACGAGGCTCTCGAAAAGATGCTCGGCCACCAGTCCCGCATGCCACGATGTGCCACAGGCGGCGATGATGAACCGTTTGGCATTCATCATCTTGTGCTCGTATTCGATGATGCCGCCCAAAGAGACGACATCTTTTTTCAGGTTGATACGTCCGCGCATACTGTCGGTGATGGCCTTCGGCTGCTCGTAAATCTCTTTCAGCATGTAGGTGTCAAAGCCGCCCTTCTCCAGCTGGTCAAGACTCATCTCCAGTTTCTGGAAATAAGGTCTCTTGCGCAGATGTTCCTCATCGTTGATGTTGCGGATGACGAGTGCTTTCTTCGGATTCACGACGGCCACGTCGCCGTCTTCCAGATAGACCACCTTTTTGGTGTATTCCACGATGGGTGCGCCGTCGGAGCCGATGAAGTATTCGTTTTTGCCGACGCCGATAAGCAGGGGGCTTCCCTTTTTGGCCACGACAAGTTCTTCGGGGTTGTCCACCGAGAGGATGGCCAGGGCGTAGGTGCCCTCCACACGTGTCAAGGCCAGCATGACGGCTTCGGCCAGGGAGAGTTTTTCCTGGGTTTGCACATCCTTGATGAGGTGGACCAGCACTTCCGTATCGGTCGCGCTTTTGAAGGTGTAGCCGCGGTGCTGGAGCTCTTTCTTGAGGCTGACGTAGTTTTCTACGATGCCGTTGTGGATCAGGGCGATGGAGCCGTCTTCGGAGAGGTGGGGGTGTGCGTTCTCCTCGCTGGGCTCGCCGTGGGTGGCCCAGCGGGTATGTGCGATGCCCACATGGGCCTGCGTGTTGCGCGTGGAGCAGAAGTCATCCAGATCATCCACCTTGCCGCGTTTCTTATACAACGTGATTTTGCCATCCTGCATGAGGGCTACGCCAGCACTGTCGTACCCGCGGTATTCCAACCGGCGTAATCCGTTTATTAGAATGGGATAGGCTTCTTTACTTCCTGAATAAGCTACAATTCCGCACATGTTGTTGTTGATTTAGGTTTGGTTTGATTTGATAAAATGGGGGATGCTGGTAGGGCATCTGTTAATAGGTTGTATAAGAAAGCTCCAGTCGGAGACGTTTGTCGTCGGTGAGTCCTGAGCCGCCCATGATGAGGCGGTTGGCCCGCACACCGGCCCCTTTGACCACCAGGTTCAGCGAGTTGGTGAGCTCGCTGTTCCCCATGATCTGGCCTTGGACGTATTCGGTGATGCGGAAGCGGTATTCGTGCGTTGTGGCATCGTACGTGCCTCCAAAATAGGTGCTCCCCATATAGTATTCATCATCCGGCAGATAGGAAATGCCCCCGTCCGACTTGCGGATGCCCTGCAGGGATAATCCGTTGGGCTGGATAAGGTATGCCTCGTCGGGAGATACGTTACTGATGACCAGTTCAGCCCGGTTTACGACCACTTGGTTATTGAGCTGTTGGAACGAATTATGGAGATGTGGGAAGGTGATTTTGGTCTTCACGCCGCCGGAGGCCTGCACGAACAGCTTGTTGTGTCCGACGGACTGCTGGCCGAGGAGAACTTCCTGTGTGAAGTCAGCATCTTGGGATGCGTTGTAGTCGTGGGCGATATTCGTGTAGCGTGTGCAGCTGGTTTTGCTGGGAAAAGTGTATTTGGAGGCGGTGCCGTCGTTGTGATAGTAGAGTGTGATACCGGTCAGGGAACTGGTTATGTTGGAAATCAGGATGTAGCCAGTGTTGCCGGTATGGGAAACGGCGGAGATGCGAAGTCCCTTGAAAAAGGACTCAAAGCTGGCAATGTTGGACATCTGGGATTGGTTGTTGAGCAGATATTGTCCGAAAGCCTGGGATAGGCGGATGCGCAGGTGCGGACTGTAGGAGCCGGTGTCCACCACCACGGAGGTGTGGGGCTGGATGGTGTAGCCGGTGAGACTGTAGTTGAGTGGTGTGGGGTCGTAGGCGGTGGTACTACTGCTGTTGTAGCGGGAATTGTCGGACAACCCTTCTGTGAGTTGGTAAACGCGGATGCCTACCTTGGAGGTGGTGTCGCCGTAGTAGTTGGAAATCTGAAGGGTGAGAACCACCGAGTCGAGGACGGGTGAGGAACCGAAGTTGAGCGATGATCCGCTGAGGGTGAACTGGGCGTAGGTGGAAGCTGTGCTGTTGCCGAACACGGGGTCGTGCAACTGCCCGATCATATTAGCCGACAGGTTTGTGGTGTTGATGGTGTCTTCCAGCAGGGAATAGGCTTCCACCGTGCAGGTGTCGGTAAAATCAGTGCCCAATAATCCGTTCGTAAGGCCCCAACCGATAGGGGTCACTTCATTCGTGCAGGAGTAGAAAAGGCAGAGAATGAGGGAGAAAAAAGCGACGAAGGAAATCCGTTTCATGCGTGTTAGTCCTGTTCGGGGGTCATTAACAGTTCATCATAAAATTCATCGTACAGATCAACATAGTTGTCATCCTCAGGGTGCTCCAAGACGGGCTTGCCAGAAGCCTCCACGTAGGTGACCAGTTTTTTCTTCGTGTCGGGTGTGATGGCTATCGCGTCCGAATGGTCGATGGCGGCTTGGATAATCTGGTCGTAGCCCGGATTCTTGAAATGCTTCAGGTATTCGGAGGGTATGTTCGTCTGTTTGAGTTTCTTGCTAAAAGAGGAGGAGAACTTCTCCGGAAAGGAGTCGGGAAGGATGGAATAGACAATCTTGCAGGCCTGCAGCAGCGGGTCGTCCTTGTAAACGGTGCGGATGAACAACGGCACCAGGGCGGAAATCCAGCCGTGGCAATGGATGATGTCGGGCTCCCAGCCCAGTTTGCGGACCGTCTCCATCACGCCTTTGGCGTAGAAGATGGCTCGCGAGTCATTGTCTGGGAAAAAATTGCCGTCCGCATCGTAATATTGGGTTTTGCGTTTGAAATAATCTTCACTGTCGATGAAGTAGATCTGCATACGCACATTCTGCAAGGAGGCCACCTTGATGATCAGAGGATGGTCCGTATCTTCTATGATGATGTTCTGGCCTGAGAGGCGTATCACCTCGTGCAGCATGTGCCGGTGCTCGTTGACACAGCCGAATTTAGGCATGAACGTGCGGATTTCGTTCTCGCGCTCCTGGATGCCCTGCGGCAGATACCGGCAGATGTTGGATATATAACCTTCGGGAAAATACGGGAAGATCTCGGGGGTGATGAATAAAACTTTCTTATGCGCCATAATATATTCTTTGGGTACATTTTAAGGGTGCGCAAAGGTACGATTTTTTTTTGACATAAAAAAATTTTTTTTTAGGCGGTATCGGATGAAAAAAAGTGTATTTTTGCCGCCGCAAAAAAGCCCAGGTGGTGGAATTGGTAGACACGCTACTTTGAGGGGGTAGTGGGAGGACTCCCGTGCAAGTTCGACTCTTGTCCTGGGCACTGCAAAAAGAAACCCGCGACTGTCAGACAGACAATTCACGGGTTTCTTTTTTGTTTCCCGTAATGGCGCAATCCGTATGATGCGGGTTGCCTTAGAATTTCACCATTTTCTTTACAGCTTGCCCGTTAGGGGTGGAGATGTTGACGAAGTAGGCTCCGTTGGGAAGGCTTGACACGTCCATGGAACCATTGTAAGTGCCGCTCATGACCAGATGTCCGGTGACATCGAAAATCTGGATGTCGGCAGTTTCAACACCGGCGAGGGTGAGCCTGTCGCGCACAGGATTGGGACGGAGGCTGATATGGGGGACCGTATGCCCGGCAATGCCAGTGGCGACCGGCGTGAACCGATATACCGTATTGGCGGACGGCGGACTTACCAACCCGCTGTATAATAATTCCGTGGAGGTGGTATCTGTAATGGCAAGACATTCGAAGGATGGATTGTCAGGGTCACCGTATAGGGCGGCCGCATTCCCTGTTTCGTAGTCAATGTCCACAACACCGAACAAGGGCTGTATGCCTTCGTCACTAAGCATAGCCCAGTCATCGCTGCTGACGTAAGACGGTCCATAGCGGAATTCAATGATGTTCCCGTTTTCGTAGAGCCATACTTGCATGTTCAGGAAACATGAGTCGAAAACATCATAGATGGATACATTGTTCCATTCCAGTTTGAATATCCGATTGCCTTCAGGACCTTCTAGCTTATAGGAAAGGTTTGAGCATGAGCCGGGGTCGTCATCATAGCGCAAATCTTTCCCTTGTTTGCCTTGGTGTACCACTTCGGAGGTGTCATCATATTCTCCGTAACAGCGGTCAATCATATCCGAGTATAATGGTGTCAGCATCAGATAAAGGGTGGATTTGTCGAAAAATTCTTCGCTCATATTGGTAAATCCGCACCCCATCAAATTAAAATACAGTTCGTTAAATGTGAGTCCGAAAATGTCGAAATTCATCCCTAAGGAGACAAGGTATTCCGGATCGTCCCATTGCAAACCCTCGTTGAGGGAGGTGGCTCCCGTCAGGTCCTGATAAGGCTCCGTGAGCTTCTGGAACTGGTATGAAACAGGGGCTTGCGCCTGCAAAGCGAATGTGAGGCAGGCAAGTAAGAGTAATGTAATTGCTTTTTTCATAGTGAAATATGTTTTGTTGTTAATAGTGATTTTCAGTTTGCAAAGGTATAGAAATTTCATCTATTAAAAGGATGCAAAAAAGACGAAAGGTGACAGTTTGATTAACATCCATTTCCCTAAAAAAAAGTGTGTGTATTTTGTACACAAAAAACTGTATCTTTGCGGGTCAAAAAAAATCAGACATGATAGAGATAAAAGAGGTTGTCGGAAAAAAAGAGATTCGGGCGTTTCTCGATTTTCCTGCCCGGTTGTATAAAAACTGTCCATATTATGTGCCCCCACTTCGGAATGGGGAACTGAAAATAATGACAAAACATCCGGCTTTGACGTTCTGCGAGGCCAAGTATTGGCTGGCTCTCCGCGACGGTGAGGTGGTGGGACGTGTGGGTGGCGTTATCAACCGCAGATGCAATGAGCTGAAAGGGCAGAAACGTGTCCGCTTCGGCTGGTTTGACGTGGTGGAGGATCTTTCAGTGGCTAAGGCGCTGCTGGATACGGTGGAACAGTGGGGTAGGGCGCAAGGCATGACCGAAATCTCTGGTCCGTCTCGATTTTCGAATATGGAGAAACAGGCCATGCTGGTGGAGGGCTTTGACCATGCACCTTCTATCGTTTCGGATTACAATTATCCCTATTATCCGCAGTTTATGGATGTTCTCGGTTTTGAAAAGGAGGTTGACTATATCCAATACAAAGTTCCTGTCAAAGAGGTGCCGGAAAGGATAAAAAATCTGTCGGCTATGCTGTCGGAGAAATATCATGTGCATTTGCGCAAATTTCCACATAAGGAGGATTTGAAACGGTCGGGCAAGGAGTTCTTCCATGCGCTGAACCGCAGTTATTCGGAAATCTACAATTTCATCCCCCTGACGGAGGAGGAGATCGACTGGGCGGTGAACGAAAGTTTCCAGGTGGCCAGTGTGGACTTCTCTTCGATGTTGGAGGATGAGAATGGCAAGTTAGTGGGTTTCGCCTTCTGTCTGCCCTCCTTGACCGAGGCTTTCCAGAAGGCCAAAGGCCGTCTGCTCCCGTTCGGGTGGGCGCATATCCTCCATGCCCTGCACCACAACCGGAATGTGGACCTCTATCTTACGGGTGTCCTGCCCGAATATCACAACAGCGGCATCCATGTCATCTACCATCAGCAGTTGCACGAGGCTTTCCTGAAGGCTGGTTTTACGTGCGCTTTTACTTCCCAGCAGTTAGAAGATAACACGGCTGCCCGCATCTGGCCCAAATATGGTGGCGAGCAGATCGCACGGCGCAGGTGTTACAAGAAAAATATTGGATGATGCGGGAAAACCAATCGGAATATGCTCTGATTACGGGTGGCAGTCGCGGACTGGGGCGTGCTCTTGCCGAGGAACTGGCCCGCAGGGGAGTGCCTACCATCCTCGTGGGCACGAGCGAGTCTGTGCTGCGCGTGTGCGAAGAGATTACAGACACCTTTCATGTTCCGTCTGTGGGTTTTGTCGCTGACCTGACCTGCAAGGATGAGGTGCTGGCACTGGCCGAAACCGTCAACCGGGAATACGCTATAGGAATGCTCATCAACAATGCGGGGGTGGGTGGATCCTGCCAGTTTGAAGAGGCCTCAGTGGAGTATTTGGATAACATCCTGCAGCTGAACATGCGTTGCACGGCGCTGCTTACGCGTCTGTTGCTGCCGAATCTGTTGCGCCGTGCGCGCGGCCACATCCTCAACATCGGCAGCATGGCGGCCTGCACTCCCACCGCTTACAAGACGGTTTATCCGGCCAGCAAGAGCTTTGTGCGCGCCTTCACCTTGGGCCTGCGTGAGGAACTGAAGCATACTTCGTTGACTGTGAGCGTGGCCCTGCCCGGCGCTATCGCCACCAACGCGGAGGTGAGCGAAAGGATTCGCCGTCAGGGTTTCTGGGGACGCGCCACATTGAAGTCGCCGGCAGCCATCGCGCGCCGCTGTGTGGATGGGATGCTTAAAGGCCGCCGGCAGGTCATCCTGAACCCGCTGGCCTATCTGCTCTGCAAGATCGTGCCCGAGTGTGTGCGCGTGCCGCTGCTCTCCCGGATTGTGCGACGGGAGGTGGCCCGTGATCAGTAGGCAGTGAATGGTTAGCGTCCAACTCCCGAAATCCGGTCCGCGTGAGAAAAGATTTTTGTATATTTGCGCTTCTTTACCTATCTTTGAATACGAAAGATAAATTATTGTATTACAATAAAATGTAATGATATGTACGCAATCAAAAACCATCCTATTTTAGATATCCCCGAGGGAGATGTCGTCACATTTGAATATAAGGGCCAGCAAGTTAAGGCTCAGAAGGGCTACACGATAGCCGCCGCCTTACACCAGGCCGGGTTCCCGATACACAGCCACAGTCTCAAAGGCCGCGAACGCAGTATGGACTGCGGCATCGGCAAATGCGGTGCCTGCGAAATGCTCGTCGATGGAGAGGTGAAGCGCATCTGCATCACCAAGGTCGATGGCGTGAAGAAAGTGGAGGAGATCGCCCACAACTACATCCCGACAGCATCGGGCGAGGGCAACACTCAAGCTCCCAAAATATACAAGACAGAAGTGGTGATCATCGGTGCCGGCCCTGCCGGACTTGCCTGCCGTGAGGAACTCAACAAGTTGAAAATCCCCAATATCGTCATCGACAACAACGACCGCATCGGCGGTCAGTTCACTATGCAGACCCACCAGTTCTTCTTCTTTGAGAAAGAGCAGAAATACGGTGGTATGCGTGGCTTCGACATTGCTAAAACCTTGGCCGGCGATGACCACTCCGGCATCATGCTCAACAGCACCGTATGGGATATTCTGGAAGGCAAACGCGTGGCTGTCAAGAATATGGAGGACAACAGCATCTTCTTTGTGGACGCCAACTACTTGGTGGTGGCTACGGGTGCGTTCCCATTCATGCCCACCTTTGAGAATGATGACTTGCCGGGCGTTTACACGGCTGCCGTGGTGCAGAAGATGATGAACCTGCAGCACACGCTGCTCGGTAAGCGCATCCTCACCATCGGAGCCGGCAACATCGGCTACCTCACCTCTTACCAGGCCATGCAGGCGGGTGCGCAGGTGGTGGCTATCGTGGAAGCTATGGACCACGAGGGCGGTTTCCCTGTGCAGGCCAACCGCGTGCGCCGTCTCGGTATCCCCATCATCACCTCTCACACGCTGCTGAAGGCTATCCCCAATGAGGACCATACTGGCGTTATCGGTGCAGTGATTGCCGAGTGCAAGAACTTCAAACCCGTGCCTGGCACCGAGCAGATTATCAAAGACATCGATTTAATCAATATTTGTACGGGTCTGAAACCCGACAACCTGATTTTGGAGAAGGGCAAGGTCACGTTCGGCCTCAACACTTTCGGTGTGGGTGACGCCACCCGCGTGGGCGAGGGCACGTGTGCCGTGCTCCGCGGCAAGCAGGCCGCCATGGAGATCGCCCAGCAGATGAATGTGCGCTTCAATTACGACGACTACCTCGCCGTGACCAAGGACTACGCTGATTCCCAACAGCATCCTGTGCGCGTGCTGGAGAAACCCAACCGCCCTGTCGGCGACCGCCTGAACAAACCCTTCGTCATGGCCGACTGTATTTACGGCTTTGCCTGCAACCCCTGCTCCTTTGCCTGTCCGCAAGGGGCTATCACCAAGCTGGCGACCAACACGGTGCCGCAAATCGATTACGACAAGTGCATCGGCTGTATGAAGTGCGTAAACCACTGTCCCGGTCTGGCACTGTTTGGCTACAACATACCCAAGAACTGGCTTTTCCTGCCGTTTGAGTATGATGCGGAGGAGAATGCAGAGGTCTATCTGGTCAATGACAATGGCGAGAAGGTGGGCGAGGGTGTGATTGAGAAGATCACCAAGGGGGCTAACAAGACCAATGTGGCCCGCGTTAAGGCGCTCACTATCGAAGGCGAGGCCCTGGTTGAGGTTACCGGCTTTGTGTTGAAAGAACGCTATCCCCAGCCGATACACTGGGAGAAGGCGGACGGTGCTGACCATGCGCCTGCGTACGTTTGCCATTGCGACGATGTGAACATCGAAACCATCTTGGCGGCGGTGAAGGGCAAGAAGATCATCTCTGTGGACGAACTTAAGCACATCACGCGCATCGGTATGGGTCCGTGTCGTGGCAAGCGCTGCATCCCGCGTGTGAAGCAGTTGCTGGCTGGCTACGGCGTGGAGGTGGTGGGTGACGCCACTCCGCGTGGCCCGCTCTCTTCGCAGCTCAATATCGGCGAACTTTGTCCGAGCGACAAGCCCGCAACCTTCGTCACCAACGTGAACGGCACACCCACCCGTAAGGTGGAGTGCGACGTGTTTGTGGCCGGTGGCGGCATCACGGGCAGCGGCCTGTTCCGCTATTTTGCCGAGGCTGGCAAGAAGGTGGTGCTCTGCAACGCCGAAAGAGGCTCTTCATGGCGCTGCATCGGCGGCGGACGTCCCAGCTTCTCGGTGCCGGAAATCGCCGACATCGCCGAGCACAACCGCGTGATCTTTGAGGAGATCCAGAAGGTGACCAACATCAACTACAAGCCCACCCGCTATGTGGGATTTGCCCACGATGAGGCCAACTATAAGGCTTTGGAGAAATCCTTGGAGTGGAGCGATGGCTATATGGTTGACAAAAAGGATTTCGTGAAAGAAGTCTCTCCATATTTCAACCCGAACCTGAACACCTATCAGGCGGCCTGCATCACCAACGCGTGCTGGCAGGCCACGCCCGGCCCTACCATCAACTACATCCGCAATATTGCCATCGAGCATGGTGGCGTGCTGCTGGAAGATACTAAATTAGTGGAGGTGCAGAAGACGGCGAAAGGCTTCATGGCCTTGGTGTTCACGCACGATAAGGAATTTGTGGAGTACCATTGCGAGCATTTCGTCAACTCGTTGGGACCGAGTGCCAACAAGTTTGCGGAGCAGCTGGGCATGTATCTGGGTCTGTACCCCATCAAGCATCAGGCTTTCATCACGCACCGCCTGCCGATGCTGGGCAAGGATGGCGACTCGCTGGATATGCTCATCGACCGTCGGAAATACAAAGGATTCTCGGCCGTGTATGGCCAGCAGTTTGCCGAAACAGGCCAGATTATCGGGTGTGCGTCGCCCGCAACGGAGCAGTTGCAGGCCGGCAAGGAGCTGAAGTACAACACGCAGGACTTCCTGCAGGTGTGTGCCGAGATGTTCATCGACTGGATTCCGCAGCTCAAGAACGTGAGCTTCCAGGCCACGTGGGCGGGCTACTACACCGAGCCTCGCTACATCGTGGATCCGGAGCACGGCCTCTTGGTGGGTATGCGCGGCCACGGCTTCATGCTGGGTCAGTACTTGGCCAAGATTTACGTGGACAAGTACCTCGGCAAGGAGGCCCCGTCCTACATGTCGCGTCTGGCCATCAGCGGCGACGGGTTAAGCGAGAATGCGTTCCAATAGGAACATCATGGAATATGTCCCTATAGGATAATGTTTTTATATCCAAACAGAAGAGGCGCAAAATTCTGCGCCTCTTCGTGTTGTATGAAGAAAAAATGTATCTTTGCCCTTGTAAAAGAAGACGATTATGGACAGTATAATGATAGGGAATCAGTGATGCTATTATATGTCCCCCAATTTTTACCAAATCTAAAGATTATAGAAGAATAAAACTGACAATTTAACATATTGATATAAAGCGTTTTCGCTAACTTGGTTCTGGGAATTTCACAATTCAGTACAACTTTAGTAAAGCTATAAACGCTCACGAGAATATCGTGGGCGTTCTTATAAGTACTACAGATAGTCGAGAACCTTAAGTGCAAATAACGGAAGTTTACGTTTTTATAAGGGAAAAAATAAACATGCAATGAAGAAAATATACATTTGGAGCATTCTGACTCTGATTATCGCAACATTTCTCCCGTCCACCCTCATCGCGCAGGAAAACACCTCCGCATACGACGTACGCAATGCGGTGGCGCAGCGAGAGACGCACGTGACACCTGCACAGGCCCTGGACGTGGGCTACACGTTCATGCACATGGGCACGGGAACACGTGGCGGTGGTACCCGCAGCAGCGATGTGCGGAAGCAGGCCATGCAATTAGTCTATACGGGCCAAGCCACTGACAGCCTCACCGGCACCATTACCGACTGCTACTACGTCTTCGCCCTGCAACCCAAGGGGTTTGTGATTGTGGCGGCCGACGACCGCGTGGAACCAATCCTGGGCTATTCCTACGACAACAATTTCGTGGTGGCGAACATGCCCGCCCATGTGCGAGGCTGGCTTGGCAACTACGAGAAGCAGATCGAGGCCGTGGCGAAAAGTATCCTCCAGCCCGAGCCCGCTACCCAGACCAAGTGGACACGATTGAAATCCGGCCAGCCGATTAACACTCGTAATGGCGTAACGGTGGGACCGCTGTTGATCACCACGTGGAATCAGGCTCCCTACTATAACAACCTTTGTCCTATGGATGCCAACGGTCCTGGTGGCCACGCTCTTGCCGGTTGCGTGGCTACTGCTATGGCGCAGATTATAAACTACTGGGGATATCCCGTCCATGGTCGTGGAACCCATAGCTATAGCAGTAATTACGGCACTCTGACGGTGAACTACGACAGCGCGCATTACGATTACACCAATATGCCGACAGCCTTAACGGCTACCAGTACCGCAGATGAAGTAAATGCGGTGGCCACGTTGATTCGGGACTGCGGGGTGGCGGTGAACATGCAATATAATTCCAGTGAAAGCGGTTCTTTCGATATGGATGCCCGAGCCGCTCTGATTAATTTCTTCCGCTTCAGTCCTAATATTAGTTATGTGGCAAAAGATAACTTTTCGAATTCAGCATGGCATTCCTTGCTTCGCGAGAATCTTGATGCGAATAGTCCAATTTTGTATAGTGGCTTGGGAAGTGGTGGCCATAGTTTTGTGTGTGACGGGTACAACGACAACTACTTCCATTTTAACTTTGGGTGGAGTGGCAATAATGATGGTTGGTATTTTACATCTTCCATCACCCCAGGCAACTATGATTACAATAGCTCTCAAACCGCTTTGATTGGTATTGTTCCCGATAGCACTGGAAACATTATTTTGGGACAGATGGCGGGAAACAGCACATTTATGGTGGATGAGCCGTTGGATTTCTATCATTTGTTGGGGCATAATGCCTATACGGGCACAAACTACAATAACTACTGCAACAATACCATAGTGTTTGCCGCCGCTGACTCCACAAAACAATTAGTGTTGGATGTACTTTCGTTTGAAAATCAGAATGTGTCGGTATATGATAGTATTATGGGTAATCAGTTGGCAGCATTTCTGCCAAATGCCATCAACAATCCTGTAACATCCACCTCTCATGCGTTGACATTGGTGTATCAAGGCAATGTGATATATACAGGATTCCAGTTGAATATCAGCCAGAATAATGGTTGTCGTATGGTTTCCAATTTGTCTTGGTCGGTGGATACCACCACCATACACCTTGATTGGCACGAGAACGGCAATGCTACCCAATGGCAGGTGGAATATGGTTTAAAAGGGTTTAGTCATGGGTCTGGTACATTTATAACTGTTCAGGACACGATGACAGATATATGCGGATTGCACTCTTTCAGAGAGTATGACATGTATATTCGTCCTATATGTAGTATGAACGAATATGGTCCATGGCGAAAAGTGACAGTGATGCCAGAAGCCCGCTATTGGACGGACGTGGTGACCAGCCAACCGGAAGGATATGTGGAGGACTCGTTAGGAAATGTGACCATCTCCTCAGTGGAAGGGTTGGCGTGGATGGCTAAACTTTCTCAATCATACGAGTGGGGGTGTTTCTTACAAGATCGTTATGTTGTTTTAACATCTGATATTAATCTTGGCCAATATAAATGGAAGAGTATTATTAATTTTTCAGGAGTGTTTGATGGACAGGGACATCGGATTGACAGTATGTACACAATTGAGGAAAACAACGCTTCATCGTTGTTCAGTGTGTCTTATTATACTATGTATTGTCCTCACTATCAAACCCTCAAAAACATTTTCCTGACGAACTGCTACTCAAAACGCAAAAATGGCCCCGCGACAGGATTAACAGAAAGAGCCGATACCATTATGAATTGTTTTGTGTCAGGTCGAATTGAAGGGGGAGCTCAAACAGCTGCCTTCTCAGTTTCGGGAGGGAAATTAGTGATAAATTGTGCTTCAAATTGTTGTATAATAGGCAATGGCATTGATGCCTCTGGTATTTTTGCAGTGGGAACAGGGGGGAAAACAAGGAACTGTTATTCAGCAAGTATCTTTACGGGTTCAGCAAACCGGAAAAGCTCTATATCAAGCTATTGCAGTGGTGTGGTGGAAAACTGCTATGGTCACCTAAATCGTAATGGTAATATTCCTTTTGCTAATGCAACACAATCATCAACATTGGCACTCTATGACAACACCTGGTTTGACGAATCCGACAGCGGCTTTTTCCTCATCCAACCTGTTTTTTTCGAACCAGACAATCAATACCATAGCAATTTGACGGAAGCTCTCAATGCAGGCGTTAGGAAATATAACCTCCCAGGCCTGAGAATATGGGTGGATGATACTGTAGGAATCAATGAGGGTATGCCTATATTAGGACCTGAATATTTGGTGAGATGCCCAAATATTCAGAATCTTAACGCACGGAATATTCTCGGCAACAATAGCGAGTATGGAGTGGAGTTGTCATGGAGTGAAATGAGTGATGCCACATCTTGGGAAATTGAATACCATGCGGCAGATTCTGCTAACATAGTGAGAAAAACAACTACTAATATGCCTGATACCATATTGGGTCTGGTTGAAAATTCTATATACATATTTCGAGTACGTCCAATCTGTAGTAGTAGCAATTTTGGAGGTTGGAGCGAAGAATATAGCCACATTTTCAAAAGGCCGTATTGGACTGACATTGTTACCTCTCAACCGGAAAGTTATAGTGTGGATGCCGATGGGAATGTGATTATTTCTTCAGCAGAAGGTCTTGCATGGTTGGCCAGCGTGGTAAATGGACTGAATGGACAAACAGCCAATAATTTAGAAGGCAAGACAGTCTCTCTTACCCATAATGTCAGCATAGGGCTGTACTCCTGGAAAGCCATAAATGGATTTTTAGGCAGTTTTGATGGGAAAAACAATACGATTAGTGGATTGTATATTAATGAATCCCATGATAGTCAAGGCTTGTTTGGAGAAGTTGAAGGGGGTAACTTTGCTAATATATACATCTCAAATGCTTATGTTCGAGGAAATTCATACTGTGGGTTGTTATTAGGAATGGCTAAAAATTCAACTGTTACCAATTGTCACTCGTCGGGGACTGTAGTGGGAGACAATGCTGTAGGTGGGCTGGTCGGATGGAATTCAGGATATTTAAGTACATCTGGGCTCACAGATGGCATCATTGTCAATGCATGCAGTTCATCAGGTGTTGTACAATCGAAAACCGAGGCGGCTGGGTTGTGTGGGGCAGCGGGTACTATCATGAATAGTTTTTCCTCTTGCCGTGTGATAGCAAACAATTTTTTTGGTGTCGCAGGAGGTCTTTGTTTAAGTGTTGATTCTGTGTGGAATAGTTATTCTATAGGTGATGTCAATGGCATTGTGTATGTAGGTGGATTGGCTAGATCAGCTCGTGTTGTTTCAAATTGTTATGCAGGAGGAACAGTAACCGCATCTGTAACATCCCTCTGTATGGATTCTGGTTACGGTTTGATTTGTGGTCCTCGTTCAGGTTCACTTATGGGTACCCCTTTAAATTCAATTATTTCAAATTCCTATGGATTAGCTGATTATTCAAGACATCCTATGATTGGGGTCTCTGATTACAACTATGGTTATCACGCATATGACACAGCATCATTTTCAATTGTAGGTGACAGTATTACTTTATTGGATAGTGTTGCTGTAGGACAAAACCATTATCGCAATCTCCTTGATGCTCTTAATGCTTGGGTGGACACATACGACACCGCAGGAATATTTCTGCATTGGGTGGCGGATACGGCAGGTGTTAACGGAGGTTTCCCGATGTTTGAGAAAATAAGAAGTTATAATGTGATTCTCTCTGTTGCTGATAGCACCCTATATGGTAAAGTTAGTGGAGCTGGGGTCTATACTCATGTAAGTCCTGCAATAATTTCTGCCACACCTGATTATGGATACCATTTCGTACAGTGGAGTGACGGAAGCACAGATAATCCTCGTACTATTAGGTTGACCCAAGATACGAATTTCACTGCAATTTTTGGAAAAAACGCATACAGCATTGTAGGCAATGGAAGTACAGGAACAAACCATGTTTTATTCGATTTCGAAGATATGTCACGAGATAGCCTATGGACACTTTTAGATGATGGCAATATGAATCGCTGGCACATTGGCAGACTTGGTGACACTAGTCGTTATCTTTATATCAGCTATGATAATGGTGCGAGTAACTCCTATACGTACTCTGGAAACGACGTTATTGTTACATATACTTCTCCTTTTATGCTCGCTGCGGGTCCGTGTAACTATAGTTTTGACTGCCATAGCGGGATTTATGATTATTTCAATGCTTATCTGATACCGATTACATTTTCAATTTCTACAGATGTTTGGCAACTGCCTAATGATGTCCTTTTTCTTGGGCAATCGTTTAATAATTTGAATTGGACGAGGCAAAGTGGACAGAAAATCATATCAGCCTCCGGATTGTATTACTTATGCTTTAGATGGGTTAAGAATCCCAGCGGTGTTGGTTCCGATCAAGCATCCGCCATTGATAATATCCAGATATACAACACTGTTTTGCCAGAATACTGCAGTCGCGGCTATGTCCTCGGCAGCGACACAGTACCCTATTTGGACACTGTCACGCTTACCGCCGTACCATACGAAGGTTATCGTTTCTTGGGATGGCATGATGGTAATACTGACAATCCGCGCTCGGTGGTGGCAACGGCCGACATGTCCTATGTCGCAACATTTGAATGTATTCCCTACAATGTCAGCGACAGTATTGTGGCCTGTGGCAGTTACACATGGCATGATTCGATATATACTACGTCAACGTTGTTGGTAGAATCATTCACTTCCCAAGCTGGATGCGACAGTATTGTTACACATCATTTAACGATTTATCCGTTGGCATCTGAAAATGTCAATGTCTCCATTTGCGAGAACGATCTGCCTTATACATTCCATTTCGGTGATAGGGACACCATTTTTGAAGTCGGCACACCTCCTTTCTCAACACTAAACTTTAAACTCTCAACCATCCATGGCTGCGACAGCATTATCACACTCAATCTCACTATCAACCATGGCACGCACAACGTTGAAACTGAAACGGCATGTGAGAGTTTCATGTGGCATGGCGTGACGTACACCACATCGGGCGTATACACCTACGAGTACACCAATGCTACCGGCTGTGCCAGCGTCGACACCTTGTACCTTATCGTCAATCATGGCACCCACAATGTGGAGATCGAAACAGCATGTGAAAGCTTTACGTGGCATGTCGTTGAGTTCTTTACGTGGATTAGCATCGGGTTTCCCATATGGCACGATATCGAACTCTCCACATCGGGAACCTATACTTACGAGTACACCAACGCTGTCGGCTGCGCCAGCGTGGACACGCTGCACCTCACGGTCAACTACGGCACACACAATGTTGAGACTGAAACGGCATGTGAGAGTTTTACGTGGCACGGGCAGACCTACACGTCCTCAGGCACCTACACGCACGCATACACCAACGCTACCGGTTGTGCCAGCGTGGATACACTGAAACTCATTGTCAACCACGGCACGCACAACGTTGAGACAGAAACGGCCTGCGAGAGCTTCACTTGGCACGGTCAGACCTACACGTCCTCGGGCACCTACACGCACGCATACACCAACACTGACGGTTGCGCCAGCGTGGACACCCTGAAGCTGACCGTCAACTACGGCACGCACAACGTTGAGACAGAAACGGCCTGTGAGAGTTTCACATGGCACGGTCAGACCTACACTACATCAGGCACCTACACGCACGCATACACCAACACTAATGGTTGCGCCAGCATGGACACCCTGAAGCTGACCGTCAACTACGGCACACACAATGTTGAGACAGAAACGGCCTGTGAGAGTTTTACATGGCATGGGCAGACCTACACGTCCTCAGGCACCTACACGTACGCATACACCAACACCGACGGTTGCGCCAGCGTGGATACACTGAAACTCACTGTCAACCACGGCACGCACAACGTTGAAACTGAAGCGGCCTGTGAGAGTTTCACGTGGCGCGGGCATACCTACACCAGTTCCGGCACCTTCACGTATGCATACACCAACACTAATGGCTGCGCCAGCGTGGACACGCTGCACCTCACGGTCAACTACGGCACACACAATGTTGAAACCGAAACGGCCTGTGAGAGTTTTACGTGGCACGGACAGACCTACACGTCCTCAGGCACGTACACGCACGTATACACCAACGCTATCGGTTGTGCCAGCGTGGATACACTGAAACTCACTGTCAACCACGGCACGCACAACGTTGAAACTGAAACGGCCTGTGAGAGTTTCACGTGGCACGGGCAAACCTACACGTCCTCAGGCACGTACACGCACGCATACACCAACACTAACGGTTGCGCCAGCGTGGATACACTGTACCTCACCGTCAGCTACGGCACGCATAATGTGGAAACGGAGATCGCCTGCGAGAGCTTCACCTGGCACGGACAGACATACACCAGCTCAGGCACCTACACGCATGCATACACCAACGCTGCCGGTTGCGCCAGCGTGGATACACTGAAACTCACTGTCAACCACGGCACACACAACGTTGAAACAGAAACGGCCTGTGAGAGCTTTACGTGGCACGGTATGACCTACACTACATCAGGCACTTACACGCACGTATACACCAACACTAATGGTTGCGCCAGCATGGACACCCTGAAGTTGACGGTCAATCCAACAAGGGACGCTGAGTTCACCATCTCCTGCCCGGATTCCTGCTATGTCTGGAACGACCAGACTTATTGCGCCTCCGGCGACTACACGCAAACCCTACAGACCGTCCATGGTTGCGATAGCGTGGTGACGCTGCATTTGACCATCACGGTGGGCATCGATGACCACAATACATTTGATTTCAAGGTTTATCCGAACCCGACAAACGGCATTGTTAATGTCCAATTTACCAATCACAATTCACCAATCACCCAAATTCAGGTGTTTGACATTTACGGCAAATTGGTAGGCGTTGTAGAGACGTTGCGCGCAACGTCTCTACAAACGGGCACATCCGCACAAACTCAAATCGACCTATCGCGCTACGCCAACGGTGTCTATTTCATCAAGGTCGTGGCGGATGGGAATGTGATAGGGGTAAAGAAGGTGGTGAAACAATAACACATTACCCCGCTGTGCGGTCCGTGACGCGCACGCCGCTGCGCGTGGGATCGAGGCGGCGTACCTCCACATGCACGGGAATGCGGTCTCGCAACTCCCGCACGTGGCTGATTACTCCAACCCGTTTGCCCTTCTGCGCCTGCAAACGCTCCAAAAGCGTCATCACCGTGTTCAACTCGTTCTCACTCAAGGTGCCGAACCCCTCGTCGATGAAAAGCGTGTCGATGGAGAGCCCCTGCCGGTTCATGGAGGCGAGGGCCAGCGCCAACGCCAGCGAGACGATGAAGCTCTCGCCCCCGCTGAGCGTATCCACCGGACTGACCATGTCGGGCTGGTACTGGTCGCGCAGGCTGATGGTCAGCGTGCCGGGGATGCACTCCAGCTTGTAACGCTTGTCCAAATCGTGCAGATAGAGGTTGGCACTTCGCAACAGATTCTCTAACAGATAGCTTTGTGCGATGAGGCGGAATCTCATCCCATCGGAGCCGCCGAAACATTCGTTAAGGGTGTTCCACTTCTGTGTTGTGGCCTCTAATTGCGCCACCATCTTCAATAGCTCCTTTTGCCGCTCGCGTTCCGCCGCATCATGATTCAGCTGGTTCTCCAATGTCGTGATTTTCTTGGACATATCTTCCAAGGTCTTCAATCCCATATCCAGTGCTTGACGAAGGCTTTCTACCGTGTCCGATTCCTCAAAGGGAGGATGCTCTGACTCGTGGTGGCGGTTGTACGCTTCCGTGCAGGTTTCCACGGCACCCTGTGCACGCGCTAACGCCTCACGCCGCTCGCGGCATGTCTGCCGTAAATCCTCGATATTGGCATAACCCCGAAATTCTATCAGACGCTCCTCCTGGATGGCAGGATGCTGGCTATAAAACTGTTGCAGATTCTCTTCCAATCGGTTAATCTCCTCCTCCGCACTCCTCTTTGCCTCGAACAGTTTGCCGGCATTAACGGCAAACGAGTTCCATAAGTCGTCCAGTTTTTCTGTAATCAGAGTTCCCGCTGGCTCGTCTTCCGTTGTCCAATCCGTCCAAAGTTTAAGGACTTGGTCGCACGAATGATTCATGTTCTTCAGCGAGGTTTCTGCCTGCTGAATGCGGACGCTCAGTTTTCTATGTTCCTCTTGCAACTGCCGGTAAGATTCCGCCTTGTTTTTAAGATTCGCGACAAATCCAGTAGCGTCTTGCTCCCACTGTTCTTGCCATCCGGGAATGGTCATACATTGGGAAACCTCTTGTAGATTTTTGGCAATCTGTATATTACGGTTTTTAATTTGCTGTTTGCGGTTTTCCAGATTTTGTGTCTGCTCTCGCAGAAGATTAGATGCTTTTTGTGTTTCCTGCTGTGCTGTGGCCAATTTCTTATGCAATTCGGTCTCCATATCTTTGAAGGAGGAAATGGTCTTCTGCTGGTTGTCCACCTTTTTCTGACGCTCATTCAGTTTTTCCCGCTCTTCCTGCAACGTTATCCCCACCGTATCTATTCCCGTCTTCAGCCGCTCGATTATATCTTCCGACAGTTCCGGCACCTCCACGGCAATCTTGTGGCAGCATTCGCGCACCTTCGCATGAGCGGCCGTCACCTCGGCGGTAGCAGTCGCCTCCTCGCGCTTGAGTTTTTCCAAGGCGATTTGACAATCCTTCAGGATGCTTTCCGAGGCTTTTATTTCGGACTGTTTCTCTATCCAGACTGCCTTTTTTGCATCCAGATCCGCTTGTAAAGGGTCCAGTATCTGGCGGGCTGCATCATCCGACAGAAGATTGTGGATCACTTGGCCGCATACGGGACACACGTCGCCCGTTTTCAGCTGTGCCCGAATGGCTTGCACCTGGTCGCCGATGGCCAGTTCCGCCGCCCGTATCGCTTCCTGTGATTGCTCGTAGGCGGTTTTGCGTTCGGCTTCCAACGGCTTGGCCGCTTCCAGTTTCTTCGTCTCGGCCTGTCGGGTATTCTCCTTGTCGGCTATGTTATCTCGGATGGTTTGCGCCTTTTGAAGGGCACTTTCCAGACGGCTGGTCTCCACAAGTGCCGTGTTGAGGTTGGTCTGTTTTTGTCCCACGTTTTGGCGGTCGGTGGCCAAGGTATCCGGGTTCAATGTTCCCAAGGCCTGCTCGGCCTGCTGCACAGCATTATGCTGTTGTGCTGTCGATTTTTCCAGATTCTTCTCCGCTTTTTCGCGGTCGAGAAGCTCCTGTTTCAAGGCGGGTTGCAAATCCTGCAAACGTTTACATTCGCTATCATCGTTTTGATTTTCAGTTTGATAACGAACCACCTCGTCCAACTTGGCGGTAATGGTCTGGTATTGGGCGTACATGGGTTCATGTTCCGCTTCGCTCTCTATTTGTTTGCGTTTTTCCTCACAATCCTGTTGCTCTTTCTGGAGTGTTTCAGCAAAGAGTGTTTTCGAGTGTGCCAGTTGTGCGAACTGCTTGCGGGCATTAGGCTCCTTTTCCGTCAGAATCCGCTGCATCCGCTCTTTCTGCTGGCGCAAGGTGTCATAATCGGCCCGTGCCGTTGCCGAGAGGTCGAAGTCGGCCACCCGCTGTTCGTCGGCTTTGAACTGGGGGGCTTCCACCTGTTCGCGACAGATTGCTAACTGATGTTCAGCCGCCTGTTTGGCGGCCAAGGTCTCCTTCTCTTTTTCCATCCATCGGAATTTCGCCTCTATGGTCTGCTGTTGTAGCTTTGTTTTATCTTTCTTTGCAGTAGTCAGTTCCAGATCTTGTAGTACAGCCTCACGTTCGTCTTTTTCCATCAGGTTGATCGCATCTGCTTTGGCCTTTTCGTCCCGGTATGTCCGTTCCGCTTCCCCACACATTTTGAAGATAGTCTGCCCGATGATGCTGTACTGTTCCGTACGTGTCATCTTCTCCAGGATTTTGGACTTTTCATCTTCCGAACTCTTCAGGAATTGGGTGAACTGTCCTTGTGCCAGCATGGTGGTGCGGCAGAACTGGTCGAAGTCCATGCCCACGGCGTTCAGCAGCGCAGCCTCCATCTCCTTGCGGTCCACGGGAATGCCGTCCACTGTGAGGCTGCGCTTGGTCGGGTCAAGGGTCATGTTGCGGGTACGGCGGGCGTGCCATCCCGCGACGTATTCTTTGCCGTCATCCCCGGTGAAGGTGAGTTCCACGGAAGATTCTGTGGCGCCGTGCCGCATCAGGTTGCGCGAGTCCTGTGCCGAGATGATGTCGCGTCCGTACTCTTTTTTCCGGTTGTTGGCCATGCGCAGGCGGGGTGTCACGCCGTACAAGGCTAGACATATCGCATCTAACAGGGTGTTTTACCGCTTCCGGTGTCGCCGCAGATGAGGAACAGTCGGGCGGTGGAGAGCGGTTTCTGGTCGAAATCCAGCTCGGCATTCTCCAACGAAGCGATATTATGAATGTGTATTTTCTTCAGTATCATTTTGAGATTGTTGTGGTTAGTGAATAGTGATTAGTGAATAGTGATCAGTGATTAGTGAATAGTGAATGGTGATAGGCTTTTTTGCAAATTCTCTAAACGCTCAACTCTAAACTCTTAACTATTAATTGCTTGGTTTGACCTCATGATGGCTTCTTTCAGCATCTTCAGCATCTCCTCATCGGGTGGCACGTTGAACTTTTTCCGGAAGAAGTGGGATGCCAGCTCTATCGGGTCAGGCATGTTGTCGGCGTCGAAGGTGTCGGCGATGGGTTCTTCCTCGTCGTCGGACGAGATGGTCGGCAAGACGGTCTTCACGCAGCAGTAGCGGGCCTGTTTCCCCTTGAGGGTTTGGGTGATACGCTCCACGTAGTTGGGTGACAGCGGACCGTTCAGCAGCACATGGAGGCGTATGTAAGCCTGTGTGTCGGCGGGCAGCTCTTCCAATTCGGAGAGTGCCTCCTCGAAGGGGGCTGGTTTGGCGGGTAGGGTGAGCAGCGGTCGTGGGTTGCGGATGGGGATCTCCTCGACCACGGGGGCGGCGTCGCGCGCGATGGTCACTAATGACACGCCATGAGTGCCCTGTTCGTCAAACGACACGGCGATGGGCGTGCCGCAGTAGCGGGCCATGGCGGCGCCGCCGGTAAAGGTCTTGGCGTTGTGGATGTGCCCCAAAGCCAGATAGTCGTAGCCGTTTCCTAACTGTTCCTGGTCCACTGTCTCGATGTTGCCGAGGCTCTCCGCGAAGCTGTGGCCGGCGAAGTTGCCGCCTGTCAGGGAGAGGTGGGCGGTGAGCACCACAGGCAGACCGTCGGGATTGCGGCGGGCGGTCTCGTCCAACAGCAGTTGGAAGAAGGCCTTCTGACGTTCCTCTTTGGTTTGGGCCTCGCCGATTTGCGGGTAGCTGTACTCATACACGTGTGGTACGGCGATGATGAAGCCGGCGGGATGCCCCTCATGATCCGTGATTTCCACAATGTGCCGGTCCGCATTAATGGAGCCGTCGTCAAGACGTTCCACCTGGCCTATCACCTTCACATTCAGGCGGTCCCAAATCAGAGATTCCACTTCTATGGCGGATTTGCCGTCGTGGTTGCCGGCGGTGATCACGATGCGCATATCGGGGCAACGGTCACGCAGGGTGAGGAGGGTGTTCACGTAGAGTTGCCGTGCCTCCACGGAGGGCACCACGCGGTCGAACACGTCGCCGCATACGATCAGTGCATCGGGGCGTTCCCGTTCCGCAATGGCGACCAGTTGGTCGAGAAACGAGCGATGCTCATGCGTGCGGTCGTACTCGTACAGCACGTGCCCGAGGTGCCAGTCGGAGGTGTGTAGTATTTTCATAACAGAGTAGTTGGGTTAATCGAGAAGACAACGGACTGAATAACCGAGCCGTTTGTACCAGCCAGTGTTGGTCACACACGTATTATCGTAGCGCAGTTGGCGACAACTTGAGAAGGTGCCAGTTCCTCCTGTTGAAGACCAAAAAAACGCGTTTTCGCCCGAGGAGAAAAAACTCGCACCGCCCCAGTTGCCTGCCGGAACTGCGGAAAAACCTGATGCATTATGCCATGGGTAATTTGCATCGCCAGGGGAGTTGGCGATGTTTGAAGTGTTCCAATAGTCTCCTGCCAATCTGCTCGCATGGTCTCCGCGTGTGCCTGTACCAGATACGTCCATCTCGGTTTGCGTAGTCTCCATTATGGTCCACTCTGCATCACTTGGCACGTGCCAGCCAGTAGGGCAGATGCCCTGTACACCACTCGGAACGCTTGCACTGCTGTTTGCCCCATGCATCACTGCAGTCCAAGTATAATGGTAACCTCGAGCTTCTAATGGAATATTGGAACTATTGTAATCATAGTAGAAGGGTACATAATCGTTGAAATTGTCGCCACTGCCGGCAGGAACAGCTGTCCCATCCGCGTAATGTGTGGTACGAAGGTTCTCCCGCATCCAGCATTGATTACCAATCTGTACCGTGTTATAAACATTACCATCGTAGTCTGTCACGGTGGCAGCATCCGGACAGGGTCCCTCCGACATGGCAGGAGTCACCAAGATGGTTCCCCCCCTGTCAAAAGCCAATTCCCATTCGGTTATCCAACCGTTGCAAAGGGGCTCACCATCTACCACTTCAATACTCCAAGTGCCGTTTAAAGGACAACCAATCAAGTTGGCGAAAGAATTTTCCGGATGGAATACGTTGGTCATTGCCGCCACGTTGGTGGAATCCAGGCGATGGTCACTAGTTATATTGCTGCTTACATAAACATAATTGTCAGGATGGTATTGGTAGTTGTTGTTTGTATTGTCCGACCAAACATAGTTCCATGGGGTTCCCATTGGATTGCTGGCGGGATTGCATTTGTTTTCATAATAATTGTTGGAAGTACCGTCAATTCCAAATTGACAGTTGGGATTTCCTGTTGGAATCCATCCCCATTCCGATTGTGGAATAGCACTTGTGCATTCCGTGGTTGTCGAACTGCTGAATTTCCGTAAGATTGAGGAAAATTGTCCATTGGGGCAAACCAGCGCTATCCATAAATCCCCAACCCACGAATGCTCTATTTTAATCCGCACAAAGCCAATGTCATTAACGCTCTGTATAGTGTCAGAAGGAGAAAAGTCGTTGATGTTCACAGACGACACGTAGGTGCACCCGTTGCCGCAATTCGTTCCATCGGCCAGAAAAGCAGTGTCTGTTTGCGTGAAAGATTGGGATATGCGGAACTGATATTCATTGCCATAAACCGTGCCGTAACGAATTGTGGCATAAGCTCTCAAATAGTACCTTTTTTCAGGGTCCAATCCTGCCAAAATACTGGAAAAGCTGCCCGTACCGCCGTTTTCCACCGAATGGTCGTTTGCCAGGGAGGGATGCGGGAGAGTTCCCCAGCAGAATCCCCGCGCTAACACGTTTTCATTTGTCGTCACTGTCCCATAGCATTGTACTGTCAACGAGTTATTAGAAGTCAGCGTGTCGGTAGTAACGGTCATAAGGCTGGTCGGATCAATGAGGAATAGCAACTGAATATCCTCACTTGTGTACTGTTGCTGCGTCACTGTTTCGCTCGGAAACAGTATGCCGTGACTGGAGAAATAACCCGAGTATTGCATCTCATCTCCCAATTCAAAATCATGGGAGGATGTGCTTCTCAGACACACCTTCATCGCTTTTTCCGAATGGTTGGCCGTCCGAATCCTGTCGGCACTGGCATGGCCTTTGTTGATCATTTTCAGGCTGCGAGTGCTGGATGGGGCAGTCACCGACAGAACATATACTTGCGGAGTTGTCACGGAGATCTCAAAAAAATTGTTTCCACAAACGAGGTTCCCACTATAGGATGCACATTTTTTCCCGTTTACGTCAACCAAGACCATCGTTACCGGCTCGTCTTTGGCAGATGAGATGTTGACCCGTGTCTGCCCATCAAATGGGTTTGGCATCACCTCCATGCCTTCCGCCAATTGGGGATCCTCTATCGAGGTGCCGATCTCCAACGTATATACGGTGTCGGGGAAAAAAATGGTTTCCGACCATCCCCGAGTGATGTTTTTCACGATAACGCTGTCTATCCGCACATAATTGTTGTTCTTGTCAATGCCTGAAAACAGTAAATCTATTGTCTCTTGTGCATGAATTGTCAGTGAAAACAACGCTATTGAGAGAAGAAGGATTCTTTTCATATCGGTATATTATTTAAAGTGACAAAAGTAAAAAAAAACGGAATATCTCTCCATTTCGTTTTTTACCTGTTAGTTGATTTCATTCAGTGTTTATGAATTTGCAGCAAAGATGCTTTTTCTATATATAGCGAGGTGGTCAAATTTTTTGACCACCTCGCCAAAACTCAGATTTTTGCAATCGCGAAAAAAAACTGTATTAATCCCCCTCCTCCAGCATGAATAGTTCTTCCACTGTTTTGCCGAAATACCGCGCCATCTTCAGCGCCAAGAGGGTGCTGGGGACGTATTTGCCTAACTCGATGGAGTTCACCGCTTGACGGGTCACGCCGATTTTTTCCGCCAGTTCGCCTTGGGTGATGTTAACTTCGGCGCGTGCCACTGTAATCCTGTTTTTCATAGCGCAGGGAACGTTTGTGAAGGTACAGACGAAGTTAAAAACAAATGATAAAGACATACAGGATGGAGAAGATGTTGATCATCATCACCCACAGGAATGGAAGACCCCATACGAAAATCAGACAAAGTAGCACAATCCCGCTGTTGATGTACAGCGATAGGATAAGCGACTCATACCGGAGCTGTTCGATGAACTCATCATCTTCCTGATTGCGGGAAAAACCGATGAAAATACCGGCCACAATGAGCAAAATGCCGATGAATGTCAGCAGAAGGTCATCGTTCGGACCGAATGAGGAAGAAAGAAAGCTGGAGAACAGATTTCCATTGCCGTTCAGTCGTTCCATCCCGAAAAGCTCGCGAATGTTGTTGAAACTGAAGTCGCATTGACTTTGGAAGATGGAGTGGAATACAATCAGTACAATGGTAATACCGAATATCCACCAACCTGTTTTTTTGAACCTGCTTGGTAGTAAGAACTTTGTGTTTTTCATAACGGTGTTTTTTAAGGTGAGTAATAATTTTTTTGACCCTGCAAAAATACACAATTCTTGACAAAAAGCAAGTATAAGTTACAAAAAGTAATGTTTTTAATACAAAATCAATCTATCTGTGTGTGAATCAGTATTTTAAAATTTTATTATTTTGTTATTATTGTGCAGATAGATAGGTGTGGCTGTAAAAATAAGCGGCGGGCGTGTCAGAAGCGCCCGCCGTCGTCATCAGAATGCTATTGCTTGCACTTGAAGATGCTGATGCCCTCTTCCTCGTTGAGTTGGGCTTCCATGGCCTTGCACTCGTCTTTGTTCGAAGTTTCATCTTCGTACACGGGTGCGAGGTGTGCGACGTCTGTCTTTGCGTAACAGTGGCAACCGACCTTGTTGCAGGAAGTTGAGATTGCCGCCAGCATTAACACGGCTGATACGATAGCCAATACTTTTTTCATAATTTTTCTGAAGACTTCTCGGTTAAAAATGATAGGGCGTCTGTGATCCTCTTTGCGGAAGTCTGTAACACATAGATATCGGCAGACACTTTTAAAAAAGGGTTTTAAAATGAAAAGGTTATGCCTGCTCCGGTCGGTGTTGGACCGAGCCGAATCTGCATCGTCATTGTTGGTGATGCATTGAAGCGGTTGACAATCTGATTGATGCGCACCTTGCTCTTGACCGTCAACATAACGGCGGGCACGATGAATGCAGTGGCGACAAGGGCGCTTCCTGCGCACAGGAACACTCCGCTTATGGCACTGCGCCAGAGAATGACTGCAAGATTGTCGCTGTTGAGGAGCTGGTCTTTGTACTTTGCCGTCTGAACAAAAGAGGCGCAGAACTGGTAAATCCCGATGCCAGCAGTCGCCAATGCGGCACCGCCGGCCACATAGAGCGGAATGCTGATGTATTGGTTGCGCTTTGCCTTTCGGTATTTTTCGTATTCTGGGGCGGAGAGCAGCCCTTCCAAATCGTTTTTGTCAAGTCGGTACAGCTCATCGGCTCCCGTGAGGTACATGCCGCCCTTCTGGTAGAAGAGCTGTCCTACACCACGGTTCTGGAGGAAATTAGCCATCAGTTCCTCCTTGCTCATGCCGGTATAGTCGGGAAGTGTGTCGTGGACGTACAGCGTGTCGTAGGTGATTTCTTCCTCGTAGATATAGAGCGTGTCCTGCCGAGTTCGATCCCCATCCACTTGTGCGGCGGCGGAAAGTGCGGCTCCGGCGACGAGGCAAATCAGAAGTGTTATTTTTAATAGGTTCATTATTATATTGTTGCTATTTTGTGGAATCTTGAATAACAATGATATGTTTGGTCCTCCGAATCTTCTTGACCACCACAGGTTGGGTTGTTTGGGACATCACGGTCTGATTGTCCGCAGGAGCGGTCTCCAGGGGCGTTGAGGGTGCGGAAGAGGATAGGGTGGAGTGTTTTGTTACGGTACCGCTGTTCCCCGCTTCAAGCAAGGCGGATTCTTCCGAATCGTTCTCGGCGATGCTGTCTGCCGCTGCCATGACGGGCTGAGGTTTGGCAACCTGCGGCGTTGCGGTTGGGTTGTCCTGCAGTGAAGGGAAGAGCAGGATGCCGGCAGCGATGGCTGCGCCGGTGGCGGCGAAGCTGCCGATAAAAGGAAGCCTGTGCGCATACAGCCACAACTTGGGCGAGACTTTTGAGGAGGTGGAAAAAGCCTCCTCTTTCAGCGGTTGCAGTGGCGGGATGGCGAAATCTTTCAGCTGCGAGCGGCAATAGCCGTCGATGGCTGCATCGGGATGAATGAATGGCAATAATATCATAAGCAGATGCTTTTTCTCTTTTGATTTGTTGAACAATATCTTTTGCAGCTCCTTACGCGCCCGTAGCAGGTGCGATTTGGAGGTGTTCGGAGAAATGTCCAGCAGTTCTGCAATCTGCAGATGGGTGAGCCGTTCAAAGACGTACAAGTTCAGCACGGTGCGGTGATGGTCGGGCAGTTGCGCGATGGCATCCAGAATCTCCTCCTGAGAGAAATCGGCTTTCCGGATGGCAGCCATCATGTCGTCGGGAGATGGCTCGTCCTCGTCTGCTGTGTCCGTTTCCGTCACTGCCGCATTGCCCTTCAGTGGGCGTATCCGCTCCTGTTCTCTCAAGTAGAGTAGTGCCTTGTTGGCGGCAATACGCATCATCCACCCCTCGAAGGAGCCGAATCCCCGGAAGGTGTCCGCCTTCTCGATGGCAGTGAGAAAGGCGTCATGTGCGAGATCCTCGGCGGTTGGCCGGTCAAGGACATAGCGGTAGCACACGCCGATCATCTTTTCAATGTTCTTTCTGTACGCTCTGGTCCAGAACGCTTTCATCCCAGTTGTCATACTTGCAATTCGGTGTTTTCCGCGGCAAAACTACAAAAATGCCAGTTTGAACGGAATATCTCTCCAGTTCTTTTTACACGTTAGTTGATTTCGTTAGACAATTTGTTACACATCCGTGGATGTAAAACTATGATGCAAGAATGCGAAATGGTTGCAGTTGGTTGAGAATTTTTTTCTGATTTTCGTGCCTTTGGCGTGCAGGTGTAAATAACCATCCAAAAGTATACCGCCATTGCCACTGAAAAATATACCGTTTTGAGGTCTTCATTGCTCTCTTTCAACACAATACTGGATGTTTTACCCTGATTGCTGCCCTCAAAAGGGCGGCTGACGGCATTGCCATCCATTGGGTTTGTGGCAATGAATAAGAGATACCAACTTTTAACTTCTAAGCTATTGCTTGATGAACTTGGAGATGGAGGTGCGGTTGTCGGTGGTGTGGATGCGGATGAAGTAGATTCCGCTTTTCAAGTTGTTTACATTGATGGCGTTCAGCTGCTCGGTCTGTCCGTTGCAGCTCATGATCTGGCGACCGCTCAAGTCGTAAATCACGATTTGCTGTACAGGTTCGGAACTTTGCACATAAAGCATGCCCGTGGTAGGGTTGGGAAATACGCTGAACATGATCTCTTCAGGGCTTTCAACGCCTACATTGTCGTCCATGTCTTCCACACACAGGTTGCCCATGCCGGGGAGAACGATGTTGTCCACCCAAGCGCAGTCGCTGCCGCCGATAACACCAGAGTCCTTCTGGTAGATGAATCTGAAGGTGTGCGTGCCAAAATCGACAGGGAAGGAGGCTTGCGACCAGCCGGTGGAACCCGTTTGGCTGTCCATCTCGGTGTCATCGATGTAGAACTTGAAGAAGTCATAGCCGTCCTCGGAAGATACTTTGCGGAAATAGGAGATGCTTGTAGCGGCGGAGCAGTTGATCGTGATGAAGAATTCAGATTGGTCGTTGTCGGCCAAGTCCTGTTTGGAACGGACGCAGTAGTTGCCAGCGTAGGGCTGTTCATTGGTGACGAACCACGGGTTGTTGTTGGTCTGCCACAAGAAGGCGGTCAGGTTGCCCGTCTCGAAGGTCTCCATCACCGTACCAACGGTCAAGTAGATGGTGTCCACGATGACGTCCTGGCCCACTACGCATTTCACGTAGAGCGGCACAGTGGTCATGTCCGGCACCGCGGCACTGATAGCTACCTGGTACTGGGCGGTTGCGGAGGCGCCGGCAGGCAACACCGCGATGTTTTGGGCCGGGGTGTTCACGGTCACTAAACTGTAATGGCTGGTGAGGTGCAAGACAGCATTGGTTAGCGGACTGTGGCCGGTGTTGGCGTAGGTCACCGTCACGTTGACCATGTCGCCGGGAGCGAAGGAGGAGGCACCATTCGCGTTCTGAAGGGTCACGTTCGCGATGGAAAATTTCGGAGTCGCAACCATTATCTTGAAATTCTTGGTGGTGGTGAGATTGCCGAAGGTGGTGGTGATGACAAAAGGAATTTCGTCGCCATCCTGGGCATCGGCAGGCAATACGATGGTAAAGGCATTGTTGTGCGTGCTGGTGGCGTCTGCAGCGATGCTGTTGTCGCTCACGCTGTTTTGAGGAATGACGACGCCCGGATAGCTGCTGCTGAGCGTGGTGGTGACATTGGAGGCCGCGGCCACGCCATAGTTCGTTAGGGCCACATTCATATACACCGTGGAGCCCGGTTGCGGGACACTCTGCTCTGACAAGGAGTAAGAAGAAACGGCCACGAAGGGTCCCGTCGGGGCGATGACCTGCACGGTCTTGAAGAATTGGATGTGGTTTTGTGCCGAAACGGCCAACTCATAATCACCCAGGATGTTGACAGCGCTGAAGGTGAGGCTGGCATAACCGGAGGCATCCGTGAAGGCGGCCGCTATCAACTCGTTGTTGTAGGTCAAGGCCACGTAGGCGTAGGGCACCGTCTGCACGTCATAGCTGGTGCTGCCCACTAAGAGAAATTCATCGGAGTTGACGGTCAAGTTGGATGGAATGCCCATGTAGGGCTTCAGGGAAGGATCGCCCATCAGGTGGTAAACCTCCCAGTAGTAAAGCTTTAGATCTGAGCTTGAGCCTTCCACCGCCAGATCTCCGGCAGTCATGTAGCCCGCGATGCTGGTGACCCAGACATCGTGATTCTCGCCGTGCGTGTGGAAGATTCTGTCGTAGGCGCCCAGATGGTTGGCGTTGTACGTCGGGGTGGAGTCGATGGTGCTGCGGAAGCCGACAGACCAGTAAAAGTCCTCATCCCAATAAGTGATGTCGGAACCGCCGATATAGCCGACGGCCCCTTTGTTGTCAGCACGCAAAACCGCTTCAGCTATACATTCAGGTGTATCAAAGGAGCAGGACAAACAGCAGTTTCCGATCATAAAACCGTATTTGTCGGCATTGTTCATTAATTGCACATGGTAACAGTTGAACTCAGGCTCGTTCCAGCCGTATCCAGAACCATGTGCCGTATAGTTGACCCAGCCACATCCGGCACCGATCTCCTGACGAATGGTCGCGGCCTCGTTGGAGCAGTCATACAAATGCCTGTACACCGTGGTGTAGTTGTGCGTGTTGGAAGTAGTGTTGATGTAATTGTCAAAGATATAGTTGATCTGACCGTTGAGGTGGGTAGGAGCCCACATGTCATCATTGCCAGCAATCAACACGGCCTTGCCCAAATAGGACGGATCCGGCATAGTATATTGCTCGTACATCAACGTTTTCTCGATTTGTGGAAGCAGTTGGCTGAGGCTCTGAGCCGAGAAACGGCCGTAGTAGCAGTCCGGCAAGTTGTCACCAGTGGTCCAGGTGGCATAGTACAAGTCCGTCTTGTGGTTCTGAGTGCCCGTAAAAGCGGGTATCTGTTCGACATCGCCGACGAGCAGGACAAAGGTGGGCGCTGGGTTCTCGGCCGTGGCGTTGGAGTATTCCGCTTGGATATAGTTGCTGATGGCCGTGGTCGTGGTGCCGGTGGCGCTCGTGTAGGCGACTTCCACGAGGTAGCCGATACGCTTTTTCCAGTTGACGAACGACATCAGTTGCTCGTTGTTGGCAAACATATCGTGGGCGATGATCAGATACTTGACGGGGGTGATGTTGAACTCGTTGCGCGTGTTCATCGGGTTGATGACAGCCTCCTTGGCAGCGTGGAACAACGGACTGTAGTATTTGTCTTTCATCTCCAAGGTGGCAGGAATGTTGGCATTCCCGTAGGTGATTTCCACCTCGATACGGCTATAGACCCGTATTTTGTCCGAGACAGGATTGTAGGCCACGGGGCTCACCACCACGTTAGCTAAGTTCACATCACGCATGGTGCCGATCTTGTGGGCGGTGACCACCTCCGGCTGCGAAGTATAGAACGCATCGGTGCGATAGACAGCTTCGTTCTTGTTGAAGGGACGTTTTCCCGTATCGGACTTGGAACAGCTCTCTTGGCTGGGCATCACGGGATAAAGCACATTCAAGGCGGCGGCATCGTATTCCTCGTAGTCCACCGACACAATCCGGACATTGACCTCGTCGCACAAGGGGATCTCAATCAGCTTGGTGAGTTCCGGCAGTGATGGACAACCCACTTTCGTGGAGTTGTCGTAGCCGTCCATAGAGAGGGAAGTGTAGCGGGCGTCTCCGACATTCACCACGCTGCTCTGCAGTTTGGGTGTGCTGAACTTGATGGAAAGCTTGCTCATCGTGTTCTGCCGGATGGTGTAGTTCTGTGCGTTCAAGAAGAGCACGCTAATCAGTAATATGCTGAATAACAATACTTTTTTCATTTTACGATTTTTACACAAAAGGTGGCAAAAATAGCAAAAACCTGGAAAATCCAAAGCGGTATACTTTTGAATGGCACTTTGGTGTATTTTAACGTGGTTATTTACAATGTAAATAGCCTTCCAAAAGTATACCGCCATTGCCACTGAAAAATATACCATTTTGAGGTCTTCGTGACACAGCATGATTTATAACACATGCTTTTTGTATTTTTGCATCCTCCAAAGTGGTATACTTTTGAATGGCACTTTGGTATATTTTAACGTGGTTATTTACACAGGAAGTATGGCAATGGACAGAAGTATATTAAAACACGTACTAATTCAGTGCTACATAGTTGTATCACTATTGATGTCATCGTGCTCATATTCAGATCTGAATTCAAAATATGGAGTTGCATATAATCAAGTACGCCAAAACGTCGGCTTGCCTGTCCTTGACTCAACTTGGAGATATAACGAAGCTGTCGGTGTTGTAGGGGGAAGTTGGATCAATCCCATTTGCCCCAAAGGCACTCCTTGCCATTTCAAAAATTGTTTTCTTTGCGAAAACGATGGAACAATGTTATGGGAGGAAGATATTTACATTGGACCAAACAAATATACAACGGTAGATGGCACGTTTGAGGAGATGTTACGTATTACGTATTATTTTAAAGATAATAGGTGGGGCTATTTATGGACAACAGGTGTCTCAGTAAAGAATAGTCGTTGGGAGCATGAACAAGACGAAGAAATCAGCTCAAAAGAAGCAGACTCTCTGTTAACTCTGTGGGGAATCATATAACCGTTAAAAAGTGTTTGATTGTCATATTCCGTCCCATACCGTGACAGGCATTTAAGCCATCTTTGCCAAAACATCAGTTATGGCAAAGAGCAGCACCCGCAGGGTAACCATCTACATCAACGGCAAGGAGGTGGAGGCCTCCGTCAAGCAGATACGTTCAGAGATGAACAAGCTCGTGAACGAGCAGAACCGAATGGTCATCGGCTCTGACGAGTACATCTCCCACGCCAAGAAAATCAAGGAACTGAGGCAGTACCTCAAAGAGCACGCGCAAAACATCGGTTCCGCAGCCTCCGCGTGGACGGAAATGTACAACAAGGTGCTGCAGTTCGGCACGGGAATATTCAATTAGGAATTATTGTACACCTTTCAATTCCTCATTGAACTCATCCAGCGTCAAAATCGTTAGTTTTGGGAAAGGAATCTGTTTGAGGATGTTGAAA
>JAIKYR010000126.1 GCA_024682995.1 Bacteroidales bacterium | reverse complement strand
CCTGGTAGAAGAGGTCGCAGTCGCGGGCGAAGAGCACTTTCTGGCCGTCTTCTGAGAGGAAGGCGAAATGCAGCTTGGTGTTGGTGTCGGCCACCAGTTGGAGGGTTTTGTTTTCAATATCGTAAATATAATAGAAGGCCAGAGTGGAGCGGCGCCAGATGCTCTCCTCGTCCACGGCCAGCACCAGCTTTTTCTCATCGTTGGAAAACACGTAGCTGCTCACCTTCCGGATGTTGACGGCCCCGCCGCTGAGACGCTCGAGGTCGGCGTTGGTCAGGATCATGTCCACCTTTTCGCCGGTGGCGAAGCTATAGCGTTCGATGCCGGACCGCGAGACCGTGGTGTAGTAGTCGCTGTTGGGTATGGCCGTGTATCCCGGCACACCCCTGGGGGTGAAGTAATATTTGTCCCAGATTTCTTCAATGGTGATTTTCTTGGCCTGACCAAAAGAGAGTAGGGTGGCGGTCAGCATGAGGGTGAGCAAGAGAATTTTTTTCATGTAAAAAGATGTTATTTATTGTGTTATGTGAAAATACGTTGTGTTTGTTGATGCGGCAAAAATACGCTTTTTATAGTAAATGGGAGTGCTGGAATGCGTCCGGTTACGGCATTTTTACGTGGCCCACGCCGATAAGCTTGTCGTAGGAAGTGCCCTCTTCATGGAAATAGAGCAGGATGGTGTATTGGTTGCGGGTCTCGAAATGGCTGCCTTCGATGTAGGTGGCGTCGATGGTGCTCTTGCCTTTCGGCACATATACATATTGATAATTGTATAAGCCCTGCTTGATGAAGAAGTCCGTTTCCCAGAAGTTGTAATCCGTATTGAAGTGGAGTTTCGCCTCAGGGAGGATGCGCCAGTCGGTGAGCTGGCCGAAGACATACACGTCACCGTCCTGGAACGGGAAGTTGCTCTTGAGCGTGAAATGGGTGTTCACGTAATCTTCTGAGAAATCGTTGCGCATATCGGCGTTGTGGTAGAGGCAGGCACCGTTCAGCGTGTTGCGTGACTCGTAGGCCCCAAAGGGGCGGGCGTCGTCCTGCAGCACGTAGGCCTGGTTCTGGTGATGCTCGAAGGTGATGCCCACGATGCGGTCGGCATTGGAACGGAGGGTGCTGATGTCGAAGGTCCTGAACTCGGCTCCGCCGGGGAAGGTGTTGCGCCCGTCGTCGAAATCGAAGTTGAGTTCGCCGGGGAAGCTCGACCGGTAGGTGAGGCCGTAGATGGCGTTGTCCCAACGGTCGTTCTGCTTGATGGTGGCGTGGACGGTCATGATGGGGTCGCGGATGATGTACGATCCTGTGGTCACGGTGAAGTCCACCTCCTGATGGGTGAACCGGTCGTTGATGACGGACGAGGAGTGGACGTTGCCGTGGATGCCGGCGGGGTTGCTCTCCACCACCATGAACCGCCGCGTGAGGATGGGCTGGTCGGGCGAGTCGTCATAGACGAACAGAATGTAGTTACCCGACCGGGTGGGGCGCATGTTGGCCGTGGGGAAATCCAGCTGGTACTGCATGTAGTGGACTACCGTGTTGAAAGAGTAGTTGTAGGTTTCGATGTTGTCCTCCAGGAAACCGTCGATGTACTCAATCGGGTTCATGTCCGACGGCTTCCAGTCGTGGGTGCAGTGGATGATAGTGTATTTCAGGTAGCGGGATTCCTCCTCAAGGTCGTCGAAGGTGAGCGTGATGCTCCCGCCATTCAATTCCATAATGGGCTCGCTCAACGGCAGGCCGGTAGCCTGCACCGTAATGCTTTTGATACCTTCCACGTAAACCCAGTCCTCCATGCGGATCTGTGTCAGGTCCGGCTGTGCGAACGCCGTGAGGCTCACGATTGTCATCAGGATGGAAAAAAGAACTCGTTTCTTCATCGTGTGTAATTATGTGGCGCAAAGATAATATTAAAAGAGCATCCGTGGTTTTCCATTTTTTTCCAAAAAGTTCCGAAATGAGAGGGGTGAAATGGGGTTTATGAACATCAAAAATTCATATCTTTTATGTTATTTTATTGAGAATAAGTACTTTAAATTTTATTCTATATTTCTTTATTCTAATTGTCGGTTTATCAATAGTTTAATGTTTATAATTGGAATGATAATTATTTTCTTTCCAAAAAATTCCATACTGATAATCAGTGTTTTATGTAAAAATAAGGGTGTTTATAACTTTTTCTGATGATTTTATGGAAAAGAATTTGAAAAAAATATATTTTTGGCACATCTAAAGAGTAAAAAAATGCCAGGTCAAGATTACGGTTATTGGGAAGTATCCATCGAGAAGAGCGGGCGGCTGAAATTGCCGACGGCCCTTCTGCGTGCCCTGCCGGAGGACGAGCGCCGCGTGTTTTACGTCACGCACGGCTTTGGCGAGTACATCACGCTCTGGTCGGTGAAAGCCTATCAGGAGCAGATGGACTTCCTGAATTCCCTTGACCGTAACCTCACGCGGGTGAAGCGCTACCGCAACGCCTTTCTGCGCAACACAGCCTGTGTGGAATGTGACGCGCAGGACCGTATCGTAGTGCCCAAGCCCATGATGGACCAATATAAGATCAGCAAGGAGATCGTCCTGCTGCTGGATAACGGTCAGATCGAGATTTGGAACGCCTCGCGCTATCATGAGAAATTCGATATGGAGCCGGAGGATCTGGAGAAACTGAACGAGGAAATCCATCTCGGCCAGCTCAACGACGGAAAGGAGGACGGGAATGGAGTATCATAACCCGGTGTTGCTGCAGACTTCGGTGGATTATCTGGTGACCGACCCAGCGGGCACGTATGTGGATGTGACGTTCGGCGGGGGCGGACACTCGCGGGCCATCCTGGAACGGCTCTCGCCCGAAGGCCGCCTGATCGCCTTCGACCAGGACGCGGACAGCAAAGCGAACCTCATTGAGGACCCACGCTTCTGCTTCGTGCCTTCCAATTTCAAGAACCTTACCCGCTTCCTCAAATACCATCATGCCTATCCTGTGGATGGCATCTTGGCCGACTTGGGTATCTCCTCTCATCAGATCGACACCGCCGACCGGGGCTTTTCGTACAGCCGCGACGGCGTTTTGGATATGCGTATGAATGTGGAGTCCGGCATCTCGGCACGTGAGGTGGTGAACAATTACGATGAGGCACAGCTAAGCCGTATCTTCTTTACATATGGGGAGTTGTCGGAAGGCCGCCGCCTGGCCCGTCAGATAGTGCGGGCGCGTGAAGTCGCCGCCATCGAGACCACCTTCCAGTTGGCGGAGGCCTTGAAACCCTGCCTTCCCCATGGACGGGAGAACAAATACCTTTCCAAGATTTTCCAGGCCCTCCGTATCGAGGTCAACAAGGAGATGGAAGTCCTGGAGCTTATGCTGGGCCAGACCGCCGAGGCTCTCAAAGAGGGTGGTCGGCTGGTCGTCATCGCATATCATTCTCTGGAAGACAGGATGGTGAAGAATGTGATGCGCTCGGGTAACCTGTCGGGCGAGGTGGAGAAGGATTTCTACGGCAATCCGCTCTCACCGTTCAAGTCCGTCACCCGCAAAGCCGTTGTACCGGACCTCGAAGAAATAGCCATTAACCCACGTGCTCGCAGTGCCAAGCTGCGTGTCGCCGAAAAGATAATTGTAACACCCCATGGATACCACGACGAATATCGAAAACCTTGAGAGCCGGAAGCCGAAACGGATGCTCTCGACTATGAAGTCCGTGTTTGGCGGCGAGTTCCTGCTCAGCCGGCAGATGCGTCCGTGGTACCTGTATATCCTGTTTGTGCTTGCGCTCGTCACCGCCCTGGTGGTTAGCGAGCAGAGCATCTCCAACAAGAAGAAAAAGGTGGCTCGCCTTGAAAGCAGCTACCGGCAGGAGGTCAGCAAGCTGAAAGCCAACAACCAGTATATCCCTTACGAGGAGAATAAAATCCTGATCCAGAAACTGCTGGATAGGGGGTATGTGTTCGACAACAATCAGAATTTCACCATCCGGATGCCAAAACCGGCGGATACCCGCAAACGTCATTTTTTTAAGAAAAGAGACAAAAAACATGCAGACAACCCAGAAGAATAAGAAGGGCCGCGAGGGCGGTGTGGGCAGAGTCAGAATGACGGCCGTGTTCTTTCTGATGCTGTTTTTCGGCATATTGTGCCTCGGGCAGATATGCTATCTTTCGTTCTTCGAGAGAGGCATCAGCACGGGGAAATCGCCGAAATGCGTGGACACGACGGAGCCGGATTGGAAGGAAAAAGAGGTGCCGGATTGCCGCTGCTACATCCTGGCCAACCCGTTGCTGCCCGAACGGGGCGAGATCCTGGACGACCATGGTCGTCTTCTGATGGGCAACTACACGGTGTTCGAGGTGGCCTTCGACGGGAAAAAGTTCGCCCGCGAGTACAACAACACCAGCCGCTATACTTCAGCAGAGGTGGAAACCCTCTTGCACAATCTGGCGAAGAGCTTCTATCAGCGTTTTCACGACCGTTATCCCAAAACCGAACAGGAGTACTACACGTTCTTCAAGAACAACTACCGTAAAGAGCAATATGCATCCCTCCTGATGGTCAATGTGAAGGATGAGAAGAGCTGGGTGACCTCCTTTGACACGTCATACATCCGCAATCTTCCCTTCTTGACCCGCAAGGTGATGGACAAGGAGACCGAAAAGCTTCGTCCGAAGAAATACTATGGTTATCTGAACTGTGTGCCCATTTCCGTGCGGGTGAACCCGTACGGGGAGATGGCCCGTCGCACCCTTGGCAGTAATGTGTCAGGCAACGCATTCGGGTTGGAGCATATTATGGACAGCATCTTGGGAGGCGTGCAGGGTAGCAAGAAATACCTCGAACTCAATAAGGCTAAAGTGCCTCTCACCGATCAGATTGAGCCCGTGGATGGAATGAACCTTCACACCACGCTGAATCTGGATATCCAGAACGTGGTGCATAACGAGCTGCACCGGAAACTGGTGGAGCTGGGTGCCGACTGGGGCTGCGTCATCGTCATGGAGACGGAGACGGGTGCCATCAAGGCCATCTCCAACCTGCGCCGCGCCTCCTCCGACGGACAGACCTACACCGAGAGCATGGAATATGCCCTCAACGCCAAGGTGGAGCCGGGTTCCACCTTCAAACTGGCTTCCCTGCTAGCCTATTTCGAAAAAACACCAGTTGACACAGGCCGCTTCCCCATGTTCAACCATACGTTCCGGATTCCGACGAAGTCGGGACGGATGATTGAGAAGGCCAAGAGTGACAGCAAGGTGCACGGGGAGACATTGGGTACATCGAACGAGATTTTCCAGCGTTCCTCCAACATCGGGGTCTCGTCTATGATTTTCGGGACGTATGGTTTGGGCCATTTCTCCGACTACCGCAAGCAGCTTGCCAAGTTCGGCTTCTTCGACACGGTGCAGACGCAGCTCGGCCCAATCATGCCGGCTGCCATTCGCAATGACGGGCGCTTCGACAACTACTATGCTGTATGTTTCGGAGCCGGATTCACCATGCCGGTTTTGCGGACGCTGATGTACTACAACGCCATCGCCAACAATGGCCGGATGATGAAACCTTTTATTGTGAAATACGTCACCAACACGTACGACACAGTCCGCACCTTCGAGCCGGAGGTCGTTATGGAGCAGTTCGTCTCGGATACGATTGTGCAGAAGGCCCGGGCTTATCTGGACAGTGTGGTGTGGGGACGTTACGGTACGGGACGCCGCTACAAGGACTCCACCTGCCCGTTTGCCGGCAAGACGGGTACCCGCGACGTGTGGGACGAAAAGACAGGCCAGTATGTCTATGACCGCAATGCCGTTTCCTTCTGCGGCTATTTCCCGAAGGAGAATCCCAAATACACGGCGGTGATTTACATTTATAACGTGCTGCAACATAGTGAGGTGGCGGTGGATTTATTCGGGAAGATTGCCCGTGGCATCATGAACAGCCATAATTTCGGAGCCACCCGTTCCATCACCAAGTTCGAACGCCAGCCCATTCCCCGGATTGCGCCGGTGGAGAAACGATATCTCAACGTGTTGCTGCATAAAATGGGATACGACACCACGGATACGGATGCGCAAAGCCACTACATGGCCGCTGTGAAAATCAAGGGTGAGCCTCAGCCTAAGCTGCAAGAATGGGCTTTGAAGCAACAGGACAGGATGCCTGATGTGCGCAACATGCTAGCCTCCGATGCGGTGGCCGAACTGATGAAAGCCGGCTACAGAGTGCAGATACAGGGCCGCGGACGGGTGAAGAGCCAGTCAAAGGATGCCTCCGGCAAATTTGTCAGACTATATCTGGAACCATAGAATTTTTTATAACCTTAATAGAACCATTACCTTGAAACCATTAACCACATTGCTGAAAGCCGTAAAACGGTACGAACTCACTGGAAGTCCGGAGTGGGAGATTTCCGGTGTTACCTTCGACTCGCGTAAGATTGAGGCCTCTGACGCTCTGGGTGTCACGCAGATATACGTGGCGCAGCGCGGCACGCTCACCGACGGGCATCTCTACATCCCGCAGGCCATCGAAAAGGGCTGTCGCGTGATTGTTGGCGAAGCCGTGCCGGAAAACCTGCCGGCGGAGGTGACCTTCGTGCAGGTGCCGGACAGCACCGTGGCGCTGGGCCTGATGGCGTCGGCGTTCTATGACCATCCCAGCCGCAAGCTGAAGCTGGTGGGCATCACCGGCACCAATGGCAAGACCACCACGGTTACACTGCTGCACCGCCTGTTCACCGATATGGGCTATACCACGGGCATGCTCTCCACGATTGTCAATAGGATAGGGGAGGAGGAGGTGCCGGCCACGCACACCACGCCTGACGCAGTGGAACTGAATGGTCTGCTGCACCGTATGGTGGAGGCCGGATGCCAATACTGCTTCATGGAGGTCAGCTCACACGCTGTATGCCAGCATCGTATTGCAGGTCTGCAGTTTGCAGGGGCCATTTTTAGCAATATCACCCATGATCATCTTGATTTCCACAAGACATTTGCCAACTATATTGCCGCCAAGAAGGCTTTTTTCGATGCCCTTCCCAAAACCGCCTTCGCGCTCACGAATGTGGACGACAAGAACGGTATGGTGATGGTGCAGAACAGCAAAGCCAAGGTCAGCACGTATAGTCTGCTGACGGCGGCCACCTTCAAGGGCAAAGTGCTGGACGACAGCTTCCGGGGCTTGCAGATGCGCGTGAACGACCATGAGGTCTATTTCAAACTTTGTGGAAAATTCAACGCTTACAATCTGCTGGCTATCTATGGTGCGGCCGTGCTGCTGGGCGCGCCGGAAGAGGAGGTGCTGGTCGGCATGAGCACGCTGAACAGCGCGCCCGGACGGTTCCAGCTCCTCTATAGGAAGGACGGAGCCACGGCCATCGTCGATTACGCGCACACGCCCGATGCCCTTCAGAATGTGCTCTCCACCATCCGCGAGATCTCAAAGAATGGCACCGACGTGATTACCGTGGTAGGTTGCGGCGGCGACCGCGACAAGACCAAACGGCCGGAGATGGCGGAAATAGCCTGCAAGCTCAGCAGCCGTGTCATCCTCACCTCCGACAACCCTCGCACGGAGGAGCCTGCGGCCATACTCGACGACATGCTGGCTGGTGTGCCCGCGGGCAAGAAGAAAAACGTGCTGGTCATTGAGAACCGCCGCGAGGCCATCCGGACGGGCTGTATGCTGCTGCCCGCTGATGGCGTGCTGCTGGTGGCCGGCAAGGGACACGAGAACTACCAGGAAATCAATCACGTGAAACATCATTTCGACGATACCGAAGAAATCCGCAGCGCCTTTGCCACCGAATGATCCATAACTATCATAGTTTCAAACTTTAACAAACCTTTAACCTTATAAATAATGTTATACTATCTTTTCAAATGGCTTCACAGCATAGGACTTCCCGGCTCGGGAGTGTTCCAGTACATCTCGTTCCGGTCGGCGGCGGCGTTTGTGCTCTCGGTCCTCATCTCGATGTTCATCGGGCGGGGCTTCATCCGTTTCCTTCGCCGCAAGCAGATTGGAGAGGAGGTGCGTGATCTGGGGCTGGCAGGCCAAAACGAGAAAGCCGGCACCCCCACGATGGGCGGTCTTATCATCATTGCCGCCATCCTGATTCCCGTGCTGTTGGTGTGTGAGCTGCGCAATGTGTATGTGCTTCTGATGCTCTTTACCACCGTGTGGCTTGGCATGTTAGGCTTCGCCGATGATTATATTAAAGTCTTCAAACACAATAAGGAAGGCCTTTCGCCCCGCAAGAAACTCATTGGTCAGATTATCCTTGGCGTGCTGGTGGGCGTGGTGGTCTATTTCCATCCCGATGCCAAGATTTCTGAAAAAAACAAGACTTCGGATGTGGTATATACCCCTGTGGTGACGGCTTTGCAGGTGGAAAATCAGGCTGCGGCGCAGACACCCAAGATTTTCGGGGAACCGCACCATTCCACCAAAACCACCATCCCTTTCGTCAAAAATAATGAGTTCGACTACTCGTGGTTCACGCGCTGGCTTGGCGACGACACGGGCAAGTGGTCCTGCATCATCTACATCCTGATTGTGGTCTTTATCATCGCCGCCGTCTCCAACGGGGCCAATCTTACAGACGGATTGGATGGGTTGGCCACGGGTACAACCTCGGTGGTTGCGGTGGGTATTGCCATCTTGGGCTATGTATCCGGTAATGTGATTTTTGCCAACTACTTGAATATAATGTATATACCAAATAGTGGCGAGTTGGTGATCTTCATCTCCGCTGTGATTGGGGCCTGTTTGGGTTTCTATTGGTGGAACTGCTATCCGGCGCAGGTCTTCATGGGTGATACCGGCAGCCTGACATTGGGCGGCATCGTGGCTGTGTCGTGTGTCATCATCCGCAAGGAGCTCCTGTTGCCCATCTTGTGCGGCATCTACCTGGCCGAGGCCGTCTCCGTCATCATGCAGCGCTCCTATTTCAAATATACGAAGAAGAAATATGGGGAGGGACGCCGCATCTTCCTGATGGCACCACTGCATCATCATTTTCAGAAAAAGGGATTGCACGAATCCAAAATCGTGCAGCGCTTTATCGTCATCAGTCTGCTGCTCGCTGTGCTGACGGTAGCCACGCTGAAAGTACGTTAATCATTTTTATAGAAAATCATTATTAGTCAAACCATTACCTAATTTTAAAAATATGGCATCCAGTAAAAACAACAGTTTCAGATTATTTGAACAGGAGAGAGAATACGCTAACCCCATGGTGGCCACGTTGGCCAATCGTCTGATCGATATCCGTAAGAAAGACCTTGCGGCATCTTTGTCTGACTTTGAGGGTAGTGCTCACAAGTTGCAGAAAGTGAAGACGTTGAATCAAATTGATTTTATTGACGACGCACGTTCCACCAATGTGAATTCCGTTTGGTATTCGTTGCAGAGCATGACCAAGCCGGTCATTTGGATCTCCAATGTGGACAATGCGGAGAAGATTACAAACGACCTTGTCAAGCAGATGGAGGATAAAGTCAAATGTGTGGTGTTGCAGGGCGTGTACAACACGGATGTTTATGACCGTTTTGCAGAGTTGGGCATCCCAGTGTATGTGGAAATGAATATGGAAGATGCTGTCAGTCAGGCTTTTTATGCTTGCGATAAGGGTTATGCTGTACTGTATGCCCCGGGTGCGGCTGGCACCAACGGACTCTCTTATCGTGAAAAAGGTGATCAGTTTCAGAACGCAGTAGCTCAGCTTTAATGGATACCGTAACCCAAGACATCGGCAAGGCGAAATTCCGCTTCAAAGGCGACCTGACCATTCTGATTCTGGTCGGGCTGCTCTCTGCAATATCCATTATCGTGGTATATAGTACGGGTGGAACCAAGGTGCTTCACCATTTGGTGCATCTGGTGTTTTGCTACGCGGGTCTTTTCTTTTTCTACTTCCTGGATTACCGGAAACTGGTTTCCAATTTCGCCTTTTTCGGCATGTTGTTGGCGGCTTTTTTGCTCATCGTGACGTGTCTTTCGAAGGCAGTGCGTGGTGTGACATTGTTCGGGCATGATGTGCAGACCTTTTATCTGATTGGCTTGCTTGTCATCATTTTCTTGACCAACTATATAGGTCGCCGTTATAATAGTGGGCAGATAGAGCTGACCAGCAAGCAGATGAATTACTGTATGGGGTGGCTGCTTGTTTTTTGTGCGGGTATTGCGGCATTGAACATGTCCACCGCCATCATTCTGTTTGCCACTGGGATGGTTATCTTCTATACAGGCAATTTCAAGTTGTCGCGGTTGGCAGGCTTGATGGCTTTGGTCGTGCTTGTAGTGGGGTTGCTGGCTATTGTGGTCCTGCATGGGGCGGACGATGGCTCCTCCAAGATCGGACGTATGGGCACATTCGTCAACCGGTTGGAGTATTACTTCACCAAGGAGAACGACAATGGCTACGGTGACCAGATGATCCTCGCGCGGACGGCGATTGCACGCTCGGGATTGAGCCCCGCGGGCCCGGGTAAAGGGGTGATCAAGAACCGTTTGCCGGAAAACGATACCGACTACGCGTACGCGTCGCTGTTTGAGGAGACGGGACTGGGTGTTGGTATTTTGGTTCTGGTCTTTTACATGATGATTTTTTATCGTTCGTGGAAGATTTCGCGGGAGACGAAAAACGCGATGGGCGCATTGCTTTCGTTCGGACTGGGGTTCTGGTTCACGTGTCAGGCGCTGGTCCACATAGGGGTGAACTGCGAATTATTGCCGGCCACGGGCCAGACGTTACCTTTCATCAGCAGCGGTGGTGCCTCGCTTTTCGTGTCGGGATGTGCGATGGGACTGCTGTTGAGCGTAAGCCGTAAGAACTTGGAGGATAATGCCAAAGCGGATCCGCGCAGCATGTTCATCCGCCGGGAACGGTAGGCTGACGTGCTTTCCCGATAAAAATGATCTCAAGATAGTTTTGTTTTGAAAAAAAGTGTATTTTTGCCGCCGATTTCAAAAACGAAACCCGGAGAGGTGGGTGAGTGGCTGAAACCAACAGTTTGCTAAACTGTCGATGGGGAAACCTATCCGCGAGTTCGAATCTCGCCCTCTCCGCAAACCAAAAGGCAACGTGAAAACGTTGCCTTTTTTCGTTCGTCGGAATCCGGTGGACGCTTTCGTTCAAAAGATGGGCGGCGAACAAAAAACGATCCTGCGCAGCAATACTTTTTTGCTTGCAGGGACGCCCGCGGCAACGGAGAGGTATGCAATCTCGCATATAAAAAAAAACAAAATCACTTTTTTTTGAACTTTTAATAAAAAACACTCCGTGTTAATGGTTTTTTATATCTTTGCAGCAACCTTAATTTGCATAAACCTTAAAAACCAATGCGTATGAAAAAACTTATATCTTTTTTGTTTCTGTTGCTTGCTGCCGTATCTTTCGGCGTGGCACAGACTGTCGTATTCAGCGACAATTTCGATACTTACACTGCGGGTAGCTATCTGGCCCAAAGCAATTCCGCCTGGACCACCTGGGGCGGATATCCCGGTACGGCAGAAGACGGTGTGATCACCAATGCACAGGCCGCCTCCCTTCCGAACTCATTGCTCATCTCGGGAGTTGCCGACCAGGTGTATCCTTTCGGCAATTACACGACAGGACATTACACGGTCTCTTTCAACATGTACATCCCCAGCACGGGCAACGGGGCCTATTTCAACATCCAACATGTCCTGCTACAACAGTGGGCGTATGAGTGCTATTTCTACAACAATGGAACGGGATACCTCAAAGTGGGCGGCTCGGACATCAATTTCACGTACCCATCCAACACCTGGTTCCCGGTGTTGATGGACGTGGATCTGGATAATGACCTGACCTCCCTGTCCATCAACAATGTGGTGGTGAACAGCTGGCCGTTCCATTATACGGGGGAGGCCACCTCTGGCGGTGCCAACAAATTGGCGGGCATTGACCTCTATGCAGGTGCACCTAATGATTTGGCAGGAACCTACTATGTGGATGACTTCACCGTGACGGAAATGAGCGCCGCTCTGATAGGGGAGTTTGTTGTGAGCCCCACAACATTATCGACCACCCTGGCTCCCAACACCACCGGTGCTTTAAGCATCGACTTCTCCAATCCGGGCACCAACGTCACGGACTATAAGATTGTCACCACCTACGACATCCCCAATCCCGACAACACCTCGACAGGTGAGGACATCCTGATGTACACTAACCAAGTGGAAACGCCCATCGGTTTTACCTCCGCTATACAATATGATCTTGCGGTGGGGTTTCCTGCTGACATGCTTCAGACACATATTGGCAAAACCCTTCGGACGATTGCAATACCTTTGACAAGTGAAGTCACAAATGCCAAAATTAGGGTGTGGGGTATGAGTAATCCCCTTTGGGCGGAAGGCCCGGGTGAGTTGCTGTACGAGCAGACATTCACTCCCACGGATGATTGGAACTACATTAACCTGTCCACCCCGGTTGTTATCGACGGCAGCGATCTCTGGATTGGTGTCTGGATTGACCAGCCGGATTCCATTTTCCCGATTTTCATGGACGCCTCCAGCGCCAATGACTACAGCGCATGGTATAGAACTGGAACTACCTGGCATAAAAAATTCACCAATTATGAGTATAACCTCTGCATTGTCGGCTACATTGACGGTACGCCTATCACACCGTGGCTGTCGGTAAGTCCTTCCACAGGTACCATCAACGCAGAAGGCAGCCAGTCACCCACCGTCACCTTTAACAGTCAGGGAATGGCTTTGGGCGAAACCCATACCGCCAAGCTGCACTGCTACTCCACCGACTTCAACAACAAAGAGGTGGTGGTGCCGGTGTCGCTGAGCATCACTAACGTGGAGGTGGATGAGCACAACCGCATCGCCGTGTCGCTCTACCCGAACCCGACGGCGGATCAGATGCAAATCTCCGCCGACCGCATCCTGCGCGTGGAGGTCTTCAACCTGGCCGGCCAGAAGATGATGGACAACGAATACAGCGACAGCCACGTTGTCCTTGATGCCAGTCATCTCACCGCCGGCACCTACATGGTGACCGTCACGACTAACACTGGCAAAACCACGAAGAAAGTGATTGTCCGGTAGGCCTATACGATACGGTGTGATATGCCTGTAAAGGCATATGAAATCCAAGATAAGGGGACGCCACTATGTGGTGTCTCCTTTTTTTTTGACCGAATATAGAAAAAGACAGGCAGTTTTTTCGTACCTTTGCATCCTCTAACTCAAAGACGATGACCGACAATTATCTTTTACTGGGAGCGAAAAAACGGCTGATTGAGGAGCTGCGCGAAAAGGGCATCTCCGACGAGCAGGTGCTGCAGGCTTTTGACAAGGTGGAGCGCCATCGGTTTGTGGAGTCGTTCCTATGGCCGAAAGCCTACCAGAATGTGGCTCTCAAGCTGCTGAACGGACAGACCATCTCGCATCCCTATACCGTGGCCTTCCAGTCGCAGCTGTTGGGTATCTCGAAGGGCGACAAGGTGTTGGAGATCGGCACGGGCTCCGGATTCCAGGCGGCCATCCTTAGTGCGATGGGTGCCAAGGTCTTCACGATTGAGCGCCAGGAGCTTCTCTTCCGCAAGACCAGCAAACTGTTGGAGATCCTCGACAGCCGCATTGTCACCTATCTGGGCGATGGCTACCGTGGATTGCCCGAACTTGCCCCCTTCCAGAAAATCATCGTCACCTGCGGCGCTCCTGACGTGCCACCCGCCCTGCTCAGCCAGCTGGCCGTTGGCGGCAGGATGGTGATTCCCGTGGGCGACGCGTCACACACGATGAAACGCATCACCCGCATGGATGAACAATCGTTTGAGGAAGAGACATTTGGGGATTTCTTGTTCGTCCCCATGCTCAAAGAAATTGTCCGAAAATAAGCTCTTTATTCCTGCTTGAATACGATGCTCCCCGGATTCACCCCGACAGGGAACGAGAATTTCTTTTTACCTTGGGCCGAGAAACAATACACATCACCCGTTACAGTAAAATTGTAGGCGTCAGATATGTAGATGTCGCCGCTGATGGGGTTGACGGTGATGCAGTAGGGTGCATCCAACGAGGTGCCGTCCGTGATGAAATCCTCCGTGGAAAGCTGGTCGTTCAGCAGGTTCAGTGTGCGTATCCACGAGTCGCCATTGTCGTAATCGTAGCTGTATATGTACGCGGTGTGCTGGTGGATGGCCATTCCTAATACGCTGATGTTGTATGTTTTAATAACATTATCGACATAGGTGTCTATCTTTTGCAGATTATACGGGATACTGCCGTAATTGCCACGGGATTGCACAAATACATAACGGTCGTTGTAGGGAATCACCAGACAGGGGTTGATGCCTACCTGGATGGTCTTGATGACGGAGAAGCTGTTGAGGTCGATGACGGTGACGGTGGAGTCGTAGTTGGGATAATTCAGTCCGCCGGAGTTGGCCACGTATAGTTTGTCGTTGCACACGCAGATGCCTTCGGGGTTGTTTCCGCTGTGCACGGTGCCGTCCAAGGTCAGCGAAGTGGTGTCAATGCGCACCACGTCGCCGTCAAAGCAGCTGACGTATGCCTTGCCCTCGTGGAAAGCGATGCTCCGTGGTGATTTGCCCGGTAGGGAGATGGCTTTGATGGATTGCAGGCTTTTAGCGTCCATGACCTCTACACGGTGGGAGTTGTTGACCACGCAATAGAGTTTGGAACCATAGATTTTGAGGTCGTTGCCCGTGTCGCCGAGGCCGCGTCCGTTAGTTGCAAGGAAGGCATCATCCGTAATCAGCCCCGTGGCTATGTCGTAGAATGTGATGGTGCTGTTGTTGAGTTGGAAGTTCCCTTGGTTCAAAACCAGCACGCCCGTAGTGATGGGATTCGGGGTTGGCTGGGGTGGGTTGCAGGAGGAGCAGAGACCGAAGAAAGCGGTGAGTATCAGTAGTGTTTTTAAAAGGAAATGATGTAGATGGAATTTTATCATGATAGAAAAAAGGATTAAAATTCGATGGAGAATTTCACGTTCACCAGTCTTCCGGTCAGATAGTTGGGGACGGCGAATTGGGAGCCGCCAATGTCGGTGACCCAGAAATGGGAGGATATGTTGGAGGTGCCCAGCAGGTTGAAGACTTCGAGATAGACGCCTGCGTTTTTGATGCTGCGCACGAATTTGGACTTGTTGCGCATACGGTCGCGGCTTTGTTCGAGGAACATGAAGGAGGCGCCAAGGTCCACGCGGCGGAACCATGTGTCGCGCAGCACGCGCATGTAGGCGGGGGCGTTGGGTGCGCCGTAGGGCAGTCCCGAGGCGAAGACGAAATTCAGGTGCACGCGGAATTGCGGGTATCCGGGAATGTGGTCCTGGAAGAAGAGATTGAAGGCTACACGCTGGTCGGTGGGGCGCGGGATGTAGCCCGGCTCTACGCGGTTGCCGTCCTGGTCGATGTAATAGTCTCCGATGATGTCCTCTGCCGTCTTCATCAGCGATACGGAGAACCAGGATTCGAGGCCGCGCACGAATTCGCCGCTGATTTTCAGGTCCAGTCCCGCGGCATAACCCTTGGCATCGTTCTCTCCGCTGTAGATGATACGCACGTTATCGACCGTGTAGGAGATAAGGTGGTCCATGTACTTGTAGTAGGCCTCGGCGGTGAACTTGAAGGGCCGCCGCCAGATCAGGAAGTTGTATTCCGTGCCGGCCACCACATGGACGGAGCGCTGCGAGCGGATGTCGCGGTTAAGGCTCCCGTCGGGGCGGCGCATCTCGCGGTAGAAGGCTGGCTGGTAGTAGAGGCCGGTCTTGACGATGAACCTCCAGTCGTGCTTCCAGTGTGGGTCGTAAGTGAAGGAGAGGCGCGGCGAGGCCGTGAACTCCTTCTTGTTGAGGGTCCAGTAATGGAAGCGCACACCGGCATTGAGGATGTAGTGGGGTAGGGTGTCGTCGTCGATTTTCCAGACATCCTGCACGAAGCCTGTGAAACGGACGGTGTTGAGCAGGTTGTTGCATTTGAGATAGTCGTGCTCGCCGAAGGCGAGAATACGCGACGGGTCGTCCACGGCGACGGGAACACCGGGTGTGTTGTGCGTCATCGGCAACGTGTAACCGGAAGAGTCGCGCATGGTCCATTCCTTGATATGGTCGTTGATGTATTCGTTCTGCGCCTTCACACCCCAACTCAGCAGGTTGGAGTGGGGCAGCTTGTGCTCGCCAAGAATGTTGGCCGCCGACACCAACGAGGTGATGGCGTTACGGGCATGCTCCAGGTAGGTGCCGTAGGCCCGGATGGAGACCTCCTGCGCTATCTCCCCATTCTCGTTGCCAAGGTCCGCCTCAATGTCGCTCAGGAAATATTGGCTCTGGATGTCGTAACGTTCGCTCTCCTTGGCAAAATAGGAGGAGAGGATGAGTCTCAGATGGTTCTTGTCGTTGGGACGGTAGTGGAAGGTGAGGCCTCCGAGGTAGTTCTCGTAGCGGTCCAGCTCCTGTCCGTCGTAATAGACAGTCACGCGTTTCATGTTCTCGATGGAGCCCCAGGTGGTGGTGCGGTCTTCTGGTTGGTAGAGGTAACTGTTGATGGAGAAGTTTCCCAACAAGCTGATGCTGAATTTCTTGTTGATGTCCCAATTGAGGAGCATCTGGGTGTCGAAGAATCGGGGTTTGAAGTCACCGTGGGTCTCCAGCGATTTCAGGAGGTAGGCGTTGGAGTGGAAGCGCAGACCCACCAGGAAGGAGAAGGTGCTGTCCACTTTGCCTTCTGCGTGGGCGGTGGCCCCTAACATGCTGGCGGAAACAGAACCGCCGTATTGCGTGGGTGTCTTGTACTGCACATCCAGCACCGATGACATCTTGTCGCCGTATTTGGCCTCGAAGCCGCCGGCGGAGAAGATGACGTTGCCGGTGAGGTCGGGGTTCACAAAGCTCATGCCCTCCTGCTGGGCGCTGCGCACCAGGAAGGGACGATATATCTGTATGTCGTTGACAAAGATGAGGTTCTCATCGTAGTTGCCGCCACGCACGTTGTACTGGGTGCTCAATTCGTTGGTGGAGGAGATGCCCGGCATCATCTTGATCAGGGACTCCATGCCGCCGCCCGGCGTGGGCATCTGGAAGGAGAGCTTCGGGTTGACCTGGATGTAGCCCGCCTCCGATTTGCCGCGTATGTTGACCTGCTGCAGCCGGTTGCCGACAGTCTGCAGGGTGATGTTCAGGTTGCGCGTCTCTTTCGATTTCAGACGAAGGGCAATGACCGTGTCTTTGTGGCTGATGTGCTGGATGAGAATGTTCAGGTCGGTGTTCTCCGGTACGGTAATCGTGAATCGCCCGTAGTCATCCGTGATGGTCTGCAGGTTGTGGTCCAGCACGTGTACAACAGCGTTCTCAATAGCTTGGCCTTCCGTATCATAGAGCACACCCTTGAGGGTGGACCTTTGGGCATGGGAGATGCCGAAAGTCAGAATCAGAAGACATAATATCAGAAAGGAGCGTGTGTTCAAATACGGACTTTTTAAAATGACGAACTATATACGGACAACTATATAAATTATTGTATGGGTGAAAAAAAAAAGCTGCTGTAATAGTTTTACCACAGCAGCTTGTAGTTCTCGAAGGGGGATGGATTATAAGATTCCCTTTTCAGAGGCTTCCACCAGGCATTTGTAGATGCCTTTCTTGTTGATATTACGCATACCGTGGGCGGAAACTTTCAACCAAACCCATTCGTCCAACTCCGGCACATAGAATTTCTTGGTGTGCAGGTTGGGGTGGAATCTTCTCTTGGTTTTGATATTAGAGTGGGAAACATTATTA
>JAIKYR010000096.1 GCA_024682995.1 Bacteroidales bacterium | reverse complement strand
CATTGTCTTCTCGTAACGCAGAATTAAGTCTAACCTTCACCATAAAGTCCACCTGCTTAAAAATTGGCGCAGGATTTCCCGCCTCGGCCATTTCGCGGAACAAACGGTCAACACCTTCGCCAAATTCCTTCACCAACTTGTACTGCTGCATAAACTGTACAATCTTGGGATTGCGCGAAAAATGCATGTGGCGTATGTTGTCGATGCGCACCATACCCGGCAGTATGCCCGGACTTTCAACCACATAATGGTGGTCGAATATTTTCACCATGATGTCGGTTCCCAAAATGCTGTAGTCGCGGTGAGCCACGGCATTCACGATGAGCTCTGTCCAGCAGAACGGCGGATATTGGGGAATGGTTACGAATCGGGCATCCTCCCCCAAAAAGCTGTACTCCTTGATCTGTGTATCCACAAAATCAATGGCTTTTTGGGTCATCTCTACAATGCGTCCCTCAAACCAGACATCTTTCACCACGTTCATTTCACGCCCGAAACGTTCCTCGTCGCCATCATAACGTACAATTCGGATTCGCGCTCGCTGGAAGAACTTCTGCGGATCTTTGCCAAACAGCAAGATAGCCGCCCCGGAAACTTTATCCACTCCGTTTTCAGCGGTAACATAACCTTTGTTGGTGCGAAGGTACGTCTCGGCATCTTTGGCGTAACCAATCTTGTCGCAATACTGCTTTACAAAATCAAGGTCCAAGTCGTCCATCGTAGCTCCATACACGGGTTCGTCCTCGAAATAGCGTCCCCCTTTGGCATAGAACAGCTGCATCCGCATCTCAAAGTTCAGCTTTTTCGACTTGTCGCCAACGCGGTAGTATGCATCGTCGGCTTGATTGGCGTGAACTTGCATACTGGGTTCGACATGCATCACCAAAACTCGATTGGGTTTGCCATTGTCATCTGTAAAATCCACAAAATGCACCTCTGCATTCACCGACGGGACACAAAAATCGAAAGGAACCCGCAGCAGTTCATTCAAATGGTCGTCGTTCCCGTTGATGCCCGTAATACGACCATCATCCTCAATGCCTATCACCACATCGCCGCCATCGGCATTGGCAAAAGCAACGACAATCACCGCTAAAGCTTTCGGTTCAATACGGAAGCTCTTGCGGTCGAATAATTGACCTTCTTTTTTGTGCTGCAAAGTATGTATGTCTAATTCTTCCATTGTCGATTGTACATTGTCAATTGTACATTGTTAATTGTTAATTGATTTCAATAGCTCATTCAGCTCTTTCTCCGTATCCGATTCCATTTGCATCGCCTTTTGGAAATCGGCAATGGCTTCCTTTAGGTCAATCTGTTCTTCTGGCTCAAAGGTATCCACATAACGCGGGATGTTGAGATTGAATTCGTTTTCTTCAATTTCGTCCATGTCCACGATGGAGAAATAGCGTTTGCGCAGTTCGGGATCGGCAAACATCTGCTGGAGTTCCACTTCTACATCGGCGATGGCTTGGCGTATTTTCTCGGCTTTTTCTTTAAAAGCTGTTTCACGGGCGGCTTTGTCTGAAGTGAGTTTGTCCAACGCTTTCTGCGCCGTTTCCACCACTTTCAGCTCGCCGGCGGTCGGCTTTTTGCCATTCTCTGCCTTGGTTTGCACCGCCAACTTGGCTTTGGCCAACTTTTCGGTTTGCTTGGCCAACTCTTCTTTGGTATCGTTTTCTATTTCTGAAAGCTGAAAATCCAACTCTTCCTCAATGCGGATATGCAGCCTGTTTTTCTGGTGTTTGATCCAATGTTTCGCCTTTTCCATATCGCCCCAACTCTCCAAAATGGTGGAGATACGCAGCACATCCTGTGGTTCCAGCACGCTCATGTTGGCCTCCTCGCGGTACCAGCCTTTCTTGGCAGCATACACCATCAGCACCTTGTTCTTGCGTTCCTCGGGTTTGTTTTTGTCAAAGAAGATGATGGCACCAGGGATGGTGGTTCCATAAAATAGATTGCCCGGCAGCACCACGATGGCATCGATGATATTGATATGCTGCTTGAAATCCACGCCTTGCAAGAAGCCACGCCGAATCGTGTACTCCACATCGGCCTTGCGGTTCTGACCGTCTTCCTCCTCAGTCTTTTCGGGTTGTCCGCGGAACAGAACACCTTGCGGACACACCACGCCAGCCTTGCCCTTGTCATCCAAAGAGGCGATGATGTGCTGTAAGAAAGCGAAATCGCCATTGCTATAAGGCGGAACGCCATAGACCAAACGATTGTAGGGGTCGGTAAACTCCTTCTTGTATTCGATCTGCGGTGTGCCGTCTTTCTTGTTGACAGTATTGCCTTTTTTGTCTTTCTTGGGTTCGCCGTTTTGCGCCCAGTTCTCCATTGAGAAGGGGAAATTGGCCATCACCTTGTCGAACGTGCGGAGTTCAAGTTCGTTTTCTTCGCTTTTGAATTTCGGGTAACGGATGGTGTCGCCCTGCTCGATGCGGGCATCCAAACCGTGCAGAATCATATTGATATTGCAGATGGCCCAGGTGTTCCACACTAATTCCTGACCGAACAGACGAATGCTCTTTTGCGTGTCATAGCTGGCGCGCGCATATTTGGCCGCATTCAGCAGGAAACCGCCAGAGCCACACGTGGGGTCATACACGGTTTCGCCTTTCTGCGGTTTTAGGTAACGGACAATAATATCAACGACCTCCTGCGGCGTATAGAACTGTCCCGCCATAGTGCCGCCCTTGTTTTCGTCGGCGAAACGCTTGATAAGATATTCGTATGCATCGCCAAGGACATCCACCGTGACATTGTTGTTGCTCAAATCCACGGCACTCAGATAGTTGATGAGGTTGGTGAGCACTTCAGGGTCCAATTTCTTTCTGCCGGAACCGTCGGGCGCAGGCTCGTTCCATCGCACGGTGTTGATGATGCCTTTGAGGACATATTTGCCGTCTTTGTCAATATTCTGTTCCGCAATAGCGGTAACGGCAGCATCCAACTTCTCGTTTTTCTTGTCGATAGGAGCCAAGCGCACATCATCCCAAAAGCAGCCGTCAGGGATTGTGAAGTCGTGTTTTTTCTTGGCAATCACCTCCAGTTCACGTGGCGAGGGCTCCCGCACGTAGTCAATTATAAACTGTTCTTTCTCATGATCAATCTCCCATTGGTAATTGTCGGAAAGACGTTTGAAAAACAGCAATGAGAGAATATACGACTTGTAGTCCTCCACCTTGTCGCGAAGGATGTCGGCCATGCCAAAAAGTAGGTTGCCTAAGGCTTGTTTCGTTATCATAGTGATCTTTTTGCTATAGTAATAATTTGCAAAAATAGCAAAAAAGAACAAAAGGGCACCTCCCCTACTCTGGCGTAATGGAGGATTTCGGAAAAGAATAGGTTATTATTTTCCCCTATACAATTCCAACAACTGTTTCTGATACAGATACTCATATTGCGCCTGCGCCAAATTGGAAGCAGACTGCAAATGGTTGTTCTTGGCTTCGTTAAACTCGGTGCCGGTGCCCTTGCCGTTCTCATAGCGTGCCTGTGCCAATTCGAAGGCCTCCCGCGCACTTTCCGCCGCCAAACGGCTGCTCTCGTATTTGTCCTTGGCCGCCACCGCATTGTAATAGGCCTGCTGGATCTCCTTGTATAGCGACTTGCGCACATTGTCCATCTGCAACTGCTGGCTGCTGTACTGCAACTTGGCGGCACGCACCTGGTTACGTGTTTGCAAACGGTCGAAAATCGGCACATTCAACGAAAAGCCTAAATAGGGACTGAAATTGTCGCGCAACTGCGATCCAAAACCCTTGCCCGTACTCCCCAACAAGGCGTAATAGTCGGTAACCAAACCGCCGCTCATGGATAAAGTGGGGTAATAGGAACTTTTTGCCAACGCGATATTCTTCTGCGCATAATCCAATCGGATTTCTTCCGCTTTCACGGCGGGGCGTGAGGCTATGGCCTCGTTGAAAACCACTTCCGGATCCGGCAGCGCCTCCAAAGCAAACGCCGACACATCGGGCGGCACCACGGAAAAACCATCCGGAGTCGGTAATTCCAGCAGTTGGGTCATATCCAAGTAGGCCATTTTCAGATTGTTTTGCGCCTGCGTGTAAGTGAGGCGGCTTTGTGCGAGCGTAGAGCGGCGTGCCGCCACCTCCGCCGGGCCCACCTTCCCATTCTCGGCCAAAATCTCCAAACGCTCCACTTGTGCCGAATCGATGTCAATCTGCGCCTGTGCCACCCAGCAGATTTCCATATTGTACAAAATTTGCACGTATGCCTGCGTCACGGCGAGGCGGATGTCATCCTTAACTTTCGCGCAGTCGGCATTGGCGGCCTCCAGGTTCAGTTTGCCCATATCGATGTTGTTCTTGGTGCGCAAACCCGTGAACAGATTCAAACTCCCGCCCAGCCCAAAGGAGGTGTTGGCGGTGTTGGACCGCACATACGTGTTGTCCTGCGAGATGCCGCGCCCGAAGGAGAAGTTCTGGGAAGCGCTGGCCTGCAGCGCAGGCCATACGCTGTTCTTGGCCGTGTTCAGCTCTATAGACCTCTGTTGCACTGTCAGTGCGCTCTGCTGGACGGAAATGTTGTGCTCCTGCGCATATTGCACGCACTGCTCCAAGGTCCACGGACCACCCACCTGCCCAAACAAGACCGTGGCCTGCAGGAAAACTATCGCTAATAGGAATCGCTTATTCATTGTTTACTCGTTTAATCTTGGTTTATGTAATTGGTATGTTGGAGTTTCCGTCGTTCGCTACGCTCACTCACGGAATGGTGCTTACATGGCGCTTCACTTCTTTCCCATCTCAAAAATCTTCGCACCTCTAACCACATCTCCCTTCTTCAATCCTTCTCGTATTTCAATATTCAAACCATCGCTTAAACCGGTTTTCACGGCTTTTCTCTCAAATCCCATCCCTTGCTTCACATACACAAAAGTGGAGTCACCCGAAAACTCAAGCGCGCTCTCCGGAATGGCAAGCACCTGCTTCGCACTCTCCAGCACAATTTCCGCATTGGCACTGTAACCAGCACGTATCTTTCTGTCTTTCTGTGGTTTCACCGCTGCCTTGATTTCAAACTGGTTGGCACCGTTGTTTTGCACTGCCTTCGGGGCCACATACTCCAACACCGCATCAAAACTGTAATCCTGCAATGCACCGATGGAAATGGTCAGCGGAGTGCCCTCGCGCAACAGCCCCACATCGGTTTCGTCCACATTGCCCGTGAAAATCAAATCGTTCATATCGGCCACCGTTGCCACGGTAGTGCCATCGTTCAAGGTGTTGGCCTGAATCACCGAGTTGCCCACCTTGACGGGAATGTCCAAAATCAACCCTGAAATGGTGGAACGGATCAGCGTGGAACTGGATTTGGCGTTGGAAGAGGAAACACCATCGCGGATAATCTCCAAAGCATCCTGCGCCGCCGACTTCTCCTCACGCGCCTGATTCAGCGCCTGCGTGCACTGCTCAAACTCCTCCTGACTGATCAACTTCTTATCATAGAGTGCTTTCTCGCGTTCATAATTGTTCTGTGCCTGCTTGTAGTTGATGTCAGCCAGACGCACACGGCTCTGCGCCGCACTCAACGAGTTCATGTCGGGAATCACCTTCAACTTGGCAATCACCTCATTCTCTTTCACCTCCTGACCTGCCTCTTTGTACAACTCAGCAATAATGCCGTTGATCTGCGGTTTCACCGCTACTTCATTGCGCGGCCCGATCTTGCCCGTCACCAGCGTCTTCTTGCTGATATCCATATAGGTTACTTCATATTCGTTGTAACGAACCTCTTGCGGGCGTGATTTCTTGAACAGGAAGACAAAAGTCCCGATAAAGATAAGCGCAATCAGCGCAAAAACGATGTATTTGATACCTTTTTTCATATTGTATGTGTTTTATCTTTCTTATCTTGTGAGACGTACGTCCGTGCGTCTTTACTTTATCATTGCGAGACGCACAATTGTACGTCTCTACTATAACTATACACCCTCATTCGTCTCTCATCGCATCCACCGGTTTTATATGCATGGCACGGTATGCCGGCGCGATACCCGCCAGTATTCCGAGCAAAGTAAGCAACAACAAGGCAATCACAGCCGTTCCGAAATGGATTTGGAAGGCGGCCTGATGCTTGGTTATGATTTCAAACAAATTGAGCAGGAAAACGGAAAAGACAATACCCGAGGCGCCTGCCACCACCGTCAGGGCGATTCCTTCCAGTATAATCTGCGACAGAATGTCGCGCGGGGTGGCTCCAATAGCGCGCCGGATACCGATTTCCACAGTCCGCTCGCGCACCACCACCAGCATAATGTTGCTCACGCCAATGGCACCTGCCAGCAAGGTGCCTATACCCACCAACCATATCATGAAATTGACACCCCGGAACAGTTTGTCCACAATGCGGAAAATGGCTTCCATATTGAGATACATCATCGCTTCCTTATCGCTGGGATCAATAAAATGCTGACGGGCAATCACTTGACGGATGCGAGGTTCCAAGTCGCTCATGGACACGCCGGATTTGCCCACCGCACAAATAATCCCCACCGAGTTTCCACTGTTCAAAACATCACGCAAAACAGAAATCGGAATGGTGATTGCATCCGAACTCCTGCCTCCCATATTGATATTGGATGTGCTGACATCGACGCCTATCACACGATAGTAAATGGAACCCACACAAATGTATGTGCCACACGGATCCTCCCCGCCAGGAAACAACTCATTCCAAACATGCTCCCCTATCACACACACTTTGCGTTTTTGCATAACATCCACCTCATTGATATAGCGGCCAAATTTCAAAACGGGTGTTTCCACCTGACTGTACACCGCCTCCACACCTTTGGTATGACAGGAAGCGCTGCGGGTGTCGCGGGTGGCTTTCACGCCCCAGCTGGCCAACTGCGGGGTTACCAGCTCCAACTCGGGAACCATCTCCTTAAGGCGGTCCACATCGCGATATTCCAACTGCCAAGTTCTGCCCTCCTTGAACCCCTTATAGGGTTTGGTGGTTTCATTGGCAAACAACACGATGGAATTGGTGGCAAAACCGTCAAAATTCTTGCTCAACAAGTCTTTCAGCCCGTTGCCGCCACCGATGAGAAACAGCAGCATAAAGAGTCCCCAGAAGATGCCAAAGCCTGTGAGGAGACTCCTCCGCTTGTTTCGCAACAGCGAGTCCGCAATTTCCCGATATGTGTCTGCATCAAATCGCATAATCTCTATACATCTGGGTCGCCATAATATGACGGCCTTACTTTATCCGGGCCGCCATAATATGACGGCCTTACTTTATCTGGGCCGCCATAATATGACGGCCTTACATTATCATTTTGTGTCATGTAATGCCTCAATCGGACGGATGCGGGCGGCCTTGAGCGCCGGCGACATGCCTGCCAGCGTGCCTGCGACAATCAACACCAGCGTAACACCGAAGGCCACATCCAACCCTACCGTCGGATTGACAAACACCTGGATGCTCTCCCCAAACATCTCTAATGAAGAATCTCCTACCGTATGTTTCATAATCTCGCACGCCACCATGCCCAAAACCATCCCAATGTAACCGAAAAAGGCGGTAATGGTCACACTTTCCGCAATAATCAACTTCATAATGGCACCTGGTGTGGCGCCTATCGACTTCCGGATTCCAAATTCCTGCGTGCGCTCCTTAACCGTAATCAGCATGATGTTCGACACTCCCACAATACCGCCCAAAAGAGTCAGTATGCCCAATATCCAAAGCGCCTTGTGGATGATATTGGATCCTTTGTTCATCTGCTGGTTCTGCGTAAAACGGTTCCAAATCCACAAAGCACCATCATCGTCGGGGGCCGCCTTGTGCGACTTGTTGATAACCGCCTTGTAATTCCGCTCAAACTGCTCGTTTTCCTGCTCAGTTTCTAGCCCGTGGAAAGTGAAAATAATTTCATCTTCATAATTCCGCTCGTTGAAAATCACCTGGAAAGTGGACAGCGGCACATAAGCCTGCACACGCTGGGTGCTCTCATCTGTTTTGTAAACGCCCACCACCTGCCACACATTGTCGTTCCAACTCACGCTCTTGCCTATCATAGAAGCATAATCGTCGCCACCGTTCATCAGTTGCTGGGCATGTGATGCCGACAGCACAATGGATTTCCGCTGTTGCTGCATATCCAATGGATTGATAAAGCGCCCCTCTATCATCTCTATCTTATTTATCTCCAATAGTTTAGGATAACAGCCGCACACATTCACAGACACATGGCGGTCGCCCATCACGAGCACAAAGGGACCTTTGGTGGTGGTGGCAGTCACATCATCTACATAATCGGAGAAAATCGCACTCTCCGTAAGCGCTATATCCCGGTCATTCAGTTCTATCCATCTTCCTTCCTGAAGACCTTCGTAGGGTTTTGAAGTATATCCACCGTAAACGGCCATCGTATTGGAGGCAAATTCATCCCCATTGCGCATAAAGGCATTCATCAGTCCGTTACCGGCACCTAATAGCACGATAAGGATGAAGATGCCCCACGCCACAGCAAAGCCCGTCAACACCGTGCGCAACTTGTTGCGTTGGATCGATTCCCATATTTCCTGAAAAAGGTCTTTCACGAGGGTTGTATTATAAATTATTGATAATCAAATTATTTCATTATTGTATCCGTTCCAAATACGGAAGCGTGGTGCTGCTCGTTCAGCGTAGTCTCGCCAATAATACCATCTTTGATATGGATGATTTTGTCTGTGCAATTGGCCACGCCGCTCTCATGCGTCACCACAATAATCGTCACTTTTTCCTCTCGATTGAGTTTGGTGAGCAGTTCCATCACATCCACGGATGTTTTGGAATCCAGAGCACCGGTGGGTTCGTCAGCCAGCAGAATGCGCGGTTGTGTAATCAATGCGCGTGCAATCGCCACGCGCTGCTTCTGTCCGCCCGACATCTCGTTAGGATAATGCAACGCCCAGTCAGCCAACCCGAAACGCTCCAAAAACTCCATCGCCATCTCTCTTCTCTTTTTCCTCCCCACACCTTGGTAAAACAGTGGCAGTTCCACATTCTCCACCGCCGTCTTGAACGAAATCAGATTGAACGACTGGAACACAAAACCGATCATCTTGTTGCGGTAATGCGCCGCTTCCTTCTCACTCAAATCTTTAATCAATTGACCATCAAGATAATAAGTTCCTTCGTCGTAGTTGTCCAATATGCCCAGAATATTCAAGAGGGTGGATTTTCCCGATCCGGATGCGCCCATAATCGACACAAACTCCCCTTGCCCGATTTCCAGATCCACACCTTTCAGCACATGGAGGGGCTGGCCGTTGTTATAGGTTTTATGAATGTCCTTTAACTCAATCAACATATTGTATTACATTATTTTAGCACCATTAGAAAATCCGTGCACCCGACAAGGTTAATGGCTATGATAAGTCGGGTGCAACGGAAGTCAAATTAAAGTATCTGTATGCCGATTTCCCATTTCGGCAGGTCTATACCATTTTTCAATATCGGAGTGATACGGTATTGTCCGTAAATAGCACAGCGATTAGTGAATCCCACGCGCAGGCGCACGCCACAATCCAGCTTGTTCAAACCTTCGCGGTAATAACGACGCTCCACATGAGTAAAAGTGTGTTTATCCAATTGGGTTTTGGTCTTCAACCGGCTGCCCGTAATCCAATCGCCGAACACACCTGCCTCAATGTAACACTGTGATTTGGAAATATTCGCCAGAATGAAACGCTGCGTGAACTCCAAATCAAACTGCGTGGTTTTCAGATTGTGCTTTTTGATGATCTCATCCGGATTCGGATAAAGCACTGGTTGAATGAGCATATTAGATCCCTGTGGATCGGTATAATCCCGTAAGGCATACCAGGAAGATCCGAAACCGAGGCGGAAGCCCAATCCATACACTCTTGCCACCTGCCAGTTGTTGACGAAACTGAATGACAGCGAGCGCGATACGCGGTCTGTTGTGTGAATATTGCCTGTAGGTGTCCACATGGCGGGCAACATGAAGGATGTGTTGAGCACAAACTCGTATGAATACATTTTTTTTCTGTGTTTGAATATGTCTTTCTCTGGTTTGGCTGCGCTTCCACAACCCCGAAAATCACTATGCATGATCGATTCGCCCAATGTAATGGCAGTATCGGCGGCGTCCACTTTGTCCTTACCCATCACATACTGCGCATATTGGTTGCCGTACCACATATTTACCGTTTGTCCATTTTCCAACATACTTTTTGGAATGCTGAAATAGACCTTATTACTGTCTATTAGATCATGACCATCCACTAGGAAACTCGTACCAAGTCGTTTTACATCATAGAAATCCAGGGTCCCATCACCATTCTGGATGTTATAGAAAAGTTTACCCGTGTTTTTGCTATCGACAGGGATAATGTACAGGTAATCCTCGTCTTCCGTCATCGTAAAGGCGGCTTTTTCCTCTTGCTTGCCATCGGTGAAATAGCCGGCTTGCGGCACGCCGTAGCCAAAGGCATAGTCGTAGTAAGGATAATGATTGGCGGATTTCTCAATTTCTTCCAGCAATTGTTTGGCAGTCCACTCGGGGTGCATCTGCTTCACGCAGGCGGCGAAGCCCGACACCATCGGAGTAGCGAAGGAGGTGCCCTGTGAAAAAGCATAATTTCCTTTGCCCATGGCCACCATATCGTGACCGCATGCCACCACATTGGGTTTGCGGCGACCGTCAGCGGTGGGACCAAACGAGCTGTAGGATTCACGACAATCCAACGCGTTCACCGCGCCAACTGACAGCACACCATCGGCATCGGCCGGGGTGACCAGCATTTTCCATTCCTTCTCATCGCCCTCGTTGCCCATGGCGGTGCACACGAGGATGCCTTTGCTGGCGGCTGTGGCAGCGCCCTTAGCTACGATGGAAGTCTTGCCGTCCATGTCTTTCAGATTATGCAATTCCTTGCCATAACCCAGCGAACTGCTCACAATGGAAGCGCCGTTCTGGTCAGCCCACTCCAAGGCCTGCACCCACCAGACCTCTTCTTTTCGCTTTTCGGCTTCCACCTCTGTACGCGCCAGCAGGAACTCCGCGCCGGGAGCAAGACCCAACATGGTAGTGTCGTTCATAATGCCCGCGATGCAACTCAGCACCATACGACCATGCGCGTTATAACCATACACATTCTCTTTTCTGTTGGCAAAGTTCCAAGTCTTGATAATTTGATGATTATCACGCAGATGCTTGAATGCAGGGTGCGTGTCAACATCCGGGAATCCGCCATCGAACACCGCAATGCGCACACCTTTGCCGTTGATATTCTTCTGTTGGAATTTCTCGCCCTCCATCAAGGACACCTGTTTCATGCCAGGATACAGTGCGCTGGTCTGCGTAAAAACTGGAGCTTGCGTAGTGCTCGCTTCGGAGGCAATCTCTTGCACACGGGCCACAAAAGGCAACTCCCGCACCAGGGCAATCTGATCCTCCGTAGCGGTCACTGCCACCGCGTTGAGCCAGCGCGACTCACCAATAAATTCGGTGGTAGCCGCATTCACGGCATTCTCATATTCCTGATTTACAGGATAGTTGGTAATATCATACAGGTCCGCGTGGTTCACCTGATAACGCTCAATGGCCTTGGCGTCAAAATAGGTGTACGGATCAAATGTGGTGTTGTTCTTGTCGGTGAAAAACACCCAATACATGTTCTGCGCCTGGGCGAAACCGAGGAAAGTGCAGAAAACAATTGCGAACAGGAATATTTTTTTCATATTGTTTGTGATTTTTGATCGGTCTTTGGTAGTTGGTAGTTGAGAATAGCTTTTATATTTTAGGGCATTTCAATGTGAAAATTTCCTCTTGATTTTGATAGTTTAAGAATAACGATAAGATGATCGTTTTTATTGGCAGGGATATTATTAATTATGTGTTT
>JAIKYR010000078.1 GCA_024682995.1 Bacteroidales bacterium | reverse complement strand
AGAGGCCATTGACGCCGTGCAGAAATGCCGTGCCTATTTGGACAAGAAAACCGACACGGAGAAGGAGCCCATCTACGGGGTGACGACCGGTTTCGGCTCGCTTTGCAACCGCAGTATTTCCAAGGAGGACCTCTCCACCCTGCAGCGCAACCTGGTGATCTCGCACGCCTGCGGCGTGGGCAACGAGGTGCCCCAAGAGATTGTGCAGCTGATGTTGCTGATGAAAATCCAGTCGCTCTCATACGGCCATTCCGGTGTGCAGCTGGCCACCATCCAACGGTTAGTGGATTTCTACAACAAAGGCGTATATCCCGTTGTCTATCAGCAGGGCTCGCTCGGAGCTTCCGGCGATCTGGCCCCGCTGGCGCATCTGAGCCTGCCGCTCATCGGCATGGGCGAAGTTTACTATAGAGGAAAGAAATATCCCGCCTCCGTCATCAACGAGAAGTTCGGCTGGGAGCCCATCACGCTGCAATCCAAGGAGGGTTTGGCCCTGCTCAACGGAACGCAGTTCATGAGCTCGTATGCCGTTTGGCTGCTCATCAAGGCCAAGAAGCTCTCCTGGATGGCCGACATCATCGCCGCCGTCTCGCTGGATGCCTTCGACGGCCGCATTGAACCGTTCAACCTGAACGTCCATTTCGTGCGCCCGCACGCCGGCCAGATCATCACGGCCTCCCATATGCTGCAGCTTCTGGAAGGTTCCGAGATCATCCAACAACACAAGGAGCACGTACAAGACCCCTACTCATTCCGTTGCGTACCGCAGGTGCACGGCGCCTCCAAAGACTCGATCCAACATGTTCAGGAGGTGGTGGAAACAGAAATCAACTCCGTCACCGACAACCCGACGGTGTTCCCGGATGAGGACATCGTGGTGTCGGCCGGCAACTTCCACGGCCAGCCGTTAGCCCTGGTACTTGACTTCCTCTCCATCGCCATGGCGGAGCTGGGCAACATCTCCGAACGCCGCATCTACCAACTGATTGCCGGCAAGCGCGGACTGCCCTCCTTCCTGGTCAAGAATCCGGGCCTCAACTCCGGCTTCATGATCCCGCAATATGCTGCCGCCTCCATCGTGAACCAGAACAAGGCCTTCACGATGCCCTGCTCCACCGACTCCATCGAGTCGTCGCAAGGGCAGGAGGACCATGTGAGCATGGGAGCCAATGCCGCCACGAAGTGCTACCTCGTGGTCAACAATGTGGAGAAGATCCTCGGCATCGAGCTCTTCAACGCCGCCCAGGCCCTCGAGTTCCGCCGTCCGCTCAAGTCCTCCCCGTTCATTGAGGAGTTTGTGGCCGCCTACCGCGAGTTTGTGCCCTTCGTGGAAAACGACACCTACATGCACGAGCTCATCCAGAAGTCCATTGACTTCGTGAACGGCGTGCGTATGATTATGGACTAAAACGTTCACCCTCATGAAGAAAGCCCTGTTCATCGTCGTGTGCACGCTGCTGTTCGCCGCCTGCAAACGCCCCACTCCTTTCTCCGAAATCCCCTACATTGAATTTGTCGGGATCGAGAAGATTGACAATGGGACGGGGGTGGACGACCAGGCAGACCTCACGCTCTATTTCCACGACGGAGATGGGGACATCGGCTTGGAGTCGGGTGACACCTCCGGTGTATTCTCCAAGGATTCGGCTTTCTATTACAATCTTTTCATCCATTTTTATGAAAAACAGCACGGCGAATGGGTTCAGGTGGAGCTTCCCACCCCGCTGCATGCCCGTCTGCCCTACCTGAGCCACAATCTGCCCGAGTCCATTGAAGGAAACATCACCATCACCACCTTCATCAACAACTACTTCTCGCCCTACGACACCATAAAGCTGTCATGCCAGCTGGTGGATCGGGCTTTGCATACCAGCAACATTGTTGAAACAACTGAAATTATTGTAAAAAAATGAAGATAACCGAAGACATCCGCAAACTGATCCAGCTGACGCTGAAAGAGGATATTGGCGACGGCGACCATTCCTCCCTTTCCTGTATTCCCGCCGATGCTCCCGGCAAGATGAAGCTGCTGGTCAAGCAGGACGGCATCCTCTGCGGGGTGGACGTGGCCCGCGAGGTGCTGCGCCAGGTGGATGACACCATCCAGATGGAGCAGTTCATGCAGGACGGCGACGTCATCCGCAAGGGCGACATCGTCTTCCAGCTGCACGGTCCGGCCAGAAGCATGCTCACCGCCGAGCGTACGCTGCTCAACTTCATGCAACGCATGAGCGGCATCGCCACCACCACCCACGAATATGTGGAGCTGGTGAAGGACACCGCCGTGACCTTGCTCGACACACGCAAGACCACACCCAACATGCGCATTTTCGAGAAATATGCCGTCATGGTGGGCGGAGCACAAAACCATCGTTTTGGTCTGTATGATATGATGATGCTGAAAGACAATCATATAGACTTCGCCGGTGGCATCGAAAAGGCCATTGACGCGGCCAACGCCTACCAGAAAGAGCACGGACTGCACCTCAATATTGAGATTGAGACCCGCAGTCTGGACGACGTGCGGCGCGTCATCGAACATGGCGGCGTGCAGCGCATCATGTTCGACAACTTCACCCCCGACCAGATCCGCGAGGGCGTGGCACTTGTCAACCACCGCTTCGAGACGGAAGCTTCCGGCGGCATCGTCAAGGAGACCCTGCACGACTACGCCGTCACCGGGGTGGACTTCATCTCCGTGGGTGCCTTCACACACCATATCGCCAGCCTTGACATGAGTCTCAAAACCATAATCCTCTAATTCATAATCTTTTAATTATGAAAAAGGGACTGAAGATCTTCCTGATTATTGTCGGCATCCTGGTCGGACTACTGTTGCTGATCAGCATATTGGCAGGGCCAATTGTCAAGTATTACGCTGAAAAGCATAGCGTTGAACTATGTCACCGCGTGGTCACGCTCGAGCATGTCCGCATTAACATCCTCACCGGTACCGTCACCATTGTGGGGCTTAACGCCAAAGAGGAGAATGCCAAGGACGACTTCCTGTCTTTCCACAAACTCAACGTACAGCTGTCACTGCCCCGATTGCTGGGCAAGACCGTACGCATCAACCACATCCGTCTGGACCAGCTGAACGCCCAAGTCATCCAGAATGGTATCCGTTTCAATTTCAGCGACATTATCGATTTTTACACCAAAGACCGGAAGCCCAAACAAAAAAAAGGACCCTCCAAATGGTTGGTGGACATCCGCCACATCCGCGTGCGGGATGCCGCTATAAAGTACCAGGACGTGCGCGCGGGCAGCCTCTTTGACACCAAGGACGTGAATATCCACGTGCCCAAGCTGGACCTCAACGGCGGTCCCTCCCATCTTGACATGACCACAGCATTCCGGCAGGGCGGCAACTTCGCCATAAACGGGAATTACAACATCAAGAAAGGCGATTTCGACGCCCATATATTGATGCACCAGCTTTCTACAGATTTGGGACGACCTTACCTCAACCTGCTGTCGCACTTTGGAACCATTAACGGACTTTTGGACGGTGACGCCACCCTCAAAGGTTGTGTCAAGGAGATTGAGAAGATGGTGTTCTCCGGCACCATGTCGTTGAACAATGTGCAGGCCCACAACGCCGACCAGTCGCCATTAGCCTCGTTCAAATCCTTCAACATGAATATCGAGAAAGCGGACCTCGGAAAGAAAGTTTTCAACATCAAATCCATAGAATTAAAAGACCCCGTTTTCAACTTCGACATCTATGCTGACGGCAACACCTTCAGTCGGATGAAGGGCGGCAGGCAAACCGACACATTGTCGAAGGCGGATTCCGGAAAGCATGCCCGCGCGGACAAGGACACAGCCTCCACCCCGACGGAGATACGCTACAACGTCAAGAAAATAGCCATCACCAACGGCAGCTTCACATACGCCGACCATGCCGCTACTCCGGAGGAACAGGTCTTCCCCGTTACGGACTTCCAGCTGACTGCGGAGAATCTGACCAACGGGAAACCATCGCCCATCAAGATCACGGCCAATCTGGGTTCATCCGGCAGATTCGACTGCGAAGCCAGTCTGGACGCCCTGAACCTCAAAAATGCCGACTTCATCGTGTCCATCTCCAACCTCGACATTCACGACTTCTCGCCCTACGCCCTGCACTATCTGGCCTATCCCGCCGAAAAGGGTATCCTCTCTTTCACCAGCGATGTCTCCATCAAGGATAACTGGTTGGACAGCCAGAATGCGCTGGACATCTACAAGCCCACCTTCGGCGACAAAGTCAAAGGTTTGACTCCGGCTGCCGCCAAGATACCCATGAAGGCGGCCATGTACATCATCACCGACCGCAAGGGTCACGTCAACATGGAACTGCCCGTTAAGGGGGACATTTCCTCTCCGAAATTTTCTTTCCGCAAGATCATTTGGAAGACCTTCACCAATCTGCTTGTTAAAATTGCCGCCTCGCCCGTGGACATGATTGCGAAAGCCGTAGGCGGTGACAAGACGTTCCAGAAGATGACGTTCCCCACCAGCGAGACCCCGAAGCTGTCGAACGAGAACACTTTCCAATTGAATGAGATGGCCGAAGTGCTCAAGGAGAAGGAACTGATGACGCTTGTCCTGGCCACCGAGGCCGCACCCAGCGAGGAGACCAACGCAAAACGCGCCGCCGAGGCGATTCGCAACTATCTGATAAGCAAGGGAATCCCCTCCAAACAAGTGGAAATCCTTCCAGCAAAAGCCACCGAAAACGCCACGGATGTCAGCGTGTCGTTTGAGTTGAAAATGAACGAATAACCTATGTTTCTGAATATAAACCGCATACAAGAGAAATTTGATGCCTGGAGCGAAGACCTGGAACAGATCCCAGTCCTTGGGAAGATTATCCGGAAATCCAAGACGCTCACACTGCCGGGCTTCCAGCATATTCCCTTGTACGACGTGATGGGCTACTTCTTCCAATCCATGGGAAAAGGGGTCATTTTCCAGCGGGCCGCCGCCCTGACCTACCGCATCTTCATCGCGCTGCTCCCCATGATCATCGCCTTCTTCACACTAATCGCCTACACGAGCACGGACATACAGAACACCATCCTCTCCATGATGCAGACGGTCGTGCCAGTGTATGCCTGGTCGGCGGTGGAGGATATGATCACCTATGTGGTGACGAAGCCCAGGGAGGGATTGTCCACCCTCATGTTCTTCATCGGCATCTACTTCACGCTCATCTGTACCAACGGCCTGCTGGCCGCCATGAACACCTCTTACTTCAACGACAAACAGCGCAACTTCTTCAAACAGTTGGGTTTGAGTCTGGCCATCATGGTCATTGTCTTCTTCATCATCCTTTTCGTGGCCATGCTGTTCATCATAGCCTCCATGATTATGAACCACATCAACACCTATCTGATTGATTTACGGAGCGGTTATTACTATCTGGTACACGGTATCAAATGGGTGTTGATCTTCGCATCCGTCTATTTCATGGTCAGCATCTTATACTATCTGGCGCCTGTCAACAAGGAGAATTATCGTTTCTTCTCGGCGGGTTCGTCGCTTTGTACCATCCTTTTGGTGCTGATACTCTGGATATTGAACATCTATTTTTCCAACTTCACCAACTACAACCTCATTTATGGATCCTTGGGGGCGTTGTTCGCCATTCTATTGTGGATCAACTGGAGTTCTCTTATCTTACTCATTTGCTATGATTTAAACGTCAGTATCGCCAAAGCCAAGGAGATCACCCAGCGTGTTCCGCAAGCAGCACCGGACGAGAGAATGGGATCGAATGAAAAGAGGCAAGAGAACAGAAGTGACAACATTCATTGCGTCTCAAATATGGAAATATAACATTGTAGAGTTATACAATATATAATATTATACATTAAACAATATGGAAGATTTCTTAAGTATATTGATTTTGATTCTCCTTGGGTTGGCACCCACCATTATCAAATTGGTCAAAGGAGAAAAAAAAGCTCCTGCCAAAACTATTCCCATTCTGGAAGAAGAGGAAGAGGAGGCGTTTCATGAAACACTTGAAATGCAAAAAAACGCGCCGAATTTGCGAAATCAAACCGAATACTTCACATACGAAACACTTACGGATTTGGATGAACCCTTGGAAAAAACATCCGATTTAGAGATAAAAGAACAGCCACAACCATCTGATAATAAAGCAGATAACATCCATGGATTAACAATGGATGCCACAGAAGTCTACAAAGGGGTCATTTACGCTGAAATCCTCAAAAGGAAGTACTAAAAACTTGACTTAAAACGATTTTCAATCAAAAAAAAACAATAGTGTACAAGCTATCGTTTTTTTTTTTATTTTAGCACCCCAAAAATTATATTCGGTAAAATAGAATAATGTTTAATATAAATTAATGGCTATGATTAAAAAATTACTCTCTACTCTCGGAGTGATCATCCTTTTCACAAGCATGGCATTTTCACAGTCCCAAATCAAGGGTAAGGTGGTGGACCAAGCGGGAGAGCCGTTGGGGTACACCAGGGTTTACCTGAAGATTGGTGACAAGGTTGTGAACATGGGTATGGCGGATGACAAAGGTGAATACTCAATGTTTGGTGTGGAAGTCGGCACCTACGATTTGACTGCCGACGCTCAGATGACTTGTAAGAAGTCACAGACCAAGACGGGTATCAAGGTGGGTTCTAACCAGGTGATGTTCATTGACTTCACCATTGACTGTACGACTGAAGTGCAGGAGGTTATCATCCGATACGAACCACCTGTGTTTGACCCGGATAACACCAGTTCTACAAGCCGTATCAGCGGTGACAATGTGCGTACCACCCCTGGCCGTTCCGTAACCAGTGCCTTAGCCAACCTGGAGGGTGTGTCAAGTGTGGATGGTGCCATGTCATCTGTGCGTGGTAACCGTGCCGACGGTCAGCAGACCATCATCGACGGTGTGCGTGTGCGTGGTAACGGTAGCGTCTCCATGGCATCCATCGAGGAGGCCCAGTTGATCCAGGGCGGTATTCCCGCCGAGTATGGTGACGGTACCTCCTTCACGGTCATCACCACCAAGTCCGCCCCGAAGGACTTCCACGGATCTGTGGAGTTAAGAGGATCCATCGACGGATACAACAACTTCCTCGGTGCTGTATCCATTTCCGGTCCGCTGTTGAAAGGCAAGAATAAAAACGACCCCACCCGTATCGGTTTCCTCTTCAGCGGGGAAATCTCCTACGATCATGACAGCCGTCCGCTGAGAGGCGGCTATTGGGTGGCCAACGACGATGTGATTGAGGACATCAGCATGAATCCTCTCCGCTACAACCCGACCAGTTTCGGTGCCTGGTATCAGGAGGCATGCTACCTCACCAGCGAATCGTTCCATAAGGAGCGTGTGAAGAAAAACGCCGGCACTTGGGACTACCTTGGCCAGCTGAAGTTCGACTTCACCCTCGGCAAGAAGCACAACATGCGTCTCTCCCTCGGTGGATCCTACGAGTACATCAAGGGAAAATCATGGGGCCGCTCATTAGCCCTGTTCAAAGTCGAGACTCCGACCACCATCAACAACACCTTGCGTGTGAATGCCCGTTTGAACCACCGTGTGTTCACCGACACCACGGGTAAGGCTACGTTGAAGAACATCATGTACGACATCAACGTCAACTACACCCTCTTCAACTCCAACTCATACGCCACCCAACATAAAGACAGACTGTTCGAATACGGTTATATCGGCAAGTTCTCCACCCAGCGGGTGAAAGGCTATTCCGAATACAAGGATGAACTGCAGGTTTCCGAGGAAGGTAACTCCATCACGGTGCAAGGAGCCAAAGAGTTTGAAGGCTGGTACGACTCACTCGTGACCTTCCAAATCAACCCGAACTTCAACTGCAACCCGCTTCTCGCCCGTTACACGCAGAACTTCATTGAGAATTACTCCTTGGAAGACCTCTACACCTATCTTGGTGAGGGATACCCCATCGACCTGAACCTCTACCAGCAGTTTGGCGCACTCCGTAACGGTGACGGCGCCGACGGCATCTATGGCATGTACAGCAGCCCCGGTGCAGTCTCCGGCAGCTATAGCAAGAGCCAGACCGAGCAGTTCGGTGTGAAGGCCAGCATCTCCATGAACCTGAAGAACCACGAACTTAAATTCGGTTATGATTTTGAAAAACTGACCTACCGCGGATATGGCATCTCATCCTTCTACCTGTGGCAGTTGATGAGAACCGAAACAAACAAGCATATCACCGAGTTGGACAAGGAACACCCCATCTTCGATGTCCGTTATGATCCCGACATGGAAAGAGACATCATCTATGTGGACTACAACCGCTTGAACGTGCTGACCGACCAGACGGTCTTTGACCGTAACCTGCGTACATCCCTCGGTTTGGATCCCAACGGATCCGACTGGATTGACATTGACGACCTGGATCCTACGGCTTTCAACGTCAACATGTTCTCTGCAGAGGAGCTGCTCACTGGAACATCCTCCGGTTCCTCCTCCCTGGTCAACTATTATGGTTATGACTACACAGGTAAAAAGATCAACAAGAAGACCTCTATCATGGACTTCTTTGACGCTGTGGACAATAACGGCCAGCGCACCTACAACATCGGTGCTTACGAACCCATCTACATGGCTTTCTACCTGCAGGATAAATTCTCCATCAACTCCCTGTTGTTCAACATCGGTTTGCGTGTTGACCGCTTCGATGCCAACCAGGAAGTGCTGAAAGACCCCTATTTGTTCCGCGAAGCTTATACGGTTAAAGACATCCGCAACCTCAACAGTAAGATCAAATTCGCCGGCAACGCCGAAGACAACTGGGTGGTCTATTATACGGGCATTGACAACTACATGAGTGAGGAAGGCATTGCCGGTACCGAGTTCAACGCTTCATCCATCGTGGGTTACCGTAACGGCGACACCTGGTACAACGCCGCCGGTCAAGAGGTGGTTGACCCCGAATCCGAACTTTCCCTCTATGTGAACGGTCCGCTCCTTAAGAACGAAATCGACAAGAACAGAAACACCAAGGTCGAATCCTCTGCTTTCGAGAAATACAAAGCACAGTGGTCTGTCATGCCGCGTATCTCCTTCTCCTTCCCTGTTTCTGACAACTCCCTGTTCTACGCACACTACAACATCATCACCTCCCGTCCCACCAACCTGCAGATCTCCCCGGTTGACTATCTGTTCATCTCCAAGCGTAATTCCGCTGGAAACATCGTCAACAACCCGAACATGAAACCGCAGCAGAGTATCGACTACGAAATCGGTTTCCGTCAGAAGATCGGCAACAAATCCTCCATCAGTATCAGCGCCTACTATTCCGAAAAACGTAACCAGATCCAGGCTTATCGTTTCTCCGGCGCATATCCGAACACCTATTATTCCTATCAGAACATTGACTTCGGTACGGTGCAAGGTTTCACCTTCGCCTATAAGATGAACCGGACCAAGAACCTCACCCTTTCCGCCAACTACACGTTGCAATACGCCAAGGGTACGGGTTCCAGCACGACCGACCAGCTCTCCATCCTTTCCGAAGGACAACCGAACTTGAGAACTCTTGCCCTCCTCTCCTTTGACCAGAGACATAGAATCGGTGTCAACTTGGACTATCGTTTCGAGAATGGAACCGACTACAACGGGCCTAAGACCGAGAAGCAGGTCGTAGTGGACGGAAAACCGACCACAAAGACCATCCAATGGCTGGCTAATACAGGATTCTCCCTGTTGTTCTCCGCCGCTTCCGGTACTCCTTACACACGTTCTTCCACCCCGTATTCCATCACGGGTATCGGTTCCCGCCAGGTCTCCGGTTCCATCAACGGTTCCAACACCCCATGGCAGTTCCAGTGCGACTTACGTATCGACAAGACTTTCGTCTTCAATCTGAACAAGAACGCCAAGGACAAGGACGGCAATGCAAAATCCGCAAAACCGGGTTATCTGACCGTCTATGTTGACATCCAGAACCTTTTCAACTTCAAGAACATTGTTTACGTTTATGACTACACCGGCAACCCGGATGACGATGGTTTCCTCTCCTCTGCAGAGTATCAGCAGGTGATCAACTCCCAGATCTATGTTCCTTCCTACATCAACTACTACACGATGACCGTTCAGGATCCCTACAATTACAGCCGTCCTATCCGTGCCAGCTTAGGCTTACAATTCGGTTTTTAACAGTTTGAAATAAAAAAAATAGGTATATATGAAAAACAATAACAAAATTTTCTGCTTGACACTCCTGATGGTCTGCATGGTCTTCGGTACCGTGCGAGCCGAAAAAGTCAAAGGAGTACATAGACACTCTCCAAAAGCGGAATCAGCCACCTGTCTTCCGGCAAGTAACTCCAACGAGCTTTCGGTGAACAACGTACGTGCATACATTGAAACCGGCGGTACGATGTGGTTCAAGGAAGTAGCCGAATACGAAGTGCCTAAGGGTTCCGGCAAAACCTCCATGTTCTCTGCCGCCTTGTGGATTGGCGGTCAGGATGCCAACGGCCAGTTGAAATTGGCTGCCGTTCGTTTCAGACAACGTGGTGACGACTATTGGACTGGTCCCTTGAAGATTGCCGGTGCCGGTACAACCCAGACCGAGTGTATCAAATTCGACAAACTCTTCAAGATCTCCCGTGCGGAAGTGGACAATCACATCTCCGGCTATAATACCAGCGGTTATGTGACCCCTGCCAGCATCTTGAACTGGCCCGCCCACGGCGATGAAGGCTATTCCTACTATCTGGCCCCTTTCAAAGATGTGAATGAAAACGGTGTGTACGACCCTGAAGCTGGCGACTACCCTTACTATGACATCAACAACGATCTCTGTCCCTGGACGGAGGACAACATCGCCTTGGCTGCCGCCCATCAGCTGCCGAGAACCCCTGAGGATTTGTGGACAGAATATCGGAATTATGGTAGCGCCAGCTCCGGAGACTATCAGTACGACTGGCACAATTCCAACGGTATGATTTACGCAGACCATGTGTTGAAGGGTGATGAGACCCTGTTCTGGATCTTCAACGATAACGGTGGTGCACACACCGAATCCCAAGGTAGCCCCATCGGTCTGGAAATCCGCGGTCAGTGCTTCGGATTCTCCACCAACGACGACCTGAACAACATGACGTTCTATTCCTATGAGATTATCAACCGTTCCTCCTACACGTTGACCAACACCTATTTCTCCCAATGGGTTGACCCTGACTTGGGTTATGAGAAAGACGACTATGTAGGTTGCGATGTGGCCCGTGGTTTAGGTTACTGCTACAACGGTTCCAACGTGGACGGTAACGGACAGACCAAGGCTTACGGCGACCAGCCCCCTGCGGTGGGTGTGGACTTCTTCCAAGGCCCTTACATGGATCCCGATAACCGTGACAACCCGAAATTCAATCCGGACAGCGCAGTTTTCGCCGGATATTGCGACAAGTTCCTCAAGAGCGAGTTCATAAACGACCAGATGGCCATCAACGGTGTGAACTTCGGAGATGATATCATTGACAACGAACGTTTCGGTATGAGAAGATTCGTGTACCACAACAACGACAACTCCGTGGTGGGTGACCCGGATGTGGCATTCGAATACTACAACATGCTGCAAGGTATCTGGAAAGACAACACCAAAATGCGCTACGGCGGCAATGCCCACTACACGGTAGGCGGTAACGGTCCGGAGTGTGACTTCATGTTCCCTGCTATGACGGACGTTTGTAACTGGGGAACAAAAGGTGTGGATCCCTCTGCAACCACCTACGGTCCTGGCGGCTGGACAGAAGCCAATGTGGGTAACGCTCCCGCAGACCGTCGTTTCATGCAGTCTGCAGGCCCCTTCACCTTGAGACCCGGTTCCGTGAACTACATCACCGTAGGTATTCCATGGGCACGTGCCTCCCAAGGCGGCGCACAAGCCTCTGTGGAATTGCTGAAACTGGCAGATGACAAGTGCCAGACCCTGTTCGAGAACTGTTTCAAGACCTTGGACGGTCCTGATGCTCCGGATTTGACCATCCGCGAACTTGAGAACGAGCTGGTGATCTACATCTCCAATGAAGATAAGAACAGCAACAACTACCACGAGACCTACTACGAGCTGGATCCGCAGATCTCCAAGACATTATCCACTTCCACGTTTGAAAAGACGTACGATACCTTATATGTATATGACTCCGATGGCAATCCCGATACGGTGATTACCTCCAACATCGTGGCTGTCACACATGAGGACACGCTCTCTACAGAACAACGCCGCTACTACTTTGAAGGATACCAGATTTATCAGTTGGCTAACGGATCTGTCAGTGCCACCGATCTGAACGACCCGAACAAAGCTATTCTGATTGCCCAATGCGACATCAAGAATAACGCGGGACAGATTGTGAACTGGATTTACAATGAAGCTATCGGTACATCCGTTGCCACTGAAATGGTCAACGGAGCCAACGAAGGCATCTACCACTCTTTCACTGTGACGGAAGACAAATTCGCTACCGGTACCAACAAGGCTCTGGTAAACCACAAAGAGTACTACTTTATGGCTATCGCCTACGGTTACAACCAATACAAGGAGTTCAAACTTGATCCTGACTTTTTGGATGGACAGCAGACCCCGTATCTGGCCGGTCGTCGTAACATTCATCCTTACGTAGGTATTCCGCACAAATCTTCCGGCATCATCCAAAACAGTGTCTATGGCGACCAGCCCATGATCACCCGTATCGAAGGACAGGGCAATGGAGGTTTCTTCTTGGACATGACGGATGAATCCCGACAGAAAGTACTCGAACTCAACACCTTCAACAATATTCAATACAAGAACAACTACGGTCCGTTGAACATCAAGGTGGTGGACCCGCTTCAGGTGAAGCCTTACGACTACACCATCCGCCTGTTACCCAACGATGTGGACAACGATGTGAACGACCAGACCGAATGGCAGTTAGTCATCAGCGATGAAGTCTCTGATGCCGAACTGGAAGAGTTGGGAATCAAACGTGTTAATACGGCTGCCATGCCTATTAGCATGACAAACGAGGAGTTGTTCCTCGACCTCGGTATTTCCATCTCCATCATCAACGACAACTTCAAGATTTATCAGAAGAATCTTGACGAATATGTGGCTGACAGTTTGGGTTACAATTACAAATCCCTTACCATGTACGGACAAGTGGACTTCCTTGGTGCCACTATCGACTACGGTGATGGGCTGCCTTGGTTGTCGGGTGTTCACGACATGGAAGGTGACTATCCTGCCAACTGGATTCATTCCGGTAGCCAAGAGTCCGGAAAATGGTACGACTGGGGTATCGGTGAGGAGTATGCAGGTCAGGAAGGTGCAGAGAACAAGTATTTCCAATGGCGTACGGAGGATATGTGCTGCATCCTGAAACCCGGAACCTTGAATGCCAGTGAAACCACTCGTGGATTCAAGGATCCCAACCAACAGTTCGAAGGCATCCTCGGCGGCTTATGGTCACCATATGTGCTTTCATCCCCGTATGACGGCGGTCCGCAGGCCAAGTACATCATCCCCGACAACGTGGCTTTCCTTTCTGAAGGTGATGAAGGTCCTGCACCCATGTATTTTGATTTCCGCGCTCTCACGGGATCCATGTGGAACCCCGGTTATAACCAGACCATGACCAACCTGTACTCCGTTGACATTGTGCTCACACCGGACAAGAGCCTGTGGACCCGCGCACTGGTCTTAGAAGCTGGCGCCAGCCACGAGACGGAATCCTATAAAGTAAAACAGGAATTCAATGGACAGACTTACGTCAACTATCGTCACGAACCCAAGAACTGTCCGTCAGTGGACAAAGACGGTAATCCGTACACGGGCAACGATGACGTGGCCAGCAACAACCCGAACGACCCGAACTACATCGGTGCCACCGGCTACGGCTGGTTCCCGGGCTATGCCATCAACGTGGAGACTGGCGAGCGTCTGAACATTATGTTCGCTGAAAACTCCCAAGATCCTTACAACAACGGTAGTGACATGCTCTTCAATCCGACAAATGTGTACGCATGGTATCGTGATGCCTCTACCCAAGAATTCATTCTTGATGAGGAAGGCAATCCGCAGGGTATGAACCAAAGCACATTCAACATGATTCGTGACAACTACGGTCAATATGCACTCGAATATGGTGAGCCGCAGAACGGCGGTCGTCACTATGTCTATATCTGTGGAAGCTCCGGCAACACGTGCAGTTTGGTTTACGACGAACTTGTAAAAAGAGACAAACGTAATTTCAACGACTCCGACAAGAACATCACACGTAACGGACAACGCCATGGTGGATATATCACCAGCTCCGACGGTGGATATTTTGCATGGTACGATTGTGGTGCGTATGATGGCGGTAAATGGCTGGGTGAAAAGTTCAAATCTTTCATTGGAAAGAAAAACATGGCCGACCCGGCTCGTATGCAGATGAAGATGCAGTTGTTCAACAATGTGATGTACACCAGCATTCCTATGCCTTACCTTGGATTGGAAGACAACTGGCTCTCCTGCGATGCCACCATCAAGATTCGCGTGTCACGTCCTTATTTGAGATACTCCTCCCGCTGGTACGATGATGCAAGTACAGCTCCGTACGCAGATCAGAACGACGGTTATCCGATGTACACGTTCACAACCAAGAACCTTGCTCCCGTCAAATCAGAGTCAGTAGAACAGGTTCAAGAGGTGCTCGACGACATCAACATCGTTCCGAACCCGTACTACGGATTCTCCCAGTATGAGCAGACCGCTCTGCAGAACTATGTCCGCATCGTGAACCTTCCTGAGAAGTGTACCATTTCCATCTACACGGTCAACGGCACGCTAATCCGGACCATCACGAAGGGTAATACGGATTCTTACGTACAATGGGATTTGAAGAACCACGCCAACATTCCGATTTCCGGCGGTGTTTACATCATCCATGTGAAAGCCGACGGCTTCGGCGAACGCACATTACGGTTCTTCTGCGCAATGCGCCCAACAGACTTGAATGGTTTCTAAAATTATTAATCTGTAAAAACTCAAGAATATGAAAAATATATATAAGTCATTAATAATTTGCACATTGATTGCTCTTTTATCTGTCGGTACGTCCTATAACGTACTGGCAGGTAACAGAGACCGTTCCGGTCAGGCTGGTGCATCGCACCTGTTGATAGACCCTTGGGCACGCACCAATGGTATGGCGAATGCCGGCGTGGCTGAAATCCGCGGATTGGAGTCTGTCTATTCCAACGTGGCCGGTTTGACGTACGTGAAAAAGACGGAGTTCGCGTTCAACCGCACCCAATATCTGGTAGGTTCCAACTGCGGCATTAACATCAACGCACTGGCCTTTGCCCAACATCTTGGCAAAACCCGTGATTTTGGTACGCTCGCCATCTCCTTCTCATCCATGGGCTTCGGTAACGTACAAATCACCACAGTCAACCAACCGGATGGCGGTTTGGGAACCTTCTCCCCCTCCCTCTCCGTTATCGGCATCCATTATGCCAAATCGTTCAACAACTTCATCAAGGGTGGTGTCTCCCTGAAGATTGTGAACGAGCGCATCGCCGACTTGCATGCCACGGGCTTCGCCATTGACGCTGGTGTGCAGTACATTGCCGGTAAATTTGAGAACTTCAAAATCGGCGTAACCTTGAAGAACATTGGTCTGCCCATGTCTTACAAGGGTGACGGTATGTCCTACAGAGGCCGCATCAACAACACATCGGTTGAACAGACGTTAGCTGTACGTTCCGCCGAATACGAGATGCCCTCTCTGCTGGCTATTGGTATTTCCTACGACTTCCTGTTCTTCGGCGGCGAATATGCCAGCATGTCCAAAGCCGAACTGGAAGAAGAAGGCCTCACCCGCGATGACGCCGCACACCGCATCACACTGGCTGGTACTTTCACCGCCAACTCCTACTCTCGCGACATTTTCGCTCTGGGTCTTGAATACGGCTTCATGAACTACTTCATGGTTCGCGCCGGCTATGCCCTTGAGAATGTCACGAAACGTACGGAGACCGACGAAGAAGGCAATGATATCAATACGATTCTGTTCAACAACGATTCGTTCTTTGCCGGTCCTTCCGTTGGTGCCACGGCCGTTATCCCCTTGAAGAAAGGCAACACTGGTGCCCGTATCTACATTGACTATGCCTACAGATTCACCAACAAGTGGAAAGGCAATCACGTCATGGGTATCAAAGTCACCTTATAGAATTTTAAATCCTTTTATAACCCCAAAATAGAAGAGACTTTTACGGTCTCTTCTATTTTATATTTTAACAAGAAGAAGAAAAAATGGAAGACGTAAAGTATTACACTCAAGAAGGCTTGGATGCACTGAAGCGCGAACTCAACGAACTGGAATCCGTGGAGCGGCCCAAAATCTCACAGGCGATAGCAGAGGCCCGCGACAAGGGTGATCTTTCGGAAAACGCAGAATATGATGCCGCCAAGGAAGCCCAGGGACTGCTGGAACTCAAGATTGCCAACCTGCGCAATCTCATCGCCAAAGCTCGCATCCTGGACGAATCCAAAATCGACATCTCCAAAGTGCTCATTTACTCCATCGTGAAGGTTCGCAATGTCAAAAACAACGCCACAATGACGTACACCATCGTCCCGGAATCCGAATCCGACCTCAAAGCCGGTAAGATTTCCGTATCAAGCCCGCTGGCAAAAGCCCTGATTGGCAATTCCAAAGGTGACACCGTGACGGTGCAGGCCCCCGCTGGCAGCATGGACTTTGAAATTCTGGATATATCACGCTAATCCTAAAAAACACCATTATGGAAGATACCATTTTCACCAAAATCGTCAAAGGCGAAATTCCCTGCTATAAAATAGCTGAAAACGACAAATTCTTCGCCTTTTTGGACATTTCCCCTATCGCCAAGGGACACACTTTGGTCATCACCAAGCTGCAAAACGACTACATCTTCGACCTGCCGGATGACCTGTTAGGAGAGATGATGGTCTTTGCAAAGAAGGTTGCCGTCGGCATCCGGGAAGCAATCCCATGCAACCGCATCGGTGTGGCCGTCATCGGCATTGACGTGCCGCACAACCACATCCATCTGGTGCCCATCAACGGGGTTGGCGACCTCAATTTCAAGGCCGAACGGGTCCAGCTAAGCCCGGAGGAATTCCAGCAGATTGCTGCTGATATCGCCAAAAAAATCAAATTATAAACCGAAAAATTAATTTTAATATGGATACAAAAGGATTGCAGGACATAGCTGCTCAAGTACGGAGAGACATCATCCGCATGGTTCACGGTGCCAAGTCGGGACACCCCGGCGGTTCACTCGGATGCGCCGATTTCCTGACGGCGCTCTTTTTCCAGATTATGGAGATTGATCCTGAAAAGTTCACCAAAGAAGGTACTGGTGAGGACATGTTCTTTTTATCCAACGGACATATTTCGCCGGTGTTGTATAGTGTGATGGCCCGCAGAGGCTATTTCCCCGTCTCCGAACTGGCGACATTCCGCAAACTGCACACGCGTCTGCAAGGACACCCCACCCCAGTGGAGGGTCTGCCCGGCATCCGCATCGCTTCCGGCTCATTGGGGCAGGGTGTCTCGGTGGCCATTGGTGCCGCTTTGGCGAAGAAAGCCAACCAGGACCCGCATCTGGTCTACGCCCTGACCGGCGACGGCGAACTGCAGGAAGGCCAGATTTGGGAGGCTCTGATGTTTGCCGGAGCCAAACATGTGGACAACCTCATCGTGACCGTGGACTACAACGGCAAGCAGATTGACGGACCCACCAATCAGGTGTGCAACCTTGGCAAGCTCCGTTCCAAGTTCGAGGCTTTCGACTGGATGGTGCTGGAAATGGACGGCAACGACATGAAGAAATGCGTGCAGACACTCACATTAGCGAAGACCTTGGCACGCAACCAAAAACCCGTCGCCATCATTATGAAAACGGAAATGGGCAAAGGTGTGGACTTCATGATGGGCACGCACAAATGGCACGGCTCGGCACCCAACGATGAGCAAGCTGCCGCCGCACTGGCCCAGCTGCCGGAAACCCTCGGTGATTACTAACAATCCTTATCCGCTGTAGCGTGAAAATCATCAACCGATATCTCATAAAAAACTTTCTCGGGCCTTTTGCCCTCACATTCTTCGTGGCCCTTTTTGTGCTACTGATGCAGTTTTTATGGAAATGGGTTGATGAACTCGTCGGCAAGGGATTGGAACTCAGCATACTGCTTAAACTCCTCTTCTACGCATCTATCACCCTCACCTCCATGGCTTTCCCCCTGGCGGTGCTGCTGGCCTCTTTGATGACCTTCGGCAATATGGGGGAACGCTATGAGATAGTAGCCATGAAATCCGCTGGTATTCCCATCAGCAGGATGATGAGACCGTTGGCCATATTGTCCATTGTCATTTCCGTGATAGCTTTCCTGTTTTCCAATGTGGCCATACCTAAAGCCAGCGTGAAACTCAGGATGATGCTGTTCGACATTCAGGAACAGAAACCGGCCTTGAACATCGAAGAGGGCGTGTTTTACACCGGATTGGACAACTACTCCATCCGTGTGGGCAAGAAGATGCCGGACGGGGAAAAAATCAAAGATGTTCTGATTTACGACCATTCCAGCCATCAAGGTAACACCACTGTCACCTACGCCAAAGAGGGTGTGATGACTGTCACACCTGACAAGCACTATCTGCTGTTCACCCTTTATGACGGTTCTTTTTGGGACGAGAGTTCCAAATCCGGTATCCAAAAAGATGGCCGGCAACACTATCCACTCACACGCGCCACCTTTTCCAAACAATACAAGCGCTTCGACATGTCCAGTTTTGAAATGGGCAAAGTGGATGAAAGTCTCTATCAGGGCCACTCCACCGCCATGACCACCAAACAGCTCAACCACAAAATCGACACTCTGAAGAAGGATATTACCGGACTAGCCCACGGAGCTTCCAAGGTCTTCTTCAGCAGTCTCTATTTTTTCAACTGGCTGGTAAAGGAAGACAGCTGTTTCGACACCATGTCGCGACAGCAGGCCTTGGACTTGACAACCCTCACCCCCATCGTCCGCGAGCGTATGTTCCGCAATGCGGAGAATCAAGCCCAATCATACGTGTTCAACGTCAAATTCGCCTATCAGGATATGGCATTCCGCACATCGTACCTGTGGGGCTTCCAGATTGAATACCTCAGAAAATTCACCCTTTCTGTTGCCTGCCTGCTCTTCTTCTTCATCGGAGCTCCCTTAGGGTCCATCATCCGAAAGGGCGGCATTGGTATTCCGCTGGTCATCACGGTCGTCTTCTTCACCCTTTATTTCGCCATTTCCATTATGGGGGAGAAAATCGCCAAGACCAGTGCCATGCCCGTTTGGTTCGGCATGTGGCTCTCCTCCTTCGTACTTTTCCCTATCTGCATTTTCCTGACCTATCACGCCACCACGGATTCGGCCATATTCTCGCCGGAAACCTATTCCAAGATGGTGGAAAAATTGAAAAAAATAAAATCATCCTTTATAAAACGTCATGAAGATTCTCCAACTGTGTCATAAACCGCCCTTACCCTTAATTGATGGCGGATGTATTGCCATTCATAATATCACGGACGGCCTCCTCCAAAACGGACAGGAAGTCAAGGTGGTTGCGATTGAAACCCCCAAGCACCCCGTGAAATTGGATGCCATGCCCAAAGAGTACCTCCAGAAGACGTGCTTCGAATCGGTATTCATTGACACGACCCCCCGTTTCCGGGATGCACTCCGTGCGTTCCTGCATAGACAACCCTACCAGATCAATCGTTTTTACTCCAAATCAATGGTTTCCAAACTGATATGGATATTAGAACATGAAACGTTTGACATTATCCATCTGGAATCCATCTATGTTACCCCTTATATTGAAACTATTCGGAAACACTCCCAAGCAAAAATCATTCTCCGGCTGCACAACATTGAGCACCAGATCTGGCAACGTCTCGCCGACAACGAATCATGGCCGTTGCGCAAACTGATATACAAGACCAACGCCCGCCAGCTGGAACGGGTAGAAAACAGCATCCTGCAGCAGGTGGACGGCTATATGACCATATCGGAACCCGACCACCGCTTCTTTGAGCAGACAGCCCCGGACGTGCCGGGCACAATCATCACCTTTGGGCTGGACATGGAGAAATATGAAAACGAGGAGGATTATATTCCCTCCGACGAGCCCTCTCTGTGCCATATCGGCAGCATGAACTGGTCTCCCAACATTGAGGGTGTGGAGTGGTTTCTGGATGAGGTGTGGCCGGAGATTCACCGTGCACACCCTACCCTCACCTTCACGCTGGCCGGACACAGCATCCCCGACCGCCTTTACCAACGTCACGACGAGAACGTCGTCATCGCAGGGGAAGTGCCCGATGCCAACGAGTTCATCCTGTCGCACGATATGATGATTGTACCGCTGCTCTCGGGCAGCGGCATACGCATCAAGATTGTGGAAGCTATGGCTTTGGGAAGGATTGTCATCACCACCACTGTCGGTGCGGAAGGAATGGATATCGAAGACGGCAAGCACCTCTTCATCGCCAACACGCCGGAGGAGTTCCTCAACATCATCAACAAGTGTATCACCACGCCCGACCTTTGCACTATTATCGGTGAAAATGCCCGCAACTTTATAGCCATGAATCACAACAACGACCTCATCACGGACCAAATCCTGGATTTTTACCATAACCTCACTGCAAAATAATGGCTTACCTTGACCAGATCAACACTCCTGAAGACCTCCGCAAGCTGCCGGTGTCAGCACTGCCCCAGCTTTGCGACGAGCTGCGTTCCTTCATCATCGAACAGACAGCCAAGCACCCTGGCCATTTAGGGTCAAGTTTGGGTGTGGTGGAGCTGACGGTAGCCCTGCATTATGTGTTTGACACTCCCAACGACAAGTTGGTGTGGGATGTGGGACACCAAGCCTATTGCCATAAGATTCTGACGGGGCGTAAAAGTCTCTTCCACACCAACCGGTGCTATCATGGCATCAGTGGTTTCCCGCGCCGCGAGGAGAGCGAATACGACGCGTTCGGCACCGGGCACTCCTCCACGTCCATCTCCGCCGCCTTGGGAATGGCGATGGCCGCCAAAATGGAAGGGAATATGGAGCGCAACCATATCGCCATCATCGGCGATGGGGCTATGACAGGCGGTATGGCTTTTGAAGCCATGAACCAGGCCGCCTTCCGCGATGTGAACATGATGGTCATTCTCAACGACAACAGGATTTCCATTGACCAGAGCACCGGTGCTATGAGCCGCTATCTGCTCTCCATCACCGCTTCGCCCCAATATAATCGTTTCAAAAACCGTATTTGGAACATTTTCACTTTTAAGACCAAACAATCCAACCGCATCACCCGCTTCTTCAGCGGGATGGGCAATGGCATAAAAGGCTATCTGCTCGGCGGCAGCAACTGGTTCCAAAGCCTTGGATACCGCTATTTCGGTCCCGCCGACGGGCATGATGTCATCCATTTGGTGAAAACCCTGCAGGCATTGAAAGCCCTCCCGGGATTAAAACTCTTCCACGTGTTGACCGTGAAAGGCAAAGGACTGGATATGGCAGAGCAGAACCAAACGGCCTATCACGCACCAGGCAAATTCGACCCGACTACCGGTCAGATTATCCAACAGCCACAAAACCAGAATCTCCCGCCCAAATTCCAAGATGTGTTCGGACATACCATTTTGGAGTTGGCACAACAGGATGAGAAAGTGGTGGGAATCACGCCGGCAATGGGTACGGGCTGTTCCCTGACCATCATGAACGACGTGTTCCCCAACCGTGTTTTCGACGTGGGCATTGCCGAGCAGCACGCCGTGACATTCTCAGCCGGATTAGCCGCCGAAGGACTTATCCCCTTCTGCAACATTTACTCTTCTTTCTTCCAGCGTAGTTACGACCAGGTAATTCACGACGTGGCCTTGCAAAAACTGCCAGTGATATTCTGCCTTGACAGAGCCGGTCTTGTGGGCGAAGACGGTGCCACCCATCAGGGAACCTTCGATCTGGCTTTCCTGCGGGCTGTTCCTGACCTCATCATATCATCACCTTTAAATGAGCATGAACTCCGCAACCTGATGGTGACAGCCTACCACAACGCGAAACAGGGCGGACTGCCGTTCGTCATCCGCTACCCGCGCGGACGGGGCGTACTCCCCGACTGGCACAACGAGCCGTGTGACATCCCCATCGGGAAAGGACAGCTGCTGCGACAAGGCGAACAGATTGCTCTGATCACCATTGGCCCCATCGGAAATAACGTGGCCCAAGCGCTTGACCAACTGAAGGAGAAGAACATCCATCCGACCCATGTGGACATGCGTTTCCTCAAGCCAATAGACGAGACCCTGCTGCTTTCATTAGCCGATACGCACAAGACCTGGATTACAGTGGAAGACGGCACCGAAAAAGGCGGCCTGTTCTCTGCGGTTGCGGAATTTCTGGAAAGCCATCAACTGGACAACAATCTGCATCATATTGCCATCCCGGACCGGTTTATATCCCATGGTGACATTCCGCATCTCTACCACGAAGTGGGGCTGGATGTGGACAATATCAAGCAAACCATTGAAAGTTTGTGGCGTTAATGATTAGGGCATAAATAAAAAGGCTGAATTTCCGATGGGAGATTCAGCCTTTTGGTTTATAAGATAATTAAGCTTACATTCTGAAGGTGACAGGAACCTGATAGAAGCAACGTACGGGCTTGCCCATGTTCTTGCCAGGTTTCCATTTCGGCATGGCCATCACACCACGGACAGCCTCTTTATCGCAGTCAGGGAACAACGGCACTTTCACCTTAGCGTTGCTGACACGACCGTCCTTTTCGACCACGAACTCAACCAGCACCGTACCCATAATGCCGTTGTTACGGGCCACTTCAGGGTATTGGATTTCCTTGGTGAGGAAAGAATTCAGTGCTTCCGGACCACCGGGGAATTCTGGCATCTCTTCCGTGAAATGAACGGGAGGAGCATCATCAGCTTCTTCTTCAATGACATCCACATCCGAGTTGTCCACCTCTTCAATAACCTCATCTTCGATGAAGTCTTGGCTGAAATCCAGATCGGTGTTGACCTTGATGTTGTCCTCCACAATGTTCAGCACCACTTCCTGTTGCTGCGCGGGTTGCTCTTGTGGCGGCGGCGGGGTTTGGTCGGTGGCAATGACATCCTCGTCCTTCACCTCGATGAAGTCGTCATCAGCCATTGTAAACGCGGGTGCTTTGTCTTCGCTGGCAAACAGTTCGAAACCGGCATATACCAGGCCCAAAACAATCACAAGCCCGAAGAGAATGAAGAGACCTCTCTTATTCTCCAGATTTCCTTTGTCAGTTTTCTTTGTAAGCATAACGGTATATTTTTCTAATGTAATACATCTATATTAGTGAACGGCAAAAGTAACATTTTTATTATTATCATCCGACATTTTTTTTGAAAAAACTTTTATTTCTGAAAAGCCTTGGCCGGAAGGTACACAGCACCGCCGCAATTATCAGATATAGCACCAGTTACACTTTTAAGGCAGTTGCTATTTCCCTGCAGGCGCAGTAAGCCGAGGAAGGCGAAAACAAGTGCTTCCTTATAATCGATGGTAAGAGAGTCTGGGATTATCACCCGCAGAGGGGATTTTTCGGACAGTCGTTCAATGAGGAAGCGGTTGTGTGCGCCGCCGCCCGTGACCAGCATCTGGCCAGCACACATGGGCACCGCCGCCGCAATCTGCATGGCGATGTGCTCCACGACGGTCCTCAGACCATTCGGAAGATTGTCAGGTTCCAAGAACGGCTGCAGCAGAGGAAGAAAACTCTCATCAAACCACTCTTTACCCAGGGATTTTGGCGCAGGAAGATGGTAATAGTCCAGCTGGTTGAGTTTATCCAACAGGGGCTGGATAATGCTTCCCGATTGTGCAATTTTCCCGTCAGGGTCATACTCCAGCCCTTGCCGGTTGGCCAAGAGGTTCAAAGCCATATTGCAGGGGGAGATGTCGAAAGCAAGGCGGCAGTCATCTTTCCGGAAAGAAATGTTGGAAAATCCTCCTAAATTCAGGCAGGCATCGTATTGGCCAAACAACAGCTCATCGCCGATGGGCACCAGGGGAGCTCCTTGTCCGCCAAGGGCCACATCCGTGGTACGGAAATCACAAACGGTTCGTAGGCCAGTAAGGGCGGCAATGACAGCCCCGCTGCCTATCTGTGTGGTCAAGCCATGCTGGGGCTGGTGGAAGACCGTATGCCCATGCGAGGCGATAAAATCAGGCTTCGGACGCTGCCCGATCCATCGGTTAAGGCGTTGGGCGAAAAAAACTCCCAAATCCACATTCAGCTGCGCGTAGTCGAGAGCGGAAAGCCGGGTGGCATCCGCCAAACGTTGTCGGAATTCTGGCGGATAGGGGAATGTGGTCGCGTCAATGATACGATATGCCCATCTGCCCTCGATATGCTCAAACCGACACCAGGCCACATCCATGCCATCCAAGGATGTGCCCGACATCACCCCAATTCCGTTCCAAACGGTTGGGTTCATGACAGAAGCGCTTCAAGACGGTCAAGGTGAATGCCGTTGGAGCCTTTCACCAGCACCATCGTGTCGTACAAGGGATGCTGACGAAGATAGTCGTTCAGGAGTTCCACGTTGGCGAATGTGTGCTGTGGATGAAGCTGGCCAAATTCGGAGCCCACAAACCAAGCTTCAAGACCGAGATCCTGGCATAAACCTATCATATGCTGGTGCTCCTCGCGGCTGCATGAACCCAACTCAAGCATATCGCCAAGGATAGCCAGCTTTTTAGGATGTTGCAGTTTCGACAGATTGCGTACGGCAGCCTCCATACTGGTGGGATTGGCGTTGTAATAATCGGAGATAATGACATTGCTGCCGATGTTGTTCACCTGCGAGCGATGGTTGGAAGGGGTGTAATCAGCGATGGCTTCGGCGATCAGCTCGTCGGGCACGCCAAAATAATGCCCCACACATGCCGCTGCTAACATATTGTAAATATTGTAGCTGCCCGTCAAATGCGTGTCCACCACCCGACCGGCAACGCGTATGCGCAGATATGGCGACATGGCGAGGATATTGGCCTCTCCGCCTTCGGCGTAATATTGCACCCTATCATAATCCAATTGCTGGCGGAGAACCGTATCATTGGCGTTGACGAACAGCGTTCCCGCACGGCTGACAACCGAGCGGTACAGTGCCGTTTTCGTTCGGATAATCTCTTCCACGGAGCCGAAACCCTCGATATGGGCTTTACCGATGTTGGTAATAAGACCGAAGGTGGGTTGTGCGATGTCGCACAGGATTTCTATTTCCCCGGGATGGTTGGCACCCATCTCCACAATGGCAATCTCATCCGTCGGGCGGATGGAGAGCAAGGTGAGGGGCACACCGATATGGTTGTTAAGGTTCCCTTTGGTGTATGCTGTTTGGAATTTTTGGGACAACACGGCAGCCATCAGCTCTTTGGTGGTGGTTTTGCCATTGGTGCCCGTCACCCCGATGATGGGAATGGCCAGATGCTGCCGATGGTAGGAAGCTAAGGCCTGCAACGTTTTCAGTGCGTCATCCACCACGATGCAGCGTTCGTTCGCACGAAGATCCACATTCTCGGTGATGACATACGCAGCTCCCTGTTCCAACGCATTTAGCGCAAACTGATTGCCGTCAAAACGCTCCCCTTTGAGGCAGACGAACAAACATCCTGGCTCAATCTTGCGCGTGTCGGTGCAGATGCTGGGATGCTCCAGATATTTAGCATACAGTTTTTCCATTTTTTCGTGTAGAAATAAAAGGGATTATTCAACAACAGATCATGAGAATTAATAGATGAAGGGGAAAACCCGTTTGAGACGGCGTTCCTTCATCTCCGTAGGGAACTCCTGCTGATAGCGTTTGTAGAGGGAGTTGGCACGCGGAACCAAATTGGCAAACGTCCAAATAAAGAACACCAAACCCGACAGGGACCATGTGAGAATGGCAAAACCGAACCATTCCATCAGCTCGCCCAAGTAGTTGGCGCTGGTCACATAGTTGAACAGGAAGCCGGACGGGAGATAATGCCTGTTGTCGTCATCGCTCTTGCGGAGATGCCGGATGATGTAGTCGGAACGGAGGTTGGCCACAAAACCCATGATGAAGAGGCAGAGACCGATGATGAAATGCGGCGATTTCAGCCAGGCCACATCCGAATAGCTCAACCCGAAAACCGTGTAGTTGCAGCGGAAAGCCTCGAAGAAAATCCAGTAACCCTGCATCACGGCGTTCAGAATGTTAAAGGCGATGCCTGTGAACATGATGGCCAATGACATCTGGCTCTTCTTCCCTTTCATCAGCCAGGGAAATATCAGCGACCGTTGGAAATAGTGGATTTCAAAGATCAGCAGGAACACCATCGGCACCGTTTCGAAGCGGTGGGGTGAGGCCAGCCAGATGATGAGCATGGCCAGAAAGATAGGGAACTCCATCAGAAACCACGCCAGCTTGTTGTTGATGGTCTTTCCCCACTTGTTGGAGGTGAAGGCCCCATAGCTGGCGTTGACGAAGTACAAGGATACAAATACCACTGCGGCCAAGCCGATCATCACATAGAGGTAAATGTAAAATGCGGAGGTAAAAGTTTCAGGACTCATAAGGGTAAAATGTTATTGGATTACAATGTTCATGGGCATACGGGCCTGAACGCCTTCTTGCGAAAGGATCTGGTCAACACCATCAAACATAAAATAAAATTTTCCAAGCTTGGCGCGAATGGCGGCATCCATGTCGTCGTCATCGCGGAACAACATGGAGAACCAGTCGGTTTGTTTGGGATAATAGGCGATGGCATAGTCGGAAACCTTCGCCAACTCGGCAGCCTTCCTGACGGCGTCATCCAAGGAGCCGATCTTGTCCACAAGGCCGATGCCGAGAGCATCCTGGCCAGCCCATACACGACCTTGGCCGATGCTGTCCACCGCAGCCACCGACATCTTACGACCGTCAGCCACCCGCTGGGTGAACAGGGCATAAATCTGTTCGATAGAATTCTGGAGTATGGCGATTTCCACCTCGTCCATCGGACGAAATCCGTTACCGAAGTCGGCGTGCGGGTTAGTGGCCACCTTGTCGAGGGTGATACCAACCTTGTTTTTCAGGAAGTTCTGGAAGGATGGAATCATGCCGAACACACCGATAGAGCCAGTCAGGGTATTGGGCTGGGCGATGATGTAGTCGGAATTGCAGGCGATGTAGTAGCCTCCGGAAGCGGCATAATCACCCATGGAGGTCACCACAATCTTGCCGGCCTTTTTGGCCTTCTCAATCTCCTGCCAGATGTTCTCGGAGGCGATGGCACTGCCACCCGGTGAATTGATACGCAACACGATGGCTTTCACGTTATCATCCTTATAGGCTTTCCGGAACTCCTTAATGAAACTGTCAGAGTAGATGCCCTGCATTTCCGAACCTCTGCCATCGTGAATCTCACCCACGGCATATACAACGGCTACCTTTTGCTTTGCTTTGGAAGAAGGGTCGAAGGATTTTCGGTATTTTCCAAGAGTCACGAAATTGATGTCTTCATCCTCACCCAAATTGAGCTTCGATTTTATCATCTTCTCCGCATCGGCCACGTAACAGAGCCTGTCCACCATCTTGGATGCCAATGCGTTTTTAGCATCGTAGGCAATCAGATTGTCGGCAATATAGTTGAGTGTATCTACGCTGATATGGCGCGAGTCGGCGATGTCTTTCGTAATACATTTCCATAAGGTATTGGCTAACAGATCCATCTGCTCGCGGTTGGCTTCGCTCATCTTATCCATGATATATGGCTCGATGGCACTTTTGAATTTTCCATGGCGGATGACCTGCACATCCACATCCAGCTTGTCGATGAGGTTTTTGTAAAACATGATTTGGAAGGCATAGCCTCTGAAGTCCACACTGCCGGTGGGATTGAGCAGAATCTTGTCGGCGATGGAGGCTATGTAGTACCCGTTTTGGGAATAGCTGTCACTGTAGGCATAAATGAATTTGCCCGATTTCCGGAAAATCTTGAGCGCGTCGTGGATTTCTTTCAGGGTAGCCGGAGATGCCGCCGCCGATGGGGAGCTGAGGTAGATACCTTTGATTTTGGAGTCCGAGGCAGCATTTTTGATGGAGGCCAGAATATCATCCAGTCCCAGATTATCGTTGTAATTGTTGAATTGTGCAAACGGCATGTCAATGGCACGTTCGCGAACACCTTGCGAAAGGTCTATTTTCAACACACTGTTGTCTTTCACGGTTTCCGTGCCGGAACCACTTTTTACTCCGGAGCCCATCATGCCAATCATGGCAAAGAACATCAACATATATAGGAAGGATACAATCAGGTTGCAAAACAGAAAGCCTAACATGGAGCCCCATACCACACGCCAGAATTTTCTGGACGGAGTTTCGGGTTTTTCCTGAAAGACAGGTTTGCGGGAGGGTAAATTGTTTGTTTCGCTCATAATTTATTGTTTTTATTAATTTTATCTGAAAAAATGCCGACGTTGGCTGTGGCATCCGCCTTTCATGAAGGAGATATATTCCATAAAGATTTCCGTGGGATCCTCTATGGGGGAAAGTCCAAGCCGCTGCCCGATGGCAGACAGCTGGTGTAGGGTATCATATTCTATCGGGCAGGGCTGGGCCGGCTTGCTCTGATGGGGCGTTCTGGCAGAATCCGTGTAGGTGCCGAAAGTCTCCTCCGGCAGAGAGGCCGGCAGGATAAGGTCCGCCTGAAAATCGTGCTCCGCATCCCAATAGGCAGTTTGCAGGATGGTGAAACGGGCGTTGGGAAGATGCTGCAGAATGTCATCGGGCAGGGACACGCCGGTGGCGTTCATCAACAGGACGGTCTCAAACCCGCTGGCACGGAGCGTGGCACTAATGTCAATGGGCGTGGTGCATACCGGCTGACCATACAATTCCCGCATCAGGTTAATGGATTCTGAGTCAAAATGTTCTCCACTGACGCAAAGTTCGGGGAAAATGCCCATATCGTAAAGTCCTTGCGAGTTGAGATCGCCTTTGATGCAGAGGAAGCCGGATGACGGTTTCGCCTGGATGTCAAGTAACATGCATAGGTTTTCCAACTCAATGACGGCGCGTGCGTCCAGCCAGCGTTCCCAAAGGATGAAGGCAGGAGCCTCAGCGTGGAGCAGTTTCCCAACAAAGTTCCGGACATCTTCCTCCGTGAGGTCGTTATATGCCAACAACGTGTTGAGATCCTCTTGCAGGATGGCTGTTTTGTATTCGTCATACTGTTTCCCGAGCCCGTCCACGTAGATGCCCTTGGCCAAATCGTGGTGGATGAGGTAGTGGTTGAGGCTTCGGAAGAACATCGCATAATGACGTATTTTCAGGGTGTCCGGCCGGTTGAAACGATAGACTTCGGCTTGGTTGCAAGCCTCGATCACGCCGCGGATGGTCCGCATGGAATGGGTGTCCACGGTTTCATCCAAAAGGCACAACAACAGGTCGGAGCCGAACAGCTCGGCATAGGGCAGGATGTCGTTTTTGTCGTGGAAGAATGCCGTTCCCCGATTGTAATAATCGAAGGAGCCGATGGCATTGGTGCGGAAACCCGCCCGGGCCAGCCGCTGGAGCAGATACAGTTCCTCGTTGGAGTAATCACCGGAGGTAAGCACCAGTGTTGCATTTTCCCGCATGTTTTTCCCCTGTTCCACGACCACCCGAAAGGCCTCTTCAAACGAGATCTCCCGATATTGGTTTTGGGTTCTGAGCAAAGGGAGGGTGAGACGGGACATATTATTCGGTTTTGTGGGTGAGGGCGTGGAAGAGTTCTTCCATGCCAAGGGCGTTCAGTTCAGACGAATGGGTAAGGCCCAGTTTTTCAGCCATATTGGGAAGCTCGGAAACGGAAGCGTCCGCGACCAGTTTCCCCTTGTTAATGATGATGACATGGTCGCACATAGCCTGCACCTCCTGCATGATGTGTGTGGAGAGCAGCACGGTCCGACCTTTGCCGTAGGAGCGAATCAGAGCGCGTATCTCGATGAGCTGGTTGGGGTCGAGGCCCGTGGTCGGCTCGTCAAGGATCAGCACTTCCGGCTCGTGGATAAGCGCCTGGGCGATACCCACACGCTGTTTGTAACCTCGCGACAAGGCCCCGATCTTCTTGTGCTGCTCAACGGAAAGCCCCGTCTGCTCGATGATATGGTCCACACGTTGGGGAACTTTGTCCAGATGGTGGATGCCGGCGATGAATTCCAGAAACTCCCGAACGTACATGTCGTAATACAAAGGGTTGGCTTCCGAAAGATAGCCGATTTTCTTGCGCAGGGCCAACGAATCGTTCCAGATGTCGAGGCCGCACACGGAAACACTGCCCTCGGTGGGCGGAATCAGACAGGTGATGATCTTCATCATCGTGGTCTTTCCGGCGCCGTTGGGTCCGAGGAAACCGACAATTTCACCCTTTTTGGCTTCAAAACTGATGTCGTTCAGCGCGTATTGCTTGCCAAAGACTTTGGTGATATGGTTAACTATAATAGACATATTACCACTAATTAAATAGGCGGCAAAGATACGGCTTTTTTTGTATCTTTGCCCGCTTAAAACATATAGATGAATAATAGTGAGGTTAAATCAAGGAAAAATGCGCTGAAGACAATAATCCAGTTTGTGTTTTTTGTCGGATTGGGCGTCTTTTTTATATGGCTTTCGCTGCGCTCGCTGGATAAGGAGGACATCCGTATGATTTTCGATTCCATGTCGATGATCAACAACCCGTTCAGCTGGTTTATGCTGGTGATGGCGGCCTTGCTGGCGCTGTTCGCCGACTTTGCCCGCGCGGTACGGGGACGGCTGCTGCTGGAGCCTCTCGGCTATAAAATCCGATATTCCATGTCGTTCTATTCCGTCATGGTCTGCTACATGGCTAACCTCGCGCTGCCCCGACTGGGGGAATTTCTACGCTGCTCGTTTCTGCAGCGTTTTGAGAACGTGCCCTTCCAGAAGTCCCTTGGCACCGTGGTCACCGAACGAGCCGTGGATATCATCTGCTGGATTGTGTTGCTGGTGGTAGCAGTGGCAATGAACACCAGTATGCTTTCCGAGGTGGTGGTGGATCAGGACACCCAGATGACCGTCCGGATGTGGATGGAGCAGAAAGGCCTCTCCATACTTAGCAACTATTTTATGTTCATACTGATAGCATTTGTCATCATCCTCTATTTCCTCTTCCGTCTCACGCGCAAGTGGTGGAGCCACATCTCCTGGATGATGAAAGTCCGCAATTTTTTGGTCGGCATTTGGCAGGGTGTGATTTCCATCAAAGACCTGCCCCATCCGGGACGCTATGTGTTGTGGACGCTCATCATGTGGATAGCCTATTTCCTTGGCACATACAGCTGCATCCTCGCCCTACCCTTCTTGAGCCAGGCGGGTCCCGGTGCCGCCTTCTCCGTACTGATTTTCGGTACCATCGCCTTTATGATCTCCCAAGGCGGGCTGGGCTCTTATCCGCTAATCACGGCCGGCATCCTGGTGCTCTATGGCGTATCTTATACCCAGGGCCTTGCCGGAGGTTGGATCGGCTGGATTCTGCAAACGGCCGTCTCCATCGGCTTCGGACTGCTCTCTTTAGTGGCCGCCTCATTTTACAAAAAAAAGGATTCTGTGAATCCGGTTCTCACCGACGAAACCCCGACCGCCTCAAAATGAAGGATTTTATAGAACATATTGATTCCAAAATTGTTTCTCCCGCTTTTTTTCTGGAGAATGAAAAAGAGCTGCATGCAGGTACACTGGTGTTCACCAACGGATGCTTCGATGTGCTCCATGTGGGGCACATCACCTACCTGGCCAAGGCCCGGCAACTGGGCGATTTGCTGGTAGTGGGCCTCAATACGGATGCATCGGTGAGACGGCTGAAAGGCCCTTCCCGTCCCGTGAACGACCAGCAGGCCCGCGCCCAGGTACTCGCCGCGTTGGAGATGGTGGATTATGTGGTCTTTTTTGAAGAAGACACCCCGTATAATCTTATCACTCAGGTAAAACCAGATATTTTAGTCAAGGGTGGCGATTATGCCATTGAACAAATTGCCGGCGGCGACTTCGTCCGTCAGCGCGGCGGTCAGGTGCTGACAATACCCCTGGTGCCGGGATACTCCACAACCTCGATTCTTGAACACGATAACCAATAAGCAATGAGAACCTTTTTCACCCTATTGTGCTGCTGTTTGTCTTCCCTGCTGTTGGCCCAGGGATTGGATGTGACGGAGTTCAGCCAGTTGAAGGCATTGCAGGATTCCACTGTGAGCCAGACAGATAATGGACAGTTCCAGATTGCCCCGTATCCTGAAATCTCCGAAGTGTATCAGATTCCGGCGTATGACCTGTATGACCGGTACTGGGATGTGGCCCATCTGCGCAGCCGTCAGCTGGAAATCCCGTTTTCCAATGACCGGATCATGTTGATTCTGGTGCAGGCGGCCAACCACCCGTTCGCTTTCCCTTGCTCGTATGACGAGGTATCGCAACGGTACGGACAGAACGGAAAACAGGGGTTCCATCCGGGTGTGGATCTCAAGGTGGTCCACCAGACGCTGGTGCGCAACTGCTTTGACGGCGTGGTACGCATGGCCCGATATTACGGGGATTACGGCTGGATGGTTGTGGTGCGCCATTATAACGGGCTGGAAACCCTCTATGCCCATCTTGACAAGCTGTGCGTAAAGCCCGGGCAGATGCTCAAGGCGGGCGAAGTGATTGGCCAAACGGGCAAAAGCGGGAACGCGAAAGACTATATCCTCCATTTTGAAACCCGTTTCATGAATGAGTTTTTCGACCCGAACCTGATGATTGATTTTGAAAATGAAACGCTGAACAAGAACACTCTCGTACTCACCTCGGAAGATTTCCATCTTGTAACGGTGGAGGAAAAAACAGGCGTAACGCAAACGCCCACTCCCATATCAGAGAAACCGGTGACTAAACCCGAGCCGAAGCCCAAGACGGAAACTGTGGTCAAAACCGAGAAGCCGGAACCGCAGCCTCAACCCAAGCCGCAGGCTGTTGCCCCGAAGGAAACGCCATCGGCAGCATCCACGTCTCCCACCCCGAAAACCGATCCGGCCACGGCGGAATATTATGTGGTGCAAAAAGGCGACAATCTGTATCGTATTTCAGTCAAGTTCCACACAACGGTAGATAATCTGCTGAAAATAAACAATCTCCCCAACGCGGACAGGATTACCGAAGGTCAGCGGTTACGGGTGAAATAGAAGTGTTTTTCAATCCAAGCCTCTGAAATTAAATTGTTCTCTTATATAGATATTGTCAATTCTATAAAAATCTCTTTTGTAATATGTGTAGCTTAACAGTAGTAAAACGAGAAAAACAAACCAACAAATAAACAAGATGTAACCTTGACAATTCTCTTCGTATTCATTTTCATTGATAGATTATATTAGTTTCCTGGGGAAAAATCGTATCAAACAAACATAGTTTGGCGTGTCGTAAAAAGTATAAACACTTTCCTCATTGGTAGGTGTTCTTAAGATGTAAATACCGCACTCATCCATCTCAACATCTAACGGCAACAGATAACAACGATGCCCAAACTGATACAATCTCGCCGCATGTATATCTTGTGGAAACGTGTAAATCATAGTTAAAATAGAATCTTTCCCGACTTTTTCTCCGCTACATGTAGTTAAGCATTCTCCAAGAAGGCGTTCCCGCAGGCGGGTGAAATCCCCGTTAGGGGATTCATAAAACAATATGGTCGGCAACGGTACATCGGTAATCGTTTTACGGTGCGAAATTACGAAAAAATTGCACATTGCACGCACAAAACCATCGCCCTTTATTTCTCCACCTCCTTGCCATTGAGGAGGACAATCGCATTTTTTTCATGGCGGCAGGTCGTCACTTCCGCGGCGTGAGGGCTTAATGCTCCATGGCAAGCCTCTGCCGCGCCGCGGGGGTTTACCGTTGGCGTCCACCACACCAGATTACGCTGCGCTCATCTGGTGTTAATAAGATCTGGTGTCTCCGACACCATTCCCCTTACAGGCTGAAAGCCTGCATATAGCGAAACTTTTTACCATGCATGCACGCCGCTCCGCACACCGCAGGCGTGTGGGCAGCATGTGCGTATATGAATGGTACAAAGATATCACAAAATTGACAGTCTTATAGATTGGAAAGAACCAAAATATAAGATGTTGGGAAAATGCATCGTATTGTGTGACAAGTCTACTGTAGTATAATAGACAAAGTAGTTGGCGGAATAGGGTATAAAAACATCCCTGCCGAAGGTTTTCAGTTATGCGGGCGTTTCATCCGGCTTGTATTTGAAGACGAAGATGAAGGTCACGGCCACCACACAGGCGTAGGCAGCAAAAATATACCAGGATGTCTGCCAGCCGTGCCAAACATCCATGGCCAAAGCCTCTTTGGCTGCTTCCGTCATGGCCTCGCGCGCACCTGCCGCATGAAATTTGGAGAACACAAAATGGTTAACCACAAATTGAGCTCCCAACGTGCCGATGGTGGCGCCGATACCGTTGGTCATCAGCATGAACAAGCCCTGTGCCGAAGAACGGATGTCGGAATTCGTCTCCCGATCCACAAACAGTGAACCGCTGATGTTGAAGAAGTCAAAGGCCACACCATAAACGATACAGGAGAGGACAAATAACCATACACCACCACCCGGATTACCCATTCCGAAGAAGGCAAAACGCAACACCCACGCAAACATGGCGATGAGCATAACTTTCTTGATACCGAAACGCTTCATGAAGAAGGGGATTAACAAAATGCACAGAGTTTCAGAAATTTGGGAGAGCGAAATCAGTATGTTGGCGTGCTGCACACCGAAGGTTTCAGCATACTCGGGAATGTGCTTGAAACTGGACAGGAACGGATTAGCAAAGCCGTTGGTGATTTGCAGGGAGACACCGAGCAACATCGAGAAAATGAAAAACACGGCCATCTTCGGGTCCTTGAAGAGCGTGAAAGCCTTTAAGCCAAGTGCCTCAACGATGGATTTCTTTTCGGTAGATTGACTGACAGGACAATGCGGCAGGGTGAAAGCATAGATAGCCAAGGCCAGGCCAATACCACCACTCACCACGAATTGTGCGGCGGAAGACTGGAACCCCAACAAATCCACCATCCACATGGTGACGATGAACCCGATGGTTCCAAACACGCGGATGGGCGGGAAGGTCTTGACGGTGTCCATCCCAGCCTTTTCCAACGCATTGTAAGCCACAGAGTTGGAAAGGGCCAACGTAGGCATGTAGAAGGCTACGCCGATGGTATAAAGCGTGAAGAGCGGCCCGAATTGTACGGCATCGCCGGCGCCGAGACCATAAAGGCCAGCGGCAATCATCGCCGCACCAGCTATCCCATGACTAATGCCCAGCATCCGCTGCGCCGGTATCCACTTATCGGCCACAATGCCAATGAGGGCTGGCATGAAGATGGAAACAATACCCTGGATGGAGTAGAAAATGCCAATATTTCGACCCAGACCGTGGTTGAACAGGAAAGTGCCCATACATGTCAGGTAAGCCCCCCAGATGGCAAACTGGAGGAAATTCATGATGATAAGTCGGATTTTCAATTGCATCGTCTGAAGTTTTGTGTGTTTATTTTACTTTGAAATCAAATAACTTTTCTCCTTCCAGAAATCCCTGCAGGTGGTCGTTGATGTGGACGGGTCCCACGCCGACAGGCGTGCCTGTGAAAAGGATGTCGCCCGTGCGCAACGTGATGAACTGCGAAACATGGGCGATAAGCTGGTCGATGGTGAAGAGCATATCGCGACTGTTGCCCTCCTGCACCTTGTTGCCGTTCAGCAGCAGGTGGAACGAGAGGTTCTGCACGTCTTCGAACTGGCTTTTTGGCAGAAATCCACCCACCACGGCAGAGCCGTCAAAGGCTTTGGCTATCTCCCAAGGTTCACCATGTTGGATGCACTTCCGTTGAAGATCGCGGGCGGTGAGATCCACACCAAGCCCGATCTCCTCATAGTAGTTGTGAGCGAACTTTTCAGGGATACATTTCCCCAACCGATTGATTTTCACTATAATTTCGGTTTCATAATGCACCTCCTGTGAAAAATCGGGCAAAAAAAACGGACGGTTGCATCGGGTGATGGCAGAGTCGGGTTTCAAGAAGAAAACCGGTTGTTTGGGGGCTTCTTGGTGCAGCTCGGCGGCGTGAGCCGCATAGTTCCGTCCGATGCAGATGAATTTCATGCTTAGAAGAAGTTGATGTGTGCCTCTAACTCAATGTATCCGATATTGGCCTTCTGGTCTGCGTGAGTCAGACTGTTCTGGGCGCGACCCTTGCCCTTGAAATAGTTCGTGAGTGTGTGAACGTAATTCACCATCATCCCCGCACGGAAGTCCTTGGAGATGGAGTACTCGAACCCGAGGCCGGCGAATGCGGCCTCCTTGCAGATGGAAGCTTCTGTTGAAGGCCCCTTCTGACGGCTCCACAGTTCTCCGGCGAAGTTGTACGTGTCGTGCTGGGAGGCAGACAACCGCAGACTGTTGTAGACACCCGCGTTGCCACAGATGAAAAAGTTGTTAAGCGACTTGGTCTTCAGCGTCACGCCCACGGGAATGGTCAGATAGGTGGCACGATACTGGCGGAAGGTCTCCGCCTGCTGGGCTTCAATGATATCGGAATGGATGATTTTGTCCAAAAAGGTCATGGTGCCTCCGATATGTTCAATAAAAACACCCGTATAGGCGTAATAGTTTTTCGCCTTGGTGAGGTTGATATTGATGGGTATGCCGTATCGGACGCCCACCACGAAGCCATGTCGTTGATAGTCTTCCGTCTTGGGATACATCCAGTCAAACGAGGGGGCGCATGCGAATCCGAAATTGATGGCCTTGCCCTGACAATCATCCTTGATGTAAGTTGTGGAATATAATTGGGCTTGGGCTGACAGGAATCCCAAACTGATGAGAAGGATTATAAAAAAAGATTTTTTCATAATAATCGTATTTTAAAAGAGTTCTGGTTGGCTGGCTGAAAATCGGGATTTGCCAAGATGTGCGTAGGCGAGGTCGGTGGCTTCCCGTCCGCGCGGGGTGCGCATGAGGTATCCTTCCTGGATGAGGAAGGGTTCATAGACTTCTTCGATGGTGCCGGGGTCGTCGCTGACGGCGGTGGCGATGGTGGAGAGGCCTACGGGTCCGCCTTTGAACTTCTCGATGATGGTGTTCAAGATACGGTTGTCCATCTCGTCTAAACCGTGCTGATCGACATTGAGGGCAGAGAGTGCAATTTGCGTGATAGGCAAGGTGATGGTGCCATCTCCCTTGATTTGGGCAAAGTCGCGCACGCGGCGCAGGAGCAGGTTGGCAATACGAGGCGTGCCACGGCTGCGCGAGGCAATCTCGTAGGCGGCATCGTCCTCAATCGGGATGTCCAAAATGGAAGCCGACCGTTTGATGATTTGGCAAAGCGTGTCGGCATCATAGTACTGCAATCGTAAATTAATGCCAAAACGGGAGCGGAGCGGAGCCGTCAGCAGACCGGAACGGGTGGTGGCTCCCACCAGCGTGAATGGGTTCAGCGAAATTTGTACACTGCGCGCGCTCGGACCACTATCTATCATGATGTCAATCTTATAGTCCTCCATGGCCGAGTAGAGATACTCTTCCACCACGGGCGACAGTCGATGGATCTCATCAATAAATAGCACATCGTGAGGCTCCAGATTGGTGAGCAGGCCGGCCAGATCGCCAGGTTTATCGATGACAGGGCCGGAGGTGCAGCGCACATTGACGCCCATCTCGTTGCCAATGATGTGCGAAAGAGTGGTCTTCCCGAGCCCCGGGGGGCCGTGCAGCAACACATGGTCGAGCGCCTCCCCGCGGGCCTTGGCCGCATGGACGAAAACCATGATATTGTCAATGACCTGCTTCTGGCCCTGAAACTCCTTGAACGCCGCCGGACGGATGGCTTTTTCAAACTCTTTGTCGGCGGAGGAGAGACGGTTGGCTGAAGGGTCCAGATTCTTGTTCATCATTCTGTTATTGCTTATTGTCCAAACGATTCAAGCCCGCAATCGCCGGCTCGAAGTTGGTGTGCAGTTTCAAACTCTTTTCATAATCGGTCCGCGCTTTCGCATAATTTCCCAGCGATTCATAAGCCAACCCCCGGTTGCAGTACAAATACGCCAAATTCGGATTGGCCTGGATGGCCTGCGTGAACAATTTGACGGCTTCGTCGTAACGGGCCACCTCGTCATCCAAATATAAGTATCCCAAGTTGTTCAGGGACGGCACATGCTTCGGGTCCAAATCAATGGCCATCTTGTATTGTTCTTCAGCTTCTTCTATGCGACTCAGATCCTGATACATCTTTCCCAGATTATAATGGATCTCCACATTGTTAGGATCCGCATTTAACGCATTTTCATAATAGCTGATGGCCAACGGATCCATTTTCTGCTGGTAAAAATATCCCAGTTCCAAATAGGCTTTAACCTCCTTGGGATCTTGGTCAATAACTAATTGCAGCATACGCAGATACCCGACAGTGTCCTGTTGTTCTTTCAACATGAAAGCTTTGATAAGATAGGCTTTGGGGTTGTATTTTTGCAGCGCTAAAGCCTCATCCAAAGTCTTGCTGCAGTCGTTGAGCATGTGTTGATGAAAGTACAGTTCAGCTAGCTTCAGTCGCGCTTCGTTGTTGTCCTTCTGCTTGGAAATGGCTTTTTGGAGCATCTCCTCCGCAAGGTCGGTCTCATGCTGGGCAAAATAGAGGTCGGAGAGCTTGACGTAATATTTGCTGCTGTCCGGCTGTAACTTTATGGCCTGCTGCATGTCAGCAACGCCTTTGTCGATATTCTTGTGAAAATAATAATAGTCGGCCCGTTGGTAATAGAGCTCAGCGTTTTTGGGGTGTTTATCTATCTGCCTGCACAGGGAGGCCAACTCCTTTGGCATGCCTTCGTATTTTTTATTCGATTGACAGCCGAAGAAGAACAGGGCAAGGGAAACCAGCAGCAGAGTGGTCAGATGTTTCATACCGTGATTCAGTGTTGGTTTTCTTTGATGGCTTCGCGGATTTTGGCTTCCAACTCGTCGGCCAGCTCAGGATTGTCGGCCAGCAGTTGCTTGACGCTTTCCCGTCCTTGGGCCAGTTTGCTGTCGCCGTAGGAGAACCAGGAACCGGATTTCTTAATGATGTTGTATTCCACGCCCAAGTCAACAATCTCGCCGGTTTTGGAGATGCCTTCGCCGAACATGATGTCGAATTCAGCCTGACGGAATGGAGGAGCCACCTTGTTCTTCACCACCTTCACTTTCACGTGGTTGCCTATGGACATATCGCCCTCTTTGATTTGGGCTTGGCGACGTATGTCAAGGCGCACAGAGGCATAGAACTTGAGGGCGTTACCGCCGGTGGTAGTTTCGGGGTTGCCGAACATAACACCGATCTTTTCGCGCAACTGGTTAATAAAGATGCAGCAGCAGCCCGTCTTGTTGATGGTGGCCGTCAGCTTACGGAGAGCCTGCGACATGAGGCGGGCCTGCAAACCGACTTTGGAATCGCCCATGTCGCCTTCGATTTCACTCTTCGGGGTAAGGGCCGCCACGGAGTCGATGACAATGATATCGATGGCGCCGGAACGGATGAGGTTGTCGGCGATTTCAAGTGCCTGCTCGCCGTTGTCGGGCTGTGAGATGAGCAGGTCGGAGGTGTTTACGCCTAATTTCTCGGCATAGAAACGATCAAAGGCGTGTTCCGCATCAATGAAGGCGGCAATGCCTCCCTGCTTCTGTGCCTCGGCGATGGCGTGGATGGCCAGAGTGGTCTTACCGGAGGATTCCGGTCCATATATTTCAATGATTCTGCCCTTGGGAAGGCCACCGACGCCCAGCGCGGTGTCCAGACCGATGGAGCCGGTCGAGATGACATCCATATCCTCCACTTTCGTGTCGCCCATCCGCATGATCGAGCCTTTGCCAAAGGTTTTTTCCAACTTCTCCAGCGTGGAGTTCAGCACTTTCAACTTTTCGGCATTCACGCTGCTCTTGACTTCTTCTTTTTCCATATCAATCTTTTTTTGTTTTTAATGAGTGCAAAAATACGTTTTTTTTATGAATGTTTATTCATGCGGACAAAGATACAACTGCAATAATATTTTTGTCAAGATGGGAAAGAAAAAAAATGGAAATTGAAAACCAGAGGGTTACAAAAGGCTCCGTCAAACTTAACAATAGATAGTTAAGTTTGCATCAGTCATTTCGGAGAAAACAATGTATTATTTGAATTCAGCATGTACAACCGCCCCTTTCGAGGCAAAAAAAAAGCCCCATCTTAGGAAGGGGCTCTGTGGTATTGGGCGACGACCTACTCTCCCACCGGCTAAGGCAGTACCATCGGCGCGGCCGGGCTTAACTTCTCTGTTCGGAATGGGAAGAGGTGTGCCCCGGCGCTGTAATCACCGCAATCTCTCTGGCGTATCTCACGCCGT
>JAIKYR010000069.1 GCA_024682995.1 Bacteroidales bacterium | reverse complement strand
CGATCTGGTATTGCCCGCATTTGACCTTTATCTCGTGGAAGAAATCATGGATGGTATTCTGGTAGAATTCGCGTATGTTGTTGGCGTGGACCTTGATTTCACGTCCGGTCTCCATATCCACGAATTTGTACAGGCGGTTCTCGAAGGCGAAGTCGTATTCGAGGCTCTTGTCGAAGGTGTGGAACAGCAGAACTTCGTGTTTGTTGTGGCGAAGATGTCCCAACGCCAACATCATCTCGTCCAGATCACGCTGGCTCTCCAGCATGTCGCTGAAGATAATCACCAAGGAGCGGCGGTGGATCTGCTCGGCAATCTGATGGAGCGTGTCGGTGACTAAGGAGTTCCGGTGCACGTCTTGCCCGATGGGTTGGAGTATCTTCTCCAATTCGCGGTAGATCATCTTCTGATGTGCATCCCCGCCCCGTGCATGGGTGTGCAGCTCCAGCTTGTCGGAGAACACGCTCAGCCCCACGGCATCGCGCTGGCTCTTGAAAATCTGCATCAGCACGGCCGCCGCATAGACGGCGAAGAATATCTTGTTCGGGGAGGCCAGGGAGTATTTTTCCCGAATGGGGAAGTACATGGACGACGAGTTGTCGATGATGAGGTGGCATCGGAGGTTGGTCTCCTCTTCATAGCGTTTTACGAACAGCTTGTCCGTGCGGGCGTACAACTTCCAGTCAATATGACGGATGGGCTCCCCCGTGTTGTACTGGCGGTGCTCGGCGAACTCCACCGAGAAACCGTGCATGGGACTGCGGTGCAGTCCGGTGATGAAGCCTTCCACCACTTGCTTGGCTACAAATTCAACGTGGTCGTATTGGGTGATTTTCGTCAGGTCTATCGTATAAGCCATGTCCTCTTCAATTTGGCGGCAAAGGTACACATTTTTTGTTTGGCATTCACTTTTGATTTTGCGTGAAACGAATCCACTCCTGCTCGAAGTCTGCCTTAAGACGGTAAGTGTAAGGGTCGTCTTCGAAAATGTGGTCGAGATCGTAGAAAATGGGAGCCTTGCCTTTCTCGTACAAAAGGAGGCCTGCCTCTTCGGAAAATCCTATTATGGAAGAGATACGACGTGGATTATGGATGCTCCGCTGACAGGCAGGGTAGTAAAGGTCGAACGGCCTTTCCAGATACTGCCGGATCTCCTTTTTCATCTCCCGCTCACGTAAGGCTCCCGGAATAAAGTCGTAGTAAATGCCGATGTGAATATGGTTTGAATCCGTTGTGTTGAACAGTCCGAGCAGGAATTTCATGCAGGCGGAACAGGATAATGCTTTGGTGACCAGGAAAACGTTCTTCTGCGCAGGCAAGTCCTGAAGCGACAGAAGGTTCCGTTCCCCATCGTAAAGAAGGGCTCGTGTTTCCGGTCGGCTGTTTTTGTGACGCATTGCTCTGATCTTGATGATGGGTTCGTTCCGCTTGAAATACTCCTCCTGTCGGAGCTTGTACTCCGCCGGGGTAAGGCCCGTCCAGCTGACGGCACTCTCAGCACAAATCTCCAGTAACAGGTCGTTCCAGCTGATACGGGCCTTGTCCATGTCGGATTCAAATAGGAGGAAAGGAAACCGCTCCCCGCTGTACATATCCTGACAGGTGTCTTTTTTTTGGAACAAACATGTGTTCCCGGATGGATCAAGATAGGCATACTGCAGGTGCGATTTCCTGGTTGTCGTGTCGTATTGTGTGTAGTATAGCAGATGTCCCCCACCAATGGGAAAGTCATACTTCGGATAGGAATACCGCCAAATCTCATTCATGGTGGCGCGGATCCGCTCTATGCCATACGGCACGGAAAGGGATTTTCGGATGTATTCCTCTTCAAAGGGATGCCAGTCGGGAATGTCGAAGACAAAGTCTTGGATCCAGCTGCCATCCAGTCCGTACTGGTGGAGTAGGGGGAATCGTGTGCTTAGAAAGAAAACATGTTGTTGATCGTGGAAAAAATAACGGTTTGGACTCGCTTGGACGACATGAGGCGCTTCGTAGGATAGTACTCGCACTAGTTCCTCTTGTCCCCCGCGGAGCGGACGACGAAACCATTTGTACCCCGTATCATGCTCTTCTTCAAAATAATGAAGCGTGTCATGGAAAATGTATGCTGCCTTAATGTTGGTGTGTTGGAACATGGTGTCGAATGTCACAGTGTCTGAATCTCCCCGATGGTAGAGGATAATTTGGTCTTGTGTCGAAACCACGACTCTGTTCGGGTAAATGCTGAAATCGTGAATCCAATACCTGCCGGCAGCCTCTTCCTTCTTTTTAACCGTTGGGGGTAAGGGAATATGGATGGAAGATGCCACAAAATTGTCCAAGCGAACGCTATGGATGACGGCTGTGTAATTGCGCGATGCTTGTTGGTATGATGTCATGTCCGTGTAGTAGAACGTGCCGTCGCTTACCCTGCATTTCAGATGCGAGAGGTCGGAAGGAAATGTTCCAGCCCCCAAGACTACAGCCGTGTCCCAGTCAAAGAGGGTGCCAATCCATGGCTGGCATCGGACGGTTGCACAAACCAGGATGCCGATTGTCGTAAGGATAATTTTGTGCGGTTTCATCGTCATATCACTTTGGAATTATGGGATTCGAAAACTTAAGGGTGTCACATAGATGTACATGGTACATCCTCCGCGCGAATTATACTGCCAAGTGCCTTTCACCGCGTAAGTCTCCATTCCGCGATTGCCAGTGATGGCAATCTTCTTGGATTGCGTTCCATTCACCACCCCTCTTTCCGCATTGCGCTCGCTTGCCTCGATGATTTGATTGATGGCATCGGCAAAAACGGGACTGACGGTGGGATTGCCAATAATGTTTGATGTGTACATGGACAAGGCATTGTTCCTGGGAACACGGCAAGCACTGTAACCCGATCCGGTGCAATCCAGCGTGGCAGGATGCGTCTCGTCTTGCGCCGGTGTGTACAAAATATCGTTGTAGAGGTTGAGGAATGCCCATGGGCCTCCGTCGCTCTTGTGGATGATGATGGTGGGCAGGTCTCCCTTTGCCCATACGGAGCATGCTAAAAACATGGCTCCGAAAAGTAAAAGTACTCGTTTCATTTTTCTGTTTTTTTTCGTTTTTGATTCTTTTAATAATTGTTCCTCCTGTTTCGTGGATGCGGCTTCCGCCTTTTACGCCCCGATTCTTGCCCCTTGGACTTGTTTCGGAGTTGTTCGATCTCTGTAGGCTTCCTTTCTTTTTCCTGTCATGCTCTCGTCCTACTCGGGATTGCCAGCCCTTCGTCATCTCTCTTGAACACACGGCAAATATACAATCACCCCGTACCCCTTGTCAAGAGCGAAATGAAAATTTTTTCATTGTGATTTACAATAAGTTAAAAATTAGCTATTTTAAAATTAACAATCAATTGTTAAGATTGTAATTTGATTTCGGAGAAATTTGCCCTTTGTGCGTCATATTTGAACAAGGCGGATAACGGATTATTCCGTATCTTTGCCGCCGTAATCCGATGGATGAATTATACAATAAAACATTATATAATATGAAACGAAACTTGTGTATTATGACCGCTCTTATTGCCACGAGCATCCTGGCATCCTCCTGCAAGTCGAAGGAGGATCAGTCGAATTTGAAAGACAACCCCTTCATGCAGGAATGGAACACGCCGTATGGTGTTCCTCCGTTTTCTGAAATCAAGACGGAACACTATCTTCCAGCTTTTGAGGAGGGAATGCGTCAGCAGAAAGAGTGGGTGGAAACCATCGTCAACAATAGTGAAGATCCTACTTTCGGCAATACCATTATCCCATTGGAATACAGCGATGAATTGCTGAACAAGGTTAGCATGGTTTTCTTAAACCTGATGGAATGTTGTAATAGTGACGAAATGGAGCACTTGGCTGACACCATTCTTCCTATGTTGTCCGCGCACGGTGATGATATCATGTTGAATGACAAACTGTTCAAACGAGTGAAATATGTATATGAACATAAGGACAAGGAGAAACTCAATGCGGAGCAACTGCGTCTTCTGGAAGAAACTTATAAAGGGTTTGTACGTGGCGGTGCCAATGTGCCGGCCGACAAACAACCCCGTTTTCGGGAGATTAATGAAAAGTTGGCGACGCTGACGCAGAAATTCGGCAATAATGTGCTGAAAGCCACGAACAAATACAAGTTGGTGGTTTCTGATTCCTTGCGTTTGAAAGGCCTGACGGCGGAACAGTTGGTTAATGCCCGCGAAGTGGCCGACGCTGATGCGAAAACCAGGGGCAAGTATGCTTTCACATTAGATATGCCTACCTTGGAGCCCTTCTTGATGAACTGTGCGGATCGTGAACTACGGAAGGAGATATGGACGGCCTATTCTACGCGTTGCCTCGGTGGCGAACTTGATAATTCAGCCATTATCAATGAAATAGTTAACTTGCGAATTGAGCGGGCCCACATCCTCGGTTACAACCATTACGCCGATTATGTGTTGGATGACTGTATGGCCAAGAATGCTGAGAATGTCTATCAGCTGCTCAATCAGGTGTGGCAACCCGCACTGGCCAAGGCTAAGGAGGAGGCCGCCCAATACCAGTCGATGATTCGCAAAGAGGGTGGTAACTTCACGTTGGAACCTTACGATTGGCGTTATTATGCTGAAAAACGCCGTCGCGAGAAATACGACTTGGATGACCAGCTGATCCGTCCCTATTTTTCATTGGATACCGCGCAAAAGGGCTTGTTCATGGTATGCAACAAATTGTATGGCCTGACCTTTAAGGAGAATAAGGATATTCCTGTATATCAGGAGGATGTGAAAGTTTATGAGGTGATTGACAACAATGAGGTGATCGCCATTGTGTATATGGACTTCTTTCCGAGAGAATCCAAGCGTAGTGGCGCTTGGATGACCAATTTCCGCGAGCAGTACTGGACCCGTGAAGGTCAGAATGTCATACCGATAGTCTCTCTGGTGTTCAACTTCACGAAACCTTCCGGAGACAAGCCTTCCATGCTCAACGTGGATGAGTTGCAAACTTTGTTTCATGAGTTCGGTCATGCGCTGCACAGCATCCTGTCGCGCTGCCACTATCGCTCTCTTTCTGGTACGAACGTTCCGCGCGATTATGTGGAGATGCCCTCTCAGTTCATGGAGCATTTTGCCACGGAGCCGGAAATCCTCAAGATGTATGCACATCATTACCAGACGGGAGAGTCCATCCCGGATGAGCTGATTCGTAAGATGGAAGCCTCAGCCACCTTCGGGCAGGGCTTTATCAATACGGAACTTCTGGCCGCCTCCCTGCTGGATATGGATTACCATACGCTGACGGAGAAGACGGAGATTAGGCAACCGGATTTCGAGAACCAGCAGATGGCGAAGATCGGTTTGATTTCGTCCATCATTTCCCGTTATCGTAGTCCGTACTTCCAGCATATCTTTTCCGGTGGCTATGGCGCTGGTTACTACAGCTATACGTGGGCAGCGGTACTCGACAACGATGCATTCGAGGCCTTCCGTGAGCATGGCGTTTTCGATCAAGCTACGGCTACGGCCTTCCGCACCCATATTCTGGAGCGGGGCAACACCGACGACCCGATGAACTTGTACGTGGCGTTCCGCGGTCGCAAACCTTCCATTGAACCGTTGCTGAAGAATCGCGGCCTCATGTAGTCCGTCATACAATAAATTATATTAATGGCCGCCATGTCCGATATATTGTCCCGCATCAACCACCTTACGGAGGAGATTAATCGTCACAACTATTATTATTATATGTTGGACGATCCGAAGATTAGTGATTATGATTTTGACCAGCTGCTTCAGGAACTGATTGATTTGGAGAAACAATACCCGGAGTATGCGCGGCCGGACAGTCCCACGCAGCGGGTGGGTGGCACCGTCACCAAGCAGTTTGAGACGGCCACGCACCTGTATCCGATGTTGTCGTTGGGAAACACCTATTCCGAAGAGGACTTGCAGGAGTTTGATTCGCGGATCCGTGGTCTTCTCCATGCTTCGCCGGAGTACGTGTGCGAACTGAAATATGACGGTGTGGCTATCAGCCTGATATACGAGAAGGGTGTGCTGGTGCGTGCGGTCACGCGCGGCGACGGCGTCCGGGGCGATGTGGTGACGGCCAATGTGCGTACCATCAACTCCGTGCCGCTGGCGCTACAGGGCGACTACCCGGATCTTCTGGAGGCACGCGGCGAAATCCTGATGCCCTTCGACAGCTTCGAAACACTGAATGCCCAGCGAGAGGAAACAGGCGACCCCCTGTTCGCCAATCCTCGGAATGCCGCTTCGGGCAGCCTCAAACTCCGCGACTCGTCCGAGGTGGCCAAACGGGGACTATGCTTCAAACTCTATTACGCGCTCGGGGAAAACCTTCCGGAACACAATCATTACAACCAATTGCGCAAATTGCACGAGTGGGGCTTCCGTTTTCCCGACGTGATGGAGAAAGTGTCGGGGTTGGAGGGTGTTCACGAATTTATCCGCCAATGGGATGTGAAACGGCGCGAATTGCCGTACCCGATTGATGGCATTGTCATAAAAATCAACGATTTTGCCCAGCAGCAGCAGGTGGGCTCCACGGCGAAAAGCCCCCGGTGGGCCATCGCCTACAAGTTCAAGGCCGAGCGCGTCTCCACGCCGCTGCTGAGCGTGGATTTCCAGGTGGGACGCACGGGCATTGTGACACCTGTGGCCAATCTGAAACCCGTATCGTTGGCCGGAACTGTGGTGAAAAGGGCTACGTTGAACAACCGGGATTTCATGCGCGAGCTGGATATCCGTACCGGAGATAGCCTTTGGGTGGAGAAAGGCGGCGAGATTATCCCCAAAATTGTGGGCGTGGACCTTGACCGCCGCCAGCCGGATGCGCTTCCTGTCCCATTTGTGACCCATTGCCCGGTTTGCGGGACCCTGTTGCAGCAGAATGAGGGTGAGGCGGGTGTCTTTTGCCCGAATGAAAACCATTGCCCTCCGCAAATCAAGGGCCGTCTGCAGCATTTTATCTCGCGTAAGGCGATGAATATCGATTCTCTTGGCGAGGGTAAAATAGAACTTCTTTATAACCAAGGTCTTGTGCGCAATGCCTCCGACTTGTACCATCTGACGTACGACCAGCTTTTTGGCTTGGAAAAAGTGCTGGAGGATGAGGATGGCAAAAGCCGGATGATCAGTTTTAAGGAAAAAACGGTGCAGAATATCCTGAACGGCATCGGGCAGTCGAAGGGTGTGCCCTTTGAGCGTGTGTTGTATGCCGTGGGCATCCGTTTTGTGGGAGAGGTGACGGCCAAGAAGCTGGCACGCCATTTCCGGACGGTGGATGCCCTGGCCAATGCGTCACAGGAGGAACTGATGGAGGTGGAAGATGTGGGTGAACGGGTGGCCGACAGCATCATCCTGTTTTTCAATCGGACGGAGAACTTGCAGCAGATTATGGATCTGCGCGAGGCCGGCTTGCATATGGAAGTAGAGGAGACAGCGGCGGACTCGGAAACTGCGCAGACCTTGGCTGGGAAAACGGTGGTGGTGAGCGGCGTATTCTCCGTATCGCGCGACGAAATCAAGCAGATGGTGGAACGATACGGTGGCAAAAACACGTCGTCCATCTCGAAAAATACATCTTTTGTGCTCGCTGGAGAAAAAATGGGCCCCGAAAAACGCCGCAAGGCGGAAACATTGGGCGTGCCCATCATCTCGGAAGAGGATTTCCGGAAGATGTTGGAGACGGCTGAATCCTGATGCCCGACACCCATAAAACCCTCTTGTTTTTTTTTGTACTTTTGCAGCCCCAAAATTTTGAATTATGGATATGGATAAAATCAACGAGGTCTTCGACCAGTTCCGCAACACGAACG
>JAIKYR010000052.1 GCA_024682995.1 Bacteroidales bacterium | reverse complement strand
ACGAGATTCTATAGCCGTCTCCAGCTCGCGGTACCAATCCTCCCCAAAGGCTTGTAACAACGGTTCTTTGAGAAACTTATACACGGGCAGGGCCAACGCTCTGCCCTTTTCACATGCCGTTTTGCAGATGTCCCAATGGTGATAGTTCAGGGCGGTGTACTTCCCAACCCTGCTGACACGAATAGGATAGAGATAGCAGGATATTGGCTTTCTGAAAGAGATTTCGCCCTGGAGGAAAGCCTTTTCAATAGCGCATTTCGTGATGCCATCCTCCTCGAAAGAGAAGGCGCACGCTTTGGTGGCCGGAATCAGCGGCGTGCCGAAGCTGTCGCCATCCAGCACAAAGGTTTCTCCCACGGCCTCCACCGCAGAGACGCCCGCATCGGTCATATACTGCCGGAAAACAGGGTAGCAGCTATCCATATCCGCCACCTCGTCCGCTGCTACGGGGGCGCCGGCATCGCCCTCCACACAACACGCGCCCGCGCACTGCGTCAAGTCACAGCAAAAGTATTTGTCTATCAGCTCATCCGAGACCAGAACATCGCCAACGATCAACATAGGATTGGATTTTTATGGAAAAAAATAGGTCGGCGGGCAAACCCGCCGACCTACCATTATAAAATCATCTCTTATTTCAGTCTTCTGAACTGGCAGGTGAAATGGCGCATCAAGGCAGCCTCCCACGTGATTTCCAGACCGCGGGTGATGGTTTCGCGGCGGTCATACACATTCTTGAGGGCGGCGGCAATCACGTCCATGTGGTTGTTGGTATAGACACGGCGCGGGATGCAGAGGCGCACAAAATCGTTGCCTCCGAAACGGTTCTCGCGGGTCACGGGGTCGCGGTCAGCGAGCACATAGCCGATCTCGCAAGCACGGATACCGGCTTCCAGATAGAGTTCGCACGTCAGTGTCTGGGCAGGAAACTCCTCCTTGGGAATCTGCGTCAGCACCTTGTCGGCATCCACGAAGATAGCATGGCCACCGGCAGGACGCTGGTAAGGAATGCCGTATTCATCCAACTTGTTGGCCAAATACTGCACCTGTTTGATACGCGTTTCCACCATGTCAAACTCAATGTTCTCCTTAAGGCCCACTGCCAAAGCATCCATGTCACGTCCGTTCATACCGCCGTACGTCAGGAAGCCCTCGAAGGGAATGCAGAAGAGCTTGGCGCCCTCATACCAATCCTCCTTGTTGGTGGCGATGAAACCACCCATGTTCACGAGGCCGTCCTTCTTGGCGCTCATCGTCATGCTGTCGGCATAGCTGAACATTTCCAACGCGATCTCCCGCAGGGTCTTGTCGGCATAGCCTTCCTCACGGGTTTTGATGAAGTAGCAGTTCTCAATGAAACGGGCGCTGTCGATGTTGACCGGCACGCCGTACTTGTGGCAGAGTTCGCAGGTCTCGCGGATGTTCTTCATGCTGACCGGCTGGCCACCCACCGTATTGTTGGTTACGGTGAGCACCATGAACGGAACATTGCCCTGGTTCTCTTTCAGGATCTTCTCCAACTTCTCCAAGCTGACATTTCCCTTGAAGGGCACCTCCAACTGGGTGTCGTACGCCTCCGTAACGGTGACGTCAATAGCGAAGGCCTTACGGCTCTCGATATGACCCTTGGTGGTGTCAAAATGGGCATTGCCGGGGATAATGTTGCCGGGTTTAACCAAATAGCTGAACAACACATTCTCAGCTGCACGTCCTTGGTGTGTAGGAATGACGAACTTGAAGCCGGTAAGCTCCGTGATGGTATCCTTCATGTGATAGAACGAGCGGGCGCCACCGTAACTCTCATCACCCATCATCATGGCACTCCACTGACGGTCGCTCATCGCGCCCGTACCCGAGTCCGTCAACAGGTCAATGTAAACATAGTCGCTCTTCAGCATGAAAATGTTGTTGTGCGCTTCAAGAAGCCACTTTTCTCTTTCTTCTCTTGTGGATTTCTTGATGGGCTCCACCATCTTGATTTTCCACGCTTCTGCAAAAGGTAATTCCATAAAATTGATGTATTTTGGTTATTAATTCTTTGATTTATTTACGGCTTGGCTATTCGCTGTTAGCCATTAGCTTTAACTTCTTAATTTCTTAACTCCCTAAATCCCTCTCAACTCTAATCTCTAAACTCTAATCTCTCCACTATTTATTGTCAAAATTCTTCGTATGCATCAGCTTCTCCTCCTCATCGTAGAACTTCCACTCGCCCACTCTTTTGCCATCCTTGTAGAATCCCGTATAACGCACATTCCCATTCTCATAATAGACGGTATATCGTCCATCCTCCTTGCCATTTTTGTAATGGGCCATCGTCTGCACGTTGCCGTTCTTATGATAAGCGTACCAGAGGCCGTCACGGTTGGTGCCTTCCGACAAATTCCCATCAATAAACAGCACCTTACCGGGATAGTAATGCGTTTCATGCACTTTTTTGGTTGTGGGCATGCCAAGACTGTCTTTTTCATAATAATAGACATCCTTGGGGGCATCATTCTCGTATGTCGCTACAGTCTTTTCATAATAGAGGGAGTCCACAAAGTCCATTGGAGGAAACTCATGCAAAGCAGCCAATTCCTTATCCGCTGGTTCCGTCACATCCGAAACAACGGGCTTTTCCCGAAGGGCAGCATACAGCAACAATCCGGCCAGCAGCAGCAAAGCCACGACCAGCAGCACACAATGCCAGCAAATGCCTTTCGACTTCTTCTTTTCCTCTTGCATACCCTATTCTTTTATTTGCGTTTTCTAGTAAAGGGTTTGTTCAATTCGTCCAGCACCTCATTGGTGATGTCCTTGGTGGGGTCGGCACACAGCATTTGGCCGCCGGCACCGTAGCTGAACACGAATGAAGCGTTGTACTTCTTGTTGACGCGGGCAGTAGCCGCCTTCAACGAATCGGCAATTTGGGCCAGTGCTGCCGTATAGCGGGCCTCAAGGGCTTCCACCGCCACTGCGTAGTCGTTCTGCAAACGCTGGCTTTCCTGCTGCAGTGAAGCCTCCGCGTACTGTGCCTGCTGGGCTGTAAGCTGGCCGCTCTGCATATTGTTCTGGTAGTTGGACAGCTTCTGCTCCAGTGCCTTCTGACGGTTCTGGAACACCACCGCCTGACGCTGCTTCTCCATCTCGATGCTGTCCGTCAGCAGGGAGACCATTTCATATTTCTCGTTGATGGTGTCGATGTTCACATACACCACATCCCCGTTACCCGGCTGTCCCGAGACCAGCGGAGCGGCATGTTTCTCCGGCTTCTGGCAGAAATGGAGAATGAACAGCGTGGCCACCGCCGCCAGCATCAAGGCGTTGAAAATCCATTGCGCTATCCGGCAACGTTTGCCCCGGTCGCAGGTCCCCTCCCCCTTGGACTCATTTCCGTCCACTTCCTTAAATTCGGGTTCGCGTTCCGGCTGCTCCGTCTCTTCCTGAGCCTGTCGTTCACTTTTCTCCTTTGATTCCGCCGACACAAAACCGGGCATCACTTCATCCGGCACCACATTCTCCACCGGATTCACATTTTCTCTAATCTCTTCCATGTATCACTATTAATTATCAGCTGTTAATTATTAATTGTTAATTGTTAATTGTCAATTGTTAATTCCCCACATCCGACAGATACTTGATACGCATCACACGAATCTCCTCCAAGGTGTATTCGTCCTCACCCAGCACTTCAAGTGCCTTCTCCGCCGAATCCGATTCCGCATTGGCGAAATAGTCCAAAATGTCCTCCTGATGGTATTCCTCGATCTCTTCATCAATGTAATAGCTGATGTCTATCTTGGTGCCAGAGGAGACAATCATCTCTATCTCGCTCAACAATTCATTCATATCCAAACCCTTGGCGATGGCGATATCTTCAAAGCTCACCTTCCTGTCAATGCTCTGGATGATGAACACCTTGATGGCCGACTTCTTGACCACGGATTTCACCACAAAGTCCTGAGGACGCTCTATCTCATTCTCCTCCACATAATTGCGGATAAGTTCGATAAAACGTTTGCCGTACTTCTGCGCCTTACCCACACCCACACCGGCGATGTGCGTCATCTCCTCCATCGTGGTGGGATACTGGATACACATATCCTCCAACGAAGGATCCTGGAAGATCACGAACGGAGGCAAATTCTCCTCCTTGGAGATATCCTTCCGCAAATCTTTCAGCAGACCAAAGAGGGCCGTATCAAAGGCTTCTTCTACGCCACCGACCACATTGTCAATCACCTCGTCTTCCTCCTCCTCATTCTCCTTCGCCGGTTTGGTTGTCATGATGGAATAGGGGTTGAGCATATACTTCTCCCCTTTCGGGGTGATCTTAAGCAGGCCGTAATTCTCCACATCCTTCACGATAAGGCCGTCGAAGATGGCCAGACGGATGATGTTGGACCAGAATTTTTCATCATAATCCTGACCTTCGCCAAACTGTTTGAGCTTGTTATGTTTGAATTTGACAATGGAGGTCGTTTTATTGCCGATCAGAATGTCAATAATCTGGTCTTCCTTGAACTGCTGTTTCACCGTCTGAATCACTTCCATAGCCAGCACGATGAGCTCCGAGGCGTTCATCTTGGGCTTCGGATGGTTGCAGTTGTCGCAATTGTGGCAGTTTTCCTCCTCGTAGTTCTCGCCGAAATAATGGAGCAGGTGTTTGCGGCGGCAGCTGGTCGATTCCGCATACGAGGCAGTCTCCGCCAGCAGCTGGTTCACCACCTCCTGTTCGGCCACGGATTTCTTGTTGGAGAAGTTCTTCAATTTGTGCAAATCCTTGTAGTCATAGAAAGCGATGCAAAGGCCCTCGCCATCGTCACGGCCGGCACGTCCTGTTTCCTGATAGTAGCCTTCCAGACTTTTGGGCATATCGTAGTGGATGACAAAACGCACATCGGGTTTGTCGATGCCCATACCGAAGGCGATGGTGGCTACGATGACGTCGGCCTTCTCCATCAGGAAGTCATCCTGGTTCTGCACGCGGGTACGCGAGTCCAGACCGGCATGATACGGCAGGGCGCGGATCTTGTTCACCTGAAGGAACGAAGCAAGCTCTTCCACTTTCTTGCGACTCAGGCAGTAGATGATGCCTGACTTGCCAGGGTGGCTCTTGATGAATTTCACCACCTCCTTATCCACATCCTTGGTCTTCTCCCGGATTTCATAATACAGGTTCGGCCGGTTGAACGAAGAGATGAAAATCTCAGCCTTGTCCATGCCGAGGTTCTTCTGGATGTCGCTCTGCACCTTGGGCGTGGCTGTAGCTGTCAGCGCAATCACCGGCACCTTTTTGCCAATCTTGTTGATGATGGCGCGGATACGACGGTATTCCGGACGGAAGTCATGACCCCATTCCGAGATACAGTGTGCCTCATCGATAGCGTAAAAGGAGATGTTCACATCCTGGAAGAACTTCACGTTCTCTTCTTTCGTCAGCGATTCAGGGGCCACATACAGCAGTTTCGTCTTTCCTGAAATGAGATCCTGCTTCACCTCGTTAATTTCCATTTTCGTCAGCGAGGAGTTGAGGAAGTGGGCAATTCCCATGTCCGTGCCGAAGTTCCGGATGGCGTCCACCTGGTTCTTCATCAGGGCAATCAGCGGAGAAATGATAATGGCCGTGCCCTCTTTCATCAGTGCCGGCAACTGGTAGCACAAAGACTTGCCCCCGCCCGTAGGCATGATGACAAAACAATCCTTGCCCTTAAGCAACGACTTGATAATCTTCAGCTGGTCACCCTTGAACTTGTCGTAACCAAACACCGTTTTCAGTGTCTGCAGAATCTCCTTATCCGTATAGTTTTTCATTGGCAAAAATTTATTAGACTAATAGACTATCGACAATAAAATTATATAGTTTTAGGGAAGACAAAGATATAAAAAACTTTGATATAACGAGCACTCTAAAAAAAAGAATTTAAAACCTTTTTGTGGATAACGAATAGACCCTGTCCTTAAGCAAATAACGACGCACATAGGATTTGACACCGTCTTCCAACGAGTAAAATGGCCTTCTATAGCCTGTCAGACGCATCTTATGCATATCCGCTTCCGTAAAATACTGATATTTCTCCCGTATGTCTTCCGGCATATCCACAAACTCAATATTCGGTTCCAGTTTCATCGCAGCGAAGGTCGATTCAGCCAGGCTCAGGAAAGGGCGCGCCAGACCGGTGCCGAGGTTATAAATCCCGCTGGCCGGATGATGATTCATGAACCAGTACAGCACCCGCACCAGGTCCTTCACATACACAAAATCGCGCAACTGGTAGCCGTCCGCGTAATCCGGACGGTGCGAGCGGAAAAGTTTCACCTTCCCCGTATCCTGAATCTGATGGAACGCATGTAACACCACCGAAGCCATCCGCCCCTTGTGGTATTCGTTCGGGCCATAAACATTGAAGAACTTGAACCCATACCAATACGGCGGTGCCGAAGGCTGCTTCAAAATCCACTTGTCTATCTCGTTCTTGGACTTGCCGTACGGATTCAAAGGCTGGAGACGGTAAGCCAGCTGCTCCTGGTCCACATACCCCAGTTCGCCTGCGCCATACGTAGCCGCAGAGGAGGCGTATATAAGAGGGATTCCGTGTTTGGCAGCCAGATTCCAAATCCGCCGCGTGTAGTCCACATTGAGTTCCTCAAACACAGAATAATCAAATTCCGTGGTGTCCGTGCGGGCACCCAGATGGATAATCCATTCGATGTCATCGAAATGCTGCTCGGCCCACTGGAAGAAATCCTTCCGGTGAATCTTATCCAGATATAACTTATCCTCCCAATTCCGGCGTTTGATTTCCTTGGTAAAATCATCCACCATAACGATATCACGGCGGCCCATCTCATTCATTTTGGCCACCATACAACTGCCAATAAAACCGGCCGCACCCGTAATTACTATCATAAGATTTTTTTTTTGCAAAGGTAAAAAAAAACGGGCACCATCGGCACCCGTTTTGAATTCTATGAAAAAAGTCTGGTTTTTTGTTTTTTTTTTAAAATTCCCAAAGGTCGCTTTCAAATCTACGAAGCTCGTCGGTAATCCGCTCGGATTCAAGACGCTGGTCGCGGGAATTGGTAATGTATTCCTGAATCTCACGGTCATACACATTAGCCTGCTTGTAAATCAGGGAGGCAAACTCGCGCTTCCATGTCAACAGGTCGTCGAAGGAGAGACGCTGGGCGTTGTTACGCACATTATAAACCTCCTGCTTGGCGAGGAACGGTCTCAGTTCACTATAATAGATGTAACCGATACGTTTCTTCACAGGAGCCTCGCTCACATTCTCATTATCCTGGCTTTCCTCATCATAATTGGAGGAAGTGTTCGGACGCACATACTCCATAATGGGTTCGAGGGTCAGAATCTGGGTCTTGAATGTGGAGGTCTGCTTGTCGAAATACCATATTTCCTTGATATTATAGGAAATAATGTCCTTCGGTTCAAAAGGAATCTCCACCGGTTTGGTACCAATGACCTCGCCCGTCTCAATGTCAATATCATCGATATTGTAGGAGATGGCCAAGTTGCCTCTCAAGTCTCCACGCGGGGTGGGCTCCAGGCACATGTCATCCGTATAAACAGGGAGGACATCCTCCGTTCTTTCGGGATGGTCCATGTCAATGGCATCGAAGATTGTCTGGGCAAGGCTGCGCCACGTGCCGCGCACTTCCGTGGGGAAGTAGAGCGGATGGTTCACCTTCTCCCGGAGGTCGATGGTTCTCCAGATGGTGTAATAGTACATCACGTCAGCCTGCCGGATGGGCGCATACGGAATGGGATCCGAGAACTCGCCCACATCCACCTGCTCCCAAGCGAACTCTGCCGGGGCACGGTTGATGGGCTGCTGCATGGTGCTGCCTTCTTCATCGTCTTGTGCGAAAGCGAACGAGAAGGCGAAAATTCCGATTAATAACAAACCAAACTTTTTCATAATATAGCAGTTTTAAAATTATCTGATACGTACAGAGAACTCATCCAGCGTACGGGATCCAGCCTCGGACGACACTTTAATATCCGAGAAGTAGATGACCGTATTGGCGGGAGACTTCTGTATTTTGGCCTTCACAGCCTCGGAGAGAGCACCGCCTTGGCAAACCATGGCGGGGTCTTCCATACCCTTGCTCACGAAGATGACGCGGAAAGAGTTGACTTTCCATTTCAAGTCGTAGGCGAAGTCCTCACCCATCGTGGCACGAAGCACCGGGTTGGCGGTAAGCTCTGCCTTGGCATGTTTGCCACCGCGGATGTTGGCACCCAGCACGGCACGAGGATCGGGAACCTTCTTCACACGGAAAGTCGTGGCACCGAGTTGCTTGGTGGACTCGCCCAACTTGGCGGACACCGTGGCGGTGACAGTCCTACCGATCAAAGAAGCGGGAACCGACACATCGAACTTGCCGGCACCCTGGCTGCTCACATTACAACCGGGGAACGAAATGCTCAACTTGCCGGGATCCACCGGAGCGGACACGGACACCGGGTTGGCAATACCGGCGTAAAGCACGTTCATCTTGTCAGCCGCAATCGTGGCAGACGGTTTCAACACAGCGTACTTGTCGCTGAAGCCATAATATTTCGGTTGGCCGCTCGGGTCCATAATCTTGATCAAACCAGCGTAGCGTTTTTCACCCACATCGCCAGCAGCAAGTTTCAGTTTCACGACACCGTTCTCACCCTCCAATTTGGTGGCACCAGCCAGACCGGCTTCGGTCAGCGTGTCAGCACCCATCTTGTAGAAGACTTCCGGTGTGGCTTTCGTATCGTAAGCAGCCACGATAATGTCAGCTTCGTAGTTGTCGCCGGAGAACACCATCTGGGATTTCGGGATAGCACGGCCCTCCACATGGTCGAACTTGAAGTCCTCAGCACTAATAGAGGCCTTCAGGTAGGTGAGCATCATGGATTCAGCATTGCGGACTTCGCCCACCTCTTTGTTCAAGAGGGTGACGGCAGCCGCTGCGATGATATGGTCGAAATTGTGCTCCGCCCACGTTTGCACGGCACCTTCCTTGGTGAACTTCTGGTCCACATTCAGACCAAGACCTTCGGAAAGTCTCTCGCGATCGGCGGGTTTCGCCAGCTTAAGGATGTTCTTCTTGTATTCCCGAATCTTATCCGCAAGCTCGTAAGCATGCTTCTTGTTGATCATGTAATCTGTCGGCTTGTCAAAGTTCTCCTTCGCCTTCATCGTGGAGACGGTGGAGGGGACTTTCACTTTCTTGCCCTTTTCGTTTTTGACTTCAACCAACGTGTCGCCGTCAACAAAGAAAATCAGGTCCTGGCGCATGTTCTCAATGTATTTCACCATCTTGTCGGTTTCCTTCCTGAGCGCCTGGGCATTAACGTATGCATCGTGAATCTTAGCCTCACCCAGAATCGTCTTCTGCTGCTCAAACCAGTTGTAGTCAGCAAAATTCTGCTGTGTGGCATTACGTGTAGAAATAGCCAATGTGTCGTCCACCACAATGAAAGCGTTCAAGATATCCGCAGATACGTTCAACGCCAACATGGCGGTATAGACCAAGTACATCATCTGAATCATTTTCTGT
>JAIKYR010000047.1 GCA_024682995.1 Bacteroidales bacterium | reverse complement strand
TGTCGGCCTTGTTGCCGCAGGCGTCGGTGTAGGTGGCCTTCCAGGTCTGTGACTTCTCGCAGCCGGTGCCCTGGACGCCGTCGGTGGTCACCGTGATGCCGGTGCTGATCTCGCCCTCGCAGTTGTCAGTGCCGGTGAAGGTCGGGGCGGAGATGGTCGGGTTGCATCCCTTGTCGCCGCTGACCGCGTTGGTGGCGATGACGGGCTTCTGGTTGTCCTCGGTCCAGGTGTAGGTCACCTTGACGGTGTCGGCCTTCAGCCCGCAGACGTTTGCATACGTTGCAGTCCACACTTTGGTGTGCTGGCAATCAGCGTTGCTTTCGGCAGATTCCAGCTTGACCTTCGCCGCCGTATTGCATTCGTCGGTCACAGTGAAGTTGTCCGTCGTGAGCGTAGGCACGGTCGGGTTGCAACCTAAGTTGTCATCCGTAAGGAGAGTAGAGATCACAGGTTTGGTCGGGGTCTTCACGGTGACCGTCGCGTCGTCGGTAGCCTCGCAGCCGTTGCCGTCAGTGACTTTCACGTTCATCGTGTAGGTTTGTCCGCAGGAGGCGGGCGCGTCAGGAACGGTGGCCGTCGTCGAGGCGGTCAGCTGGTCGGTGGTGACGGGGGTGGGGGAGACGGTCAGGTCGCCGCTCCATTCGTATTTGTAGCTCGGAGTGGTTGCCGCATTCAGCGTTGCTGTAATGTTCACAGTTTCGGCATCCGGACAAACGGTCAAGTCGCTAAGGGTCACGACGGGATTCGGGTTTACCGTCAGGTTCATGGTCACGACGCTGTCGCAGTCCAGTGCCGATGTGAAGGTCTTCACGATGGTTTGGGTGGCTGTGTAGGTGTCGCCGTCCCATTCGAACTGTCCGCACACGGTGGTGTCCTTGGTCTCGTGGATTTCCGCGTTCAACGTCAGGTGCAGCCGCACGATGCTGTCGCAGCCCACCGCATTACCTCCGGAGATAACATGGGTCGGGAGTTCGTCCGGCACGGAAGTGTAAGTCACTCCGTACCATGTGAAGCTGCCGCAGACGGATGCCGTAGTGTCGCTGTAGGAGGGTTGCAGCGTGTTCACGTGGAGGATGATGACGCTGTCGCAGCCCTTGGCGGTCAGCATCTTCAAGGCAAAGTCACCCTTGGCGGCATTGATGGTATCGACGGTCACACCTGTGACGGTGTTTGTCACGGTCACTTTGGATGCTGTTGCGGAAAGGTTCAGATTCGAGCCGTTCACGGGGTATGTGATAATCGTCGGAATCTCATTCAGACACGTTGTCACCGTGTTGGTGTCGCGGTAGGTCGGATTGATGGTGAGTTTCAGGTAGGAGATAGTGTCCACTGAGAATCCGTCGATGATCTTGGTGCCTGGGAACTCGTAGTAGCCGTCGGCATTCACGGTCTTACCAGCGATGCAGTTGTTTGTGTCGTTATAGTGCCAGCAGTAGGGCCCTACGTTGTCCACCCAAATGTGATTCTCGGTGAAGGTGCTGTCGCAGATCTCGTCCTCGTGCGGTTCCTCCACAATGAGGTAGCGTACTGTGATGCTGTCGCAGCCGTTGCTGCCAGTCACGGTGTCCGTGATGACATAAGTGCCGGGATTGGTTACTGTGAACGTTTTGTCGGCAAATTCGACCGTGGGATAGGAACAACCATAGAACCGAATGTCGCTACGATAGTTGTAACGTGAACCACTTCTGGACGTGTTCCAAGTGTAGCTGTCACTGCTCCAAGCGAGGGCCACGTTATTTTTGGTACTGTTGGTGTAATAGAAGTTATAGCTTGAACTTTCGTAGCCGCCGCTGGAGACGTCATTCACCATGATGACGAGATTGTCTGTACCGTTGTAGTCGAAGGGGGTGTCCAATGTGAATTCGTTCCAGCCTTGATGACAGTTCAATGGACCATGGTAAACCAACTTCATAGCGGAGGTCTGTACCCAATCCGTGCCGCTGGAAAACGACGATTTCCCAGTATGTCCGAGATAGATATATACGTCACTTAATTTGGTGGTAGCGGTACTGTAGGCATAGTTGAAAGACAACTTACTAATACTTCCCGCATTTCCTATTTCGTCGGGGGTGAAAATCTGCTGGGAACAGGAATAGACGAAATAGTCATTAAGGGGAACGGTATGCCCTGATCCGTTTTGGTTGCTGATGGTCTTGTCCACGCAGGTGAATGCGCTAGTCTCGAAAAGCGTTTCCATAGAGACGGTATCGCGTTGTACGAAAGTGGTCTCGATGTGCAAAACTTCGATGCTGTCGCAGCCCTTGGCGGTTTTCCGCTTCAAGACGAAGTCGGTAGCGCTTTCCACATCGCCCACTTTCAAACGCTCCACGGTCACCTTCTCCGCATTGGTTGAAGTCACCGTGATTTCCGATCCGTCTCCATTGATGAAGATTGAGATGTTTCTTCCAGCGTCCGTGACGGTGGTGTCATTGCCGAAAAGACAGATATTCAAGTCGTTGGTATCGCGGTAGGTTGGGTTGATGAGGAGCTTAAGGTAGGAGATGGTGTCCACGGTAAATCCCTCAATGGTCTTGGGACCAGTAAATTCATAGTAGCCATTTGCGTTCACGTCCTTGTCGGCGATGCAGTTGATCTTGCCGTTATATTCCCAGCAGTAGGGTCCGACATTGTCCACCCAAGTCTGGTCTTCCGTGAAGGTGCTGTCGCAGATCTCGTCCTCGTGTGGCTCCTCCACAATGAGGTAACGAACGGTGATACTGTCGCAGCCGTTGCTGTCGGTCAAGGTGTCAATGATTTTATAGACACCAGGTTCCTCGACGATGAACGTCTTGTTGGCGAATTCGTAGGATTGTTGGCAAATATGGAATCGGATGTCACTTCTGTTTTGGCGCAATGTTCCGGATCGGGAAGCGTTCCAATAATAACTATTGCTATGCCAGGTAAGCCCTCTGTTGCCGGTCGTGTTCGTGTAGTAGAATGTGTAGGTACTGCTGTTATAATTGTTGGAGCTATCGAGAACCATTACCATCAAATTGTCGGTGCCATTATACTCGAACGGGGTCGAGAGGGAGAAGTTGTTCCAGCCTTTTTTGCAGTTCAGGTTACCCGAATAGACCAAAGTCATATTAGAGGGAGACATCCAGTCTGTAGTGCTTGAGAATGTGGTTTTGTTGGTGTGGGCCAAATATATCTTGACCTTGTTTTTTACAGTCATTGGATTCGAGTAGGCGTAGTTGAAAGAAATGCTGTCGATTTTTCCGGCAGGTCCAACTTCCGCGGAAGTGAAAATTTGTTGTGAGCAAGAGTATCTGTAGGAGTTGTCCACGGGTGTGGTGTATTGGGTCCCGTTCATTTTGCTGATGGCATAGTTCTCGCATGTGAAGGGGGCGTCAGCGAGGGCGATATTTTTATAGACGGTGTCACGTGGCATTTCGTAGATGGTAAGTGCCAATGTGACCACGGAATCGCATCCGGCGACTGAGGTGCGGTGGAAAACGTAGGTGCCGCTCATGGCAGTGCCCACCTCGAAAATGGTATCTCGCCAGGTGTAGGGCAGTTCGTTTTCACAGATTGTCACCGATTCCTCGAGCGGGAACTGCAGATTGACTACCAAGGTGGAATCCACGGACTTGCATCCGACAGCGCTGGTAGCTTGAACATAGAAACGTTCTTCGTATGTTGGTGCCGACACGTTGGGAGTCACGTTGGCGGTGCTGGCATGCGATACAGTGTCCGAGGTTCCGCGCCACCAAACATACGAGCAGGAAGTGTTATCCGAGATGAGGATGTCATCTATCAGCACCCTTTTCTCCGCCCAATTGTTTCCGGGGATGGTGTCTTGAATCGTCTGGAGCTTGATAGTGGAGGAGGCCGTGGCAGCCGGAAGGTTCACCATGAAAAGCTCGTAGTCGTGGTTGTTTTTGTTCGCTGGGATAATCAGTGTGTCCATAGCAACACCATCCAACGAGACCTGTAGCTGAGCCGCATATTCGTTGCTCGGATTGTTCGTGTTGTAGTTGCCTTTGCACATCAGGGTTAGCGTGAAATCTTTTGATAGATTCAGCGGTTTTGTGGTAATATACCCCGTGTAGTTGCTGCTGCCGATTTTGATGGCCGAGTTCCCGACTGGGTAAACATATTGCCCTGTTGAGATATAGTTGGTCATCGAGGAAAGATTATTGGCTATCGACGTACTCTCGTTTCCGCTCACTCTGTTAAAACCTTCATGGATGCTTCCCTGTGTGAAATCAGAGCAGTTCACGCTGGAAGCAGATAATGTGATGGAGGCTCCCTCGCAGGCTCCGACAATAGCTTCTGTTGTGATTTCCGGTAACGGGACGATTTGCAGGTTCAGCTGGTAAACGCTGTCACAAGAACAGCAAATCGTGGACAGCGAGTCAAAATAGACACCGTTTTGGGAAAAAGTCCTTCCTCGCCAGGAGTAGGGAGTGTCGGAGACACAAACTGCAACATTTTTTGTGAAAATATAAGACTCGTTCACCTTCAGCATCAGCGTGATGATGCTGTCACATCCATGGATGGTTTGCAAGGTGACGCGGATAGGTTCATAATCGTGCGGACGTGAAATGTCCAAATTACGGAATATGGGATTTACTGCCGAAGTGTAGGGGAGATTTGAAGAGCAGACAGTCTCATACAGGGTGTCTTTGTCGAATTTTTCGTGCACGGCCACGGTCCCAGTGAGCGGAAAGGTGTCTGCGCCGAATACCACCACGGCATCGTATGTAGTGGTCACTTCAGGATTCACTGTCATGCTGGCGCTTTTGGGGTTGTCCAACCAGTAGGCATGGGCTTCGTATCCAAAATCGCGGACAGGCCTTATATAATATTCTGTTGTACCAGAGACTTCGAAATATTTTCCGCCCCAGTTGTTGGTGTTCTGCAAACAAACCATGTAGTTTCCTCTTCGGGAAGAACTCCAATAGTTTCGTTCTGCTGTGCCCAGCAAAGCTAAGTTACCTCCTGCTGCAACAAAATAGTCTTGTAGTACTGGAATTAGACTGAACATTCTCATTAATTGTACAGCATCCGGAATATACCACCCGTTATAATAATCTATTGCATTTGCGGCAGGGGAATTGCCGGCCTCAACCAGTAATTTCGTGTTGTTCTTGCCTGAATTAGTCCATGTACTGAGCGCAATGGTGTTCGGGTCCTCGTACGATGCGGAATTCAAACTTGTAGGTCTGGAACCCGTCCATAGTGCATATTTCTTGTTGCCTAAGTCGTTGAGAGCTGCTACCCAACCCTTTTTTGAATCTTTTGGGTCGACGTAGCAGACCACACCTTTCGATCCATCTGCAAATTCGTAAATGTCGCCAATTTTATAGGATTGCGCTTTTAAACCATTTTGGTTTAAAAGACAACAAACACAGATGATCGCTGCTGCTATAATATGTTTATTGTGTTTCATTGTAATTCTATTATTTAATCACTCCAAATTATTTTGCACAAACAAATCAAAAAGTAGTTATTGGTCGAGCATAATGACTTTGGTTTTTTTCATTATTCTTATTGTATTCCATCAGCATCCATACACCGTTGTTGCTGCTGGCATATTCTGTTGAAGACCAATAAGTTCCGGGTTGGTTCGTTGTTACTGTGTTTTTTAAGGTGCTTATCTTGTTATTAGGAATGCCCGTCCTTAACAAATTGAGCGAGGAATTCAATTCTACACGATTTGCATACATCAAAAACAGTTCACCCATAGATGGCAAATACCACCCTTCGTGTACTTCTGAAGAGTTTGTTCCCAATAATGTATGGTTATAATAATAGCAATAATATGCTGCGGGAGCGTTTGTCTTAAAATCACCTTCGTTTATGGCGGTTTGCATGATTACCTTTGTGTTTTCCAAACCACTCATGTTGGTCGCTGCTGCAAAAAAGTTAGCACTCAATCGGGTTAAAGAGTGTATGTTGTTCATGGTGGCGGACGGTGCCCACTGACAGAGAGTATCGGATAGAGCCACTACTAAGCCATGCATACCCGTCCTGTCCACGTAGAAGACAATACCTTTGGCTGTCTTATCCGATTGTAAGAATGAGTCGGGTTTCAATATAGATCCGTCAGAGCAATACACATCACCAATGTTCACGGGAGAGGGGACCAAATCGCTATTCCATGTTATTTCAGGTTCAGTGACCGAGACGCCTAACGTAGTGGATTCTCCTATGCAGATGTCGTTCGTGGAGGTGTCCACTTGTAAGATGATGAAGTCCAAAATATCCAAGCTATCACATCCATCCTCAAGGTGGATAACATAAGAATACTGTCCTGATTTGGTGTAGGTGTTGTCATGCCAGGTCGTGGTGCCTCCCAAAAGATTGGTGGTCACGATGGTGGTGTCATAATGTGGCGGTGGGTTCACCGTGAGGATGAAGGTTACTGTGGAGTCGCAGCCATGGACATCCGCGGCGGGGATAGTGTTTGTATAGGAGTATATGCCGGCCTTGCGGAGGTTGTTGGTTAGTGTGGCAAGGTCTGTCACTACATTGGGGACCACTCCGTAGGGGTCGTCGTAGGTGTTGATTTGGCTTTGGCACACTTCGTCGCGGATAGTCACCTCATTCTTCTTCCACACGTCTGCCACCGACATACCTGGACTGTGTTCCACAATGGCGTTCCAGCCAGCAGAGGGCTTCATTCCCGGCACGAAGTAGAGGGTGAGCGTGTTGCCGTGGGTGGTGATAATCCCAGGATTTTCGCTTCCTGCTGTCAAATCGTACAGTATCGAATCCACGCTTAGATTGGGACCGGTGATGATAAATAAGTGAGCCGTTTCTGAAAGTTCCAGCTCCTCGAAATGGATGGTCACAGGTTTGCCGTCTGTAGTGGTGTAGGTATGGCGCATGTTTGTGCCGGTCGAATAGTCGCCGGAGGCTCCGCCGTCGTCATATAACCGATAGATTTTACCGCAAGGAATCTCCGTGCTGCCGTTTGTCATGCTCACCGAATTGGTGGGAATACCATAAACTGTAGGACAATAGCCGTCTTTCTCAATGGCCACAAACACCTCCGCATGGTGCGTGAGCGCGAGAGTGTCGTAGAAGGAGGTGTCGGGACCGGTGGCGGTCATTGTCTCCTCCTTCAGCAAATGGGTCAGCTCGTAGTCGCTATACCATCGGATGGTGTAGGGCTTCTCCATGGTGGAACGCGCTGCGAAAAGGGCGTCGCTGCCGTAGCACACCGTATCGTAGGAACCTAATAAGGTGCACGCATCGGCGATAGTCTTCTTCATCATGACACGGATGGTATCGTGCTCATCGGCCCACGTGTAGTTGCAGTTGCCGTCGCTATTGCTCAAGGGGTATATTTTGGCGTCGGTAAACGTGATGTACGTGTCGTTGATGGGAACCCCGGAAGTGGTGCTGTAGGTTCTCGTCTCAATGCCGTCGCCGTTCGAAAAGGCGATGGTGAACTCCATGGGAGTGTCCGTGCCCAACGGACTGGTCGGGGTGAAACTCAGATTCGCCTCCTCGCCAGGACAGATCTCCATGGTCTGCGACAATGAGATTGTCGGAGCCTCCTTCACGGTCAGTCTCACGCTATCGACAATGCTGTCCTGACAACCGCTGTTGCGGATGATGACCTTGTACCAACCGTTATCGGCCCCTCTCGGGATGAAGATGGAGGGGGAGGAGACGCTGTCGATCAGGTCCCCGTCTGGGTTGTACCATTGGTATTTAAGGATAGAGGCGATTTCCATGGCATGCACTGAGATGGTGGAACCTTCGCAAGTCTCGGTGACGGTGAGACCGCCATCGAACCAGATTTTCTGCACATCGGCCATGGTGAGGGGGTAGAAATTCACGTGGAAGTAGGCACCGCAGGCATCCTCAATCTTGCAGGAAAGTTGATGCCGTGAGTCCATGGGCCTGTTTGGGAAAATAGCCGGTACATTCGGGTCGGCGATGACTGTGTCACCCAAGATGTTGCCCTGCTTGTCAATGGAATCGTACAAAGTGTAACGGTAGGGCGGGGTGCCGTCAATGCCCTTTATGTATGCATTGCCGGATGTGCTCGTGGAGTCGCAAAGGTAGGCATAGGCGTATTCAAACTCCACGGTTGCTCCGTCGTAGTCGATGGTGTCGTAAAAAGAGACAATGTCACACAGTTGGTAGGAGGAGCTGGGTGCAATACGAACCACGTATTGTCCCGGCATAGAAATGCGGATACTCTCACCCACGCTGTGAAGTGTCCCGTCATAACCACCGACAGGACCGTCCACAATCTGAAAACGGGTGTTCAGGGAGGTGTAGATGGGGGGCAACGGCAGACCCGTCGAGGAGGATGTGTTTCGACTTACGTGTGAGTAAGCACCCGCTGTGTAAGTGATGTAGCGGTCGGTGCACTGCTGCGATGCCTCGAAAACTGGCTCCTCGGTCAGTTCCGTGCTGTAAATGTCAGGGAAAGAATACTCGTTTCGGAACGTGAAGGTGTCACACGGGGTCATGACCTTGAATTTGTAGGGGCCGGAAGGTAGGCAGTAGTCGCTCAGATCCATGGACAGACCGTCGTAACTTCCACTGATGGTGGCCACGTTTTCCAGATTCTCCCGGGTCACGGTCCAAGAGTGCGTTTCCGAGCTGTAAACAGCGCTGAAATTGTATCGGTTGTTGTAAGGGCTCTCCTCCAAGATGATTTGGGTGCCGTCAGGATCTACTTCCGAATGGTAGTGCTCATACACTCCGACAGAGCCTTTACTTTTGCAGCAATGGTCTCCGTTTGTCTTTCTTGTCCGCCAATCCACCACCTGCATGCCCACGTCGTAGCAATAGGGCAGGGAGTCGAATCGGGTGTACAGCACACAGCCGTGCGCATCCACCAATTGGCGTTGGATAGGCAGCATCAACGGGTTGCTCATCGTGCGGTCGCGGAACGATCCGTAGATGTTCTCCACCTCAGTGTCGTACAATCTTGATGAGCTGGAGATGCCACTTATCACATCCACCTTGATGACAGAATCCTTCTCCGTGTCGGTATAAATCCAGGTTAGAGGATGCGTATAATGGTGACGATAGTAGGAGTTGTCGTTGTCTCTGGTGAGATGGTTGAGATCTTGGTAGCGGTAGTAAATCTCATGGTACCAACGATGCCAGTACCATTTGTCGGTACAGGTGTCGTTGTCAATCAGCGTCGAGTCGCGCTTGTCGGAATAATCCCTTTCGTAATAGGCTTCGTTGGGTTTCCTTAACTGGAAAGTTTTGGTCTTGGCTTCGTCGCCGCAGTAGGTGCGCCGATATTGGAGCGAGATGTTGTGGTTCCAAATGTCGCAGTATTGGTGTGCCTCCTCAAGGGTGTCACGCAGCAAAGCGCGGAAGCCGCTGAGCACCGGCGGGAACGGTTTCCATTCGGTGCCCTCGAATCCGTCATACACGAAGCGGTATTCGGCATATAGGGGCATCAGTGCCGTGTAGTATTCGTAGTCTTTATCCAATACTGCGTTGATTTTCACCACATTGCTGTCCTGCATGTTGCCGGAGGAAGCATAGACCTCCACATAGTCGAGAGTGGGGAAGCTGACCACTTCCACAACTTGTCCCGTGCGGGGGAGGCCGTAGTCGCACCCATCGACGAGGTAGAAGTCCCAATCGCCGGCGGGGAGGCTGTCCACGGAGTAGTAGAGGTAGTAGTCGTAACGAGTCTCATTCCTCCCGTGGTACATCGTGTCGGGGAAAACCACCGTGCGCAGCGTGTCGGTGGTACCGTGTCTGCGCACCGTCACCGTGTACGGGAAACGACCGTTTTCGATTTTGAGCTGGATGCGTCCTGTGTTCTCGCAGTCCAGCGTTGGGTGCTTGCCGTAGCCGGTCATCGTGTTGGAGGTCACATACAGCGCCGAGGCCGACGGTTTCACGTAAGTGGTGGGGATGGTGAGCACGGTGGTGGTGTCCTTCTTCACCTGCTCGTAACCGCTTGCGGATGATGCGCTGTGGGTGCAGATGGCCTCCAGTCCCACCGTGTAGGTGCCGTAATCCACTATGAGCGTGTCCCATCCGCCGTGTGCCGCCATGATAGAGTCCGTCAGGTAAAGCCCCGAGTAGTGCTTGGCTGTGTCACCTTCTGCGATGTAGTACGCGCGGACCTCGGAAAGCCCTGCCGGCAGGGCGGTGAGGACATGCCCCGATCCGTCCAAGAGTGCGTAAGCCACCTTGCCGTTGTTGTAGCATGTGGCTGGGATTACCTCGAATTTCACGCTGAAGGGGCA
>JAIKYR010000031.1 GCA_024682995.1 Bacteroidales bacterium | reverse complement strand
CGTCAACAGCTTGGCCTGCTGCGGGAAGGCGAGGTTGCCGATCTCGTCGAGGAAAAGGGTGCCGCCCGCGGCCTCTTCGATTTTGCCCGCGCGGTCGGTTTTCGCATCGGTGAAGGCACCCTTCACGTGCCCGAACAGCTCGCTCTCGAAAAGCGTTTCGGTGAGCGCGCCCAAATCCACGGTCATGAAGGATTTGTCGTTGCGGGCGGACAAACGATGTATCTCTTTGGCCAATAGCGTCTTGCCCGTGCCGTTTTCACCCGTGATGAGGATGGCGGCGTCTGTGGGGGCGATTTTCTCCACCATCAGTCGCAGTTCCCGCATCGACGGGCTATCGCTCCAGAACAGGGTGCATTCGTCCTGTGATTTCCGTTTCGGACTGTTCTTTTCGGGAGTACAGGCGCGGATGAGGGTGGCGATGAGGCGGTCGTTGTCCCACGGCTTCACCACAAAGTCGGCGGCGCCCTCCTTCATGCCCGCCACGGCCAGCTCGATGTCGGCGTAGGCGGTGAAGAGCACCACAGGAAGCTGTGGGAAGAGCCGTTTGATCTCGCGGAGCCAGAAGAGGCCTTCGTTGCCGGTGTTGAGTCCGGCGGAGAAGTTCATGTCGAGCAGCACGACGTCAGGGCGGCACTGCTCGATCTGCCGTAGCAGGGTGTTGGGCGACGGCAGCGCGACCACCTGCTGGAACTCGCGCTCGAGCAGCAGTTTCAGCGCCGCAAGGACGTTGCGGTTGTCATCGACGATGAGGATGGTGTTGAGCATTGATTCAGTTTTTCGTTATCGTTCCTGTAGCCACCACACTGCGCTTCGCTTGTGTGGTGTTAATTGCGCTTCGCGCGTTTTGCCTCTCCGAGGCTGTTTAAGGAAGCGGCATCAAATATCGCGCCAAAAGTAGGAAATATATCCATAACAGAGTGTTGCCAGGAAACGAAAAGTCGCATTGTGTCCAAAAATAAGACGGAAGTGTCAAAAAAATGGACGGGGAATGGCGGGGAGAGAGGAGGCGCAAAAATCACATCCGAAACGTCATCGGTATCTGATAGTAGCAGCGCACGGGCTTCCCGTTCAGGAGGCCTGGTTTCCACTTGGGAAGCGTGCTGAGGCTCCTGATGGTTTCGTTGTCGAGGATGGGATGCAAGGGCGCCACAATCGTAAACCCATCCATCCTGCCGTCTTTTTCCACGACAAATTTCACCAACACGGTGCCTGCTAACTTCAAATTGCGGGCATATTCCGGATAAATGGTGTTTCTCGATAGTGTTGCCATCATTGCCTCCATACCTCCGGGAAACTCCGGTGTTTTTTCAGTCAAAGTATAGATGGTGTTTCTGTCCAAGGAATCGGGATCGTTTCCATATGCGTTGTTGAGTTCGTTCTCCAACGCCTTAATAAGGTACTTCAAGTTGAATTTCTCAGCCTTTTGGTAAAGGGAGATTGCCTTCGCCAAATCCTTCTCCACCATCACCCCCTGCTGATAGAAAGCTCCCATCAGCATATTTGCATCTTGGGAGCCTCGATCCGCCATCGCCTCAAGTTTGTCAAAAGCGGTTTTCGACTGGTCGAACATCGCGCCGCAATAGAAATAGTGGGCGGCCTTTTCCTCATCGTTTTGGGCCAGCGCCTTGTTGCCTTTTTTCGTGTATTTGCTCTGCTGGGCAAAAGCGGAACTTCCGCACAACACCAGCAACAATGTGACCAAAGCAATTTTTGAAAAAATCTTTTTCATAAAACAATCATTTTGGATGTGAGAAACCAAGAACTGCAAATAATGCGCAAAAATAGATATTATTTCCAACCCATGAAAACTATATTCCAAATATCCGTATAATTTTTTCCAGTAGTTTAACAAATCGTAATACCAGTAATTTTTGTACTTTTGCCATTGTTTATTTGATAATCATCAAATGTTATTGTTGTAAACAATAATAATAAAACAACATGAATATGAAAAACAAATCTCTATTCATCACCATAATCGCTGTTCTGCTGGCGTCTTCGGTTTACGCTCAAATTCCCGCCATTGAAATGGTTTATGTAGAAGGCGGCGAGTTTATGATGGGTTGCACCGGCCGGCATTCCGACTGTTTCGTGAATGAGGCTCCAGCCCATCCGGTAAAACTTGACGGTTTTTATATCGCCAAATACGAAGTGACTCAAGGACTTTGGATGTCGGTGATGGGCGGCAAGAACCCCTCCAAGGTCTCTGGTGACAGTTTGCCGGTTACACGTGTCAGTTGGTATGACGCTCAGACCTTCATTGCCAAGCTAAATGAACTTACGGGGAAGAAATACCGCCTGCCCACAGAGGCCGAATGGGAATATGCCGCCCGCGGAGGCCAATTTTCCCAAAACTACAAGTTTAGCGGTTCCGACAATTTGGAAGAGGTGGCCTGGTGCAAGAAAAACAGTGGGAAAACAATCCACGCCGTCGGCACAAAACATCCGAACGAGCTGGGTGTTTATGATATGACTGGCAACGTGTATGAATGGTGTTTCGATGGTTTTGATATGTATGAATGGAATTCAAGCAAGGTTCTTGAGAATCCCACCGGGTACAATTTGGGCGAAACCAAAGTCTATCGAGGCGGCTGTATGACCAGCTATTCGGATGTTTGTCGCGTTTCCGCCCGCAGCCAAAGTATCCCTAACGCCCAATACAATTATGTCGGATTCCGTCTGGTCTTGGACGGGGCCACTAAATGATTGGATAGTCAGTTCTTTTCGCCTTATTGATGTTGCGATAATAATCAGCCGTTATTAGGTTGCATTGCCTTATAAAACAACGTGTTGCTCTCTTTCTCTGTCAACATCTCCGAGATCAGACGGCACATCTGCTCTTCTGTTACATCAAAATAGTGCTGGCGCTCGTCGAGAAAATACTCCACGTTGGAGATGGTTTCACCCACGGCCAAGTTGGAGGCCCGGTCGTCAATTTTAAGGTCGTTATGCAATAATACGGCCTCGGCGCGGTTTTGCACCTTCTGCAAATCGTACGAGAAGTTTTTATCAGGTTTGAAACCATAGAGATAATCACATAAGGCGGTGTCCGCGTCCTCAATGGAAACGCCCTCCACAGGTCGTCCGCTGATGAGAAACAGCCCCTCATCCGTGGTGCCCATGATGGAGGCGGAAATGTCGGTGAAGAGCTTTTTCTCCGTCACTAAATGCTGATATAGATAGGACGATTGGCCCGTGCCGAACATGTCCGACAACAAATCGCAGGCATAGTAGTCGGGATGCATACGGTCGCACATGTGCCAACCCTTCACCAGTATGTCCGAGGGTACAGGGCGTTCCACCATTTGGAATCGCAACTCCTTTTGCGGTAATTCTTCAGGGTAGTTCTTCTTAGGTGCATCGCCGGGTGGAATGTCGCAGAACCACTTTTCTACCAGCGGAATAACCTTCTCATAACGCACATTGCCAGCCACCACTAACACGGCGTTGTTCGGACGGTAGAAGCGGTAGTAGAAATCCTTGATGATTGCCATATCAACCTCGGCTATGTGCTCGGTTTTTTTCCCGATCGGCAGCCACTGGTACGGGTGCCGTTCGTAGGCCATCCGGTTGAACAGCATCATCAGGTCGCCGTAAGGTCGATTGAGGTAGTTCTCCTTAAATTCCTCAATTACCACCTGTTTCTGGATGTCAAGCGACTGCTGTCGGAAAGCCAGTTCGAGCATCCTGTCGGATTCAATCCAGAGGGCGGTTTCGATGTTGTTGGCGGGCAGTACTATATAATAATGGGTGATGTCCTGCGAGGTGTAGGCGTTGTTGATGGCTCCCACCTTTTGCAGGGCTTTGTCGTAGTCGGGTACGTTTTTAGAGCCGGTGAACATGAAATGCTCCATCAGATGGGCCAGTCCAGTGTGGTCGGGATGCTCGTCGCGGGAGCCTACATTATATACTATGTTGCACGTTGCCAACGGGGTGGTGTGGTCCTCGTGAACCAGCACGCGCAGGCCGTTGTCCAATACTTTTCGCTTTATCTTATCCATTTTTTTTAAAAATGCAAAGATACATCATTTTCCGTAACACAAATATCCTTCAAATTCGGGAATTAAATCGTACTTTTGCCGCCTTTTTAAAAACGATATGGAATTCAAACTTTCCTCTTCATATAAACCTTCAGGCGACCAGCCCACCGCCATCCGGCAACTGGTGGACGGCCTCAACCGCGGCGACCAGGCGCAGACGCTGTTGGGCGTGACTGGCTCCGGCAAGACGTTCACCATCGCCAATGTCCTTCAGCAGGTAAACCGTCCTGCCCTGGTGCTCAGCCACAACAAGACCTTGGCGGCGCAGCTGTACAGCGAATTCAAGCAGTTCTTTCCGGACAACGCGGTGGAGTACTACGTTTCCTACTACGATTATTACCAGCCGGAGGCCTACATCCCGACGACGAACACGTACATAGAGAAGGACTTGGCCATCAACGATGAGATTGAAAAACTGCGCTTGCACACGACGGCGTCGCTGCTGTCGGGCCGCCGCGATGTGATTGTTGTCGCTTCGGTGTCCTGCATATACGGCATCGGCAATCCCGATGACTTTGCCAAGAACGTCATCCATCTGCACACTGGAATGCTGATTGACCGTAACAAGCTGTTGCTCACGTTCGTCAACAGCCTCTATTCGCGCACGGAGCTGGACCTTCAGCCGTCGCAGTTCCGCGTGAAGGGCGACACGGTGGACATTTATCCTCCATACAGCGATTGCGCCTACCGTATCGTCTTCTTTGACGATGAAATAGAATCCATTGCCGAGTTGGAGGCCGCCACTGGCGGGGTGATTGGCAAGGTAGAGAAGGTCACCATCTATCCAGCCAGCATCTTCGTTACCACCCAACAGTCGATGAATGAAGCTATTGACCAAATCAAGCTGGACCTTGGTGAGCAGATTGCCTACTTGAAATCCATTGGCAAGCATTTGGAGGCCAAGCGGTTGGATGATCGTGTGAATTATGATGTGGAGATGATGAAGGAGTTAGGCTATTGTTCCGGCATTGAGAATTATTCGCGTTATTTCGACAAACGCAAGCCTGGTGAACGACCCTTCTGTATCTTGGACTTTTTCCCGGATGATTTTGTGCTGGTGATTGACGAGAGCCACGTCACGGTGCCGCAAATCGGGGCCATGTACGGGGGCGACCGTTCGCGGAAGATCAATCTGGTGGACTATGGTTTCCGCTTGCCGGCGGCGTTGGACAACCGGCCGTTGAAATTCGCGGAGTTTGAGAGCCTGATCGGGCAGACCATCTTCATGAGCGCTACGCCGGCCGATTTTGAGTTGCAGCGCTCCGGTGGGGTGGTGGTGGAGCAGGTGGTGCGTCCCACGGGCCTGTTGGACCCGCCTATCGAGGTGCGTCCTGCCACCAACCAGGTGGACGACCTGTTGAACGAGATTGAAGACACCGTTGACAGGGGCGAGCGTGTGCTGGTGACCACGCTGACCAAACGCATGGCCGAGGAATTGAATACATATTTGATCAATATCGGGATAAAATCCTGCTACATACATTCGGATGTGGAGACCTTGGACCGCGTGGAGATTCTCAAGGACCTGCGATTCGGGGCTATTGATGTGCTGGTGGGAGTGAATCTGTTGCGCGAAGGCCTTGATTTGCCGGAAGTTTCGTTGGTGGCCATCATGGATGCCGACAAGGAGGGCTTCCTACGCAACGAGCGGTCGCTTACGCAGACGGCGGGCCGTGCGGCGCGCCATGTGAACGGACGCGTTATCTTCTATGCCAACAAAATCACCAAGTCGATGCAGGCCACGATGGACGAGACCGCGCGCCGCCGGGCCAAGCAGATGGCTTATAACGAGGCTCATCACATCACGCCCAAGGGGGTGATCAAGTCGGAGGAGGTCTATTTGGCAGGTAATATTAATGATGCCGTCACACAGTCGGGCGACAAGAAGGTCAAAGAATACAAGACCTTTGAGGCTCCAAGAGCGTTGGCCGCCGAACCCGACATCCGCCTGCTCAACGTCGAACAATTGGAACAAAAAAAGAAAAAACTCCGAAAAGAGATGGACAAGGCTGTCAAAGATTTGGATTTTGACACGGCAATTCTGCTCCGCGATCAGATAAAGGAGATAGACCAGCGTATTAGCGAGTACTGATTCAGAGGATAATCTGCGTTTTTTGTGCCTGTTGAAAATAAATCTTCCTAACCTGTTGGAAGATAAGAAAATTTTTGTACTTTTGCCGCCCAAAATTTTAAACACATTTTTTAACAAACAAACTTTAACAAATTATGGCAAATCAGTATGAAACCGTTTTCATTATGACGCCCGTTTTGTCTGAAGATCAGATGAAGGAAACGGTACAAAAGTTTGAGAAGATCCTCACCGACAACGGTGCTGAGATCGTCCATCAGGAGAACTGGGGCCTCCGCAAGTTGGAGTATCCCATCCAGAAGAAATCCTCCGGATTCTACCACCTTTTCGAATTCAAGGCAGAAGACGGCGCCGTCGTAGAGGCATTGGAACTGCAATACCGTCGTGACGAGCGCATCATGCGTTTCCTCACCGTGAGCATGGACAAGTACGCTATCGCTTATGCGGAGAAAAGACGTGCGAACCGCAACGCCAAGGCAGCTGCTGCCGAGGAAGTGAAGGAAGAGGTGAAAGAGGAAGCTCCCGTAGCCGAACAACCTCAGGAAGTTAACAACGAGTCTAATCAAACAGAACAAGCAGAATAATTATGGCACAACAATCTGACATCAAATACATTGCTCCCGTAGCAGTTGATATTAAGAAGAAAAAATACTGCCGTTTCAAAAAGAGCGGTATCAAGTACATTGACTACAAGGATGGCGAATTTCTTAAGAAGTTCGTGAACGAGCAGGGTAAGATTCTGCCCCGTCGTCTCACCGGTACTTCCCTGAAATATCAGAAGAAAGTGGCCCAGGCTGTCAAGAGAGCCCGTCACTTGGCCCTTCTGCCGTTCGTAACCGACAATTTAAAATCTAACTAATAGGAGGAATTGACATGGAAATTATATTAAAACAAGACGTACAGAATTTAGGCTATGCCGATGACCTCGTAAAGGTTAAAGACGGTTATGCTCGTAATTATCTCATTCCGAACGGTCTGGCCGAGCTTGCCACCCCCGCGAAGAAAAAAATGCTGGCAGAGACGCTGAAACAGCGTGCTTTCAAAGCCGAAAAGATCAGAAAAGAGGCCGAGTTCCTCGCCGGTAAAATCGAGGGTCTTGAGGTCACAATTCCGACCAAGGCTTCTGAAAAGGGCACCATCTTCGGTTCCGTCACGTCCATCGCCGTGGCCAACGCACTGAAAGAGCAGCACGACATTGACATCGACCGCAGAAAGATCATCATGCACGAAGACCACATCAAAGAACTGGGCGAATACACCGCCATGGTCAACCTGCACAAGGATTTCAACAAGGTGAGCATCAAGCTCAACGTGGTGGCCGAGCAAGAGTAGTGTTATACGCTCTCACCTATACGAAACTCTCTCCGCAAGGGGAGAGTTTTTTTTGTGCCCGAAGATGGATGTGTGGGATTCCAGGTGGGGTTTGCCAAATTTTTCCTACCTTTGCACTTTCAAATTACAGACAAGATGAAACATAAAATCAACCTATTGTGCATCGCTTTGATGATGCTTGTATTAGGTGCCCGTGCCGATGAGGGCATGTGGCTCCCGTATTCCATCAACGGACAGAATCTGGCTGACATGCAGCGCCTTGGCTGCAAGCTCACTGCTGAACAGATCTTCAGCTTCAACCAGCCCAGCCTCAAGGACGCCATCGTGCAATTCGGCGGCGGCTGCACCGGCGAGCTGATCTCCCCTGAAGGTCTGCTGCTTACCAACCACCACTGCGGCCTCTCCTACGTGCAGGCACACGCCTCCGTGGAACACGACTACCTGCAGGACGGCTTCTGGGCCCGCAGCAAAGATGAGGAACTGCCCAATGAAGGCCTTACTGTATCGTTCCTGTCTTATATTGAAGACGTTACGACAATCGTGCTGAAGGGTGTTACCGACAATATGTCGGAAGAGGAACGCGCCAAGAAAATCGAGGAAAACGGTAAGATGCTCGCCGCCGAGCGCAAGGGAAAGCGCGATGTTAAGGTGGAAATCGTCCCCTTCTACCACGGCAACCAGTACATCCTGTTTGAGTACGACGTATATAAGGATGTGCGCCTTGTGGCCTGTCCGCCTTGGGGCATTGGCAAGTATGGTGCCGACACCGACAACTGGACGTGGCCACGCCACAAGGGCGACTTCTGCATCTTCCGCGTTTATACATCCCCCGACGGCAAGCCCGCCACGTATAGCAAGGACAATGTGCCTATGAAATCGAAGCACTATCTGCCGATTTCGTTAAAAGGCGTGCAGCCGGGCGATTACACTATGATCCTGGGTTATCCCGGCTCCACTGACCGCTACTCCTATTCCGGTGCCGTGAAAAACATCATTGAATTGGAAGGCCCTGCTATTGTGGATTGCCGTACCACCAAGCTGGAACAGTACCGCAAGCACATGGATGCCGACCCCGCCGTTTTCATCCAATACGCCTCCAAGCAGGCTGGTGTGAGCAACTACTGGAAATATTATATCGGTCAGGTGAAACAGCTTAAGCAGAACAAGGTGTATGACAAGCGTGTGACCCAGGAGCAGGATTTCCGTAACTGGACGTACCGTAGTGAGGATCGGATGAAGAAGTATATCAATGTTTTAGATGAGCTTGACAAATATTGGAAATATCAGAAAAGCTACACCAAAGCGCTCATCTACCATCGTGAAGCCGGTTGGCGCGGGGGTGAGGCCGTGGCATTTGCCCTGAAATTCCGTTCACTGAACAAGGCTATTGAGACAAAAGCGGCTCCGAAAGACAAAATCATCGCGTATGCGAAAAAAATGAAACCGGATTTTGATAATTTCTTTAAAGATTATAACAAGGCATTGGACCGTGACGTCACCATCGCTCTCTTGAATCTTTTCTATAAAGATGTGAACCACGACCAGTTGCCGATCCTCATTAAGAATGTGGGCGACAAGTCTGGAGGCGATTTTACGGCATTTGTGGATAAAGCCTTTGCCAAGTCCATTTTTGTGGATGCCGACAAACTGAATGCGTGGATTGAGAATCCGAAGTCGCTGACGAAAGATCCCATTTACGCTTTGATGTACGATATCTTGCAATCATACTGGAAGTTGGGAGATGAGGCCGACGAGGTGAACTGCGACCGCGCCAACCGTTTGTACATGCAGGGTTTGATGGAGATGCAGAATGACCGTAACTTCTATCCGGATGCCAACTTCACCATGCGCCTTACCTACGGCAGCGTGCAGGAGTGCCAGCCGGCGGATGCCGTCACCTACAACTACATCACCACGTTGGATGGTGTGATGGCCAAGTACAAGCCTGGCGACTGGGAATTTGACGTGCCCAAAGACCTTATCCGGTTGTGGGAAAACCACGACTACGGCCGCTACGCCAACGAGAACGGTGACCTTGTGGTCAACTTCATCACCACCAACGACATCACGGGCGGCAACTCCGGCAGCCCAGTCATTGACGCCAATGGCAATCTCATTGGCTTGGCCTTCGACGGCAATTGGGAAGCCATGAGTGGTGACATTGCTTTTGAGAACGAGGTACAGCGCACCATCTGCATGGACATGCGCTATCTGCTCTTCATCATCGACAAGATGGCCAACGCCCAAAACCTGATGCAGGAAATAAAAATTGTGCAATAGGGGGATTTCCTAATATTTGTTAGAACTAAAAAAACGGCATTACACAGTGCCGTTTTTTTTGTATTTTTGTCCCTCGTTTTTTGTAACAAATAGAAATAAAGAGCAACAAATAGATAACACAATAAAGTAAATTATTATGAAAAAACTGCTTTTACTCTGTTTAACACTTCTTATGAGTGTTTGGGGATTTGCCCAGACAAATCCGCCTGAAAATGTTGTGGTTACACCTCTTTCCCACTCCCAGATGAAGATCACATGGGATGTGCCGTATGGCACCACCCAGCCTTCCCGACTGAATCTTTTCAATCAGGCTGATCTTGTCACTCGTCCCGGGGCGGGTGAGAATGGTGCGGATGTCAGCGCAATGTATGGCGGTCAAGGTAACTACGGTTACAATGCCAGTGCCAATCTGAGCAATTTGGATGATTCGTATTGGATGGCTGATGAGTTTACCTTGAACGGTGCGGCCGTGGTCTCCAAAATCGACTTCTTCGCCTACGTGACGGGCAGCACGCCCACCTCCATGCCGTTCACTGGCTGTTATGTGCGCATTTACGACACCCAGCCGATAGACTCCACGGCAGTGCCGGTGTGGACCAGCGGTGCGGTCAGCTGTATGGCAGCACAAGAGTGGACAGGCATCTATCGTACCACGGCTACGGCCTTGACGAACACCGACCGCCCGATCATGCGGATCACGGCCAATATCAACACACCGTTGCCTGCCGGCACGTATTGGGTGGCCGTCAGCTTCACGGCTTCCAACACTCCCTGGATTGCCCCTCGCTCCATCCTTACCGAGTTGAGCACAGGCAATGCTATACAATATAATAAAAGTGATGGGATTTGGACGGCTTTGACGGATGGTACCTCCTTGGAACAGATGGGTATTCCGTTTGTGGTAAAGGGTGAGTTCGTCTCCGACAACCTGTCGGGTTTCAAAGTCTATCGTGACTATCTTCTTGTAGATACCACTCTGATTGAGGGCTTCTCTTTCATTGATACTGGATTGCAGGAAAACACTTCCTATTGTTATTCGGTGGAGGCCATCTACAGCACCGGGACCCCGGCTATGTCGTCACCGGAATGCGAAGCCACACCTCTTGTCCCCATTGATCCTTGTGTTGCAGCCCAGCTTCCGTTCACTGAGCAATTTGATGGTTACACTACGGGTTCAGGTCATTTTGAGGTGCCCTGCTGGAACCGAAAATATACCACAACCGCCACAACTTATCCCTATTTGTACACTTCGTACCATTATTCCGGCAACGCGAGTGTGTATATGTATGCGTCATCAACGCTCAGCTCTTATATCATCGCGCCGCCGTTGTTGTCGGACACTCTGGCAAGAAATGTGACGGTTCAGTTTTGGTTGAAAAAATCGTCGGCCACATCGTCGGCGGCCATCCAGGTGGGTGTGATGAGCGATCCCACGGATATTAATACGTTCACCTCTGTCCAAACCTTCACGCCGGCAGCAAATACCGACTGGCAGCAAGCCATAATAAATCTGGCAGGCACCACGGCCCAAGGTCGGTACATCACGCTTAGATCCACAGGGGCCACTTCCTATTTGGACGACTTCGGCATGTATTGGTCGGATTGTATGTATCCTTCCACGATGGAGGTTTCGGGTATGACCACCAATTCGGTGCAGATCTCTTGGAGTTCCACGGGAGTGTCTTCTTATGATTTCAGTTATAAGATGCCGGGTGATGCCACCTGGACGGATGTGACCGGCGTTACGGATACCTTCTACACGATTACCGGATTGGACGATGCCACCTCCTATACTGTGGATGTTCGTGTGCGTCCGAACTGTGGCAGCGACTATTACTATGCCACGTCGCTTTCCTTTGTGACGGTTTGTATGCCTAAAACCGCCCCGTATGTAGAGGACTTTGAAAGCTTCGCTGGCGGTTCTGCCGGCGGCTATCCGGTGCCGAACTGCTGGCGCAAGGACAATTCGTTGCTCAACCAGAATTTCCCGTATGTCAACAACTCCACCACGAATGCATATTCCGGAAACAATTATCTGTATATGTATTCCTATTCAGCCACAAGCAGTGGTACCAATTATGTGGTGTTGCCGGCATTTACCAATCCGCTGAATACACTGGAACTTAGTTTTATGTCTCGAAAATCTTCCTCCAGTGCAACTTATCAGAGCAAGGTCGTCATCGGTATCGTGACAGATCCCGTGGACTTTAATACTTTTATTCCATTGGATTCTCTTGAAAATACAACCACGAATTATGAAGAGTACACCTTGTCGTTGGCCAATTACAATGGCCCGGCCGGCTACATTGCCTTTATAGTAGCCAAGCCACCTATGGGATCATCGTATGGGTACAATGGAATTTTCATCGACAACTTGACGGTCACTATACCAGGATGTTCCATGCCGGAGAATCTGGTGCAGACAAATGGTAGTGACAACAGCATTTCCTGTTCATGGAATGCGCCTGCCGGCAGCACGCCCCTCTCTTATACATTGGCCTACCTTGATGCGGAAGACCCGGCGGCCACTTGGGTGGAAATCACCAACATTACCGATACCACATATACGGTTACGGGCCTTATCGACGACAACAAGTATAAATTCAAGGTGAGGATGACATGTGCCAGCGGAGTAAGCCCCTATTGCTTCGAGGAGGAATTCACCACCGTGTGCTCGGATGTGCTGGATGTGCCGTATGTGCAGGATTTCAACACCTATGCCAATAATGCTTATCTGGACTGCTGGACCCGTCCGCTGGCGTATGCCTCCTCTGCCACGCTGACCTATCCGTCGGTTTACACCTCCACTTCGTATGCACATGATGGCGCTGCGGCCTTGCGTTTCAGCAGTAAAAACGCATGGGCGGCCACCCCGCCGATCAATGCCAATATAGAGAGCTTGACCCTCAATTTCTGGGCTTACCAGGTGGCTGTCACTTCTGGCAATCTGGAGATTGGTGTCATGAGCAATCCGTTTGACACCTCCACCTTCGAATTGGTTCATACAGTACCTACGGCTACAGGTTCACATCAGTTTGTGGAAGTCCGCTTCGACAGTGTGCAGACCACAGGCTTCAACCGCCATATCGCTTTCCGTTTGAACACGACCGGTACCGGCCTGTATTATATTGATGAATTGAACTTGGATTTCACGAACGACTGCCCAAGACCGGAAAATGTGACGTTCAGCAATACCACGACCACGAGTGTGGATGTTGCCTGGCAATCTAATCCCGATGTGTCATCCTGGACCTTGCGCATAAAGCCTACAAACGATGATGATGCGGCTTGGACGGAATATAGTGGGCTGACCACGAGCAACTGTCCGGTTGCCAACCTGATACCCTCCACGAATTACACTGTCCAGGTACAGGCCGACTGCGGTATGGGCAGTGCGAGTCCCTGGTCGTTGGAATATTCGTTTATGACAGAGTGCGGTATCATCTCCACGCTGCCATTCACCGACAATTTCGATACGTATGGAACGGGTTCCAATGTGCATCCCACCTGTTGGACGCATGGCTGCACCAACACGGGCACGTACAATTACTATCCGTATTTGACTACTACAAACTTCTCCGCACCCGCTTCCGTGTATTTCAGCAGTGGTACGCAGAGTGGCCAATCCGATTACACGTACTACTCGAACTTTCTTGCCACGCCCAGAATCGACGATTCTTTCAACATCTCGAGTTTGGCTGCCACTTTCCGTGTAAGAAGCAGTAGCACATCTTATATGTTGATGATTGGATTCATGACGGATTCCATGAATATCAACACTTTTGTTCCGTATGATACAATTCAGGTGAGCACCACGAACACGTGGGAAGAGAAATTGGTGGAATTCACCAACTATACCGGCACGGGCCGTTTCCTCGCTTTTAAGTTTGGTGGCACGAATATAACTTCAAATATGTATTTGGATAATTTTACATTGGACCAAATCCACACTTGCTACAAACCGGTGAATGTGTCGGTAGAAGAACAGACCCAGACATCCATCACGCTTTCTTGGAGCCCGGGTGCTATGGAAACGGAATGGGAAATCGCATACAAAGAGGACACCGTTTCCCAGTGGACATCTGTTCCGGGTATTACGGATACGGTTTACACGCTTCATGGGTTGAATGTCGGTACCATCTATCAGTTCAAAATCAAATCTGTGTGCGGCTATGGTGATGAAAGCGCCTATACAGATGAGATTACGACCACCACTCTTTGCAATGCCATAACGACTATTCCTTATACAGAGAATTTCGATGGAAGTGTTAGCCGTTACACAAATCTGCCTGACTGTTGGAGCAAATATTACAGTGGCACCACGACCACCTATCCGTATGTCAATACGGCGGTTGGCAATGTGAACACGCTTCCCGGAGCCCTCTATTTATATGCAACAACCACCTATTTTGACATAGCCATTCTGCCGGAGCTGGACGCCTCTATCGACCTCACCACATTGAAGATGTCGTTCAAGACTAAAATCACAACCGCCGAAAACAAAGTGGTGGTGGGTGTGATGGATAATCCGGCGAATCCCAACTCGTTTGTTCCGGTTCAGGCCATTTGCCCTTCTACATTGTCCACATGGGAGGATATGAGCGTCTATTTTGCCAATTATACTGGCACGGGCCGCTTTATCGCGATCAAGTGCGGAGATAAGGAGCGGACCAACACGGTTAGAATAGATGATATGGTGATTGACACGGCAGAAAGTTGTTTTATGCCGTTGGATGTCACGGTCCACGGAGTCTCATCGGAAAGTGCCGAAATCGTATGGTATTCCACGCCGAACGTCAGCAGTTGTGAATATGTATATGGCGAGCCTGGCTTCCTGCCCGACACGGCCACGCCGATTACAATCTACAATCCGGGAGGCTCATTCCTCTTGGAGAATCTGCAACCCAACACGGACTATACGTTCTACGTTCGCAACATTTGTCCGGACGGATTACCCTCTCCGTGGTCGTTTGCCTGCAATTTCACCACAACGTGCGCTCCGTTCCCGGTACCGTATTCCCACGATTTCGACAATATGTCCACCGGATCGGGCAATGTTCCGGAATGTTGGACCAAGACAGGTAATGGAACATTATATACGAACAACAGCGCTTCGTATGTCTATATTGGCAACTATCTCTATTTCTACACCAGCTCTACAACGAGCAACTATGCTGTTCTGCCTGAATTTGATGCCAATATCAATGTGTTGCAATTGAACTTCTTCGGAAAATTCTCTAATATCAACTATTCTGTTGAAGTGGGTGTGATGAGCAATCCGAATGATATGAGTACGTTTGAGCATGTGGAAACGGTGAATGCCCGCACCACGGTATGGAACGAGTTCCACATCCCGTTCACCTCGTATGTCGGAACGGGCAAGTTCATCGCTATCCGTTCCGTGCAGACAGCGGCCACGTTGTATATCGACAACCTGTCGGTGACGTATGCTCCGGGTTGTGTGAAACCGGCCAACCTCACGGCCACCGACATCACCATGACCTCGGCCTCCCTGAAATGGCGTAACGGCAGTGGTGAAACCGAATGGGAAGTGGCCTACGGTCCTGAAGGCTTCAGTCCCGACGTGCTGGTGGCAGGTGCCACCTCGGTGACGGCTTACGAGGACAGCCTCACCATCACCGGCCTTACCCCGGGCACCAACTATGACGTATATGTCCGTTCTATCTGCAGCCCTACCGAAAACAGTGCTTGGAGCCAGGTTTACTCATTCCGCACCGACTGCTCGCCTATTGATACGCTGCCGTATGTGCAAGACTTCGAAAATCAAGGCTCTGGAACATCTGCTTTCCCGCATTGCTGGGAGAGAGAGACCACCTATTCTACCACTACACTTTATCCGTATATTTCCTCGGGTTCGTTGTATTTCTATTCTGGAAGTACCAGCTATACATTGGCGACGACACCGCCATTCAACCGAAATATCAACACGTTGCAAATACAGTTTGACTACAAAGCTTCTTCCGCTGACTATTCTTTGATAGTGGGTGTGATGACGGATCCGTACGACTTGAGCACCTTTGTGCCTGTAGATACGGTGTCTTCTCCTCTGCCCAGCATCTTTGATCCCAAACGTGTGGTGTTCAGCCAGTACAATGGTAATGGAAGATGCATAGCGTTCTTATCTCGAACGGATTCTTATAATACTGTCTATGTGGATAATGTGGTGGTGTCTGAAATTCCTGCCTGCTTCGATCCGCAAGGGTTGATGGTGACTCAGGTTACTGGCAATACGGTGACATTGGATTGGACTGACCCGTGGAATGCCTCTCCTGCAGGCTATACCGTGCGTTATGCCGAAGCGGGTACAAGCACGTATTCCTATCTCCCGAATGTGACAACCCACCCGTATGTGGTGACCGGTTTGCAAGCGGGTACGACGTATGAATTTGCCGTGATGGCGAACTGTACCGCAAGCGACGGTAGCGCATATTCGGATGCTGTCACAGCCCAAACGGTGTGTGCTCCACAAGCTCTGCCTTATCTTGAGAACTTTGATGCCATTACGACAAATGCCACCTATCAGACAGAGGGTGTGCTTCCGGATTGCTGGCACGGTTACAGCACCTTTGAGGCTTCCGCATGGCAGCCGCACGTGATATCCCGTCTTGCCTCTACATCATACGCATTTGCTTCCAGCGAGCCCAACACGTTGCTGATGCAGGCTTATCCCACGGATTCCACTTTGGTGGCATTGCCGGAATTCAGCGAGCCGTTGTCCAATATCAGCATTGCTTTTGCCAAACGCATGGGTACTGCTGATGCCTCATATGTGCGCTTGGAAGTTGGATATGTGACGAATCCGTACGACATCAATACATTCGTGTCGGTGGCCAATATCACGCCTGTCACCACGATAACCCGGGATTCCGTCACTTTCCAGGATGTCACCAACGTGCCTGCTGGCGCCCGTATCGCGTTCAAATGGGTGAACACTTATCCGACATCCACCACGCTGGCCTACCGTTGCTGCGTTGATGACATCGCCGTGCGTCCGCTGGTGGTTTGCAACGCGCCCACCAACTTGGCATACTCCAACTTGACGGCCAACAGTGCTTCTATCAGCTGGAGTCCTAATGGAGCTAGTCAATGGGAGGTGAACTACAAGACTCAAGCGGCTGCCACCTGGCAGACTATGAATGTTAGTGCACCGAACTGCGTGTTGTCCAACCTCACGGAGCAAACAGACTATGAGGTACGTGTCCGTGCGCTTTGTGCTAACAACATACAAAGTGATTGGAGTACGCTGCTCACGTTCACCACGCTGCAGGCTGATGCATGCTTGGTGCCCACCGGATTGAACGTCGGCACGATTACCACCTCTTCGGTGGATCTTTCCTGGAATGCCACAAACGCTGTTTCCTGGATTTTACAATATAGAAAAACCAGTGAAACGACATGGAATCAGCAACCTGTAGCCACGAATCATTACACACTCGGCAACCTTGATCCGGAAACCGAGTACAAGGTGGAGGTCAAGGCTGTGTGCGGTGACAATGCCAGCAGCGACTGGTCTGCCGAGTTGACGTTCACCACGGAGGCTTTGCCAACTGGATGCCAAGAACCTACCAACCTGACGGCCACGGAGATGACAAAGAACAGCGTGAAACTGAACTGGACGGAGAACGGCACCGCCACCTCTTGGACTATCAATTATAAAGAAAATGGTGTGTCACAAGAATCCTCCGTTACAGTGAGCGAACACCCGTATGTACTTACAGGCCTGCTGCCACAGACAACCTACGCTGTATATGTGGTGGCGAATTGTGCAAACGGCCAGACGGCTGCCTCCAGTCTGATTAATTTCTCCACGTTAGCTGACGGCATCACCGACTACGAACTGGCTACCAGCCTCTATCCTAACCCGAACAATGGACAGTTTATAATTAATAATGAACAATTAATAATTAACAATGTTCAGGTGTATGATGTGTATGGCAAGTTGCTGAAGACGGTTGAAGCGGGCGATAATACGGTTGAGCTGGATGTGAGGGAACTGGCTTCGGGCATGTACTTCGTGCGCATCAGCACCGAGAAGGGCGTGGTGACGAAGAGCTTCGTGAAGAAGTAAGCGCACACACGTTATTCGGAAAAATCAAAGGAGACGATGCCGGAAGGGGTCGTCTCCTTTTTTCGTTATTGAATTGTTGAGGTGGGGGAACTAAGAAATTAAGAAACTAAGAAAAGTTCCATGTCATCGCCCCAAGTTCACTATTCACTATTAATTATTAATTGTTAATTGTCCACTGTTCACTGTCGTTTCCCATTGAGAAAATACTGCTCAACCTTGTTGCTGCCGAAGCCGTAACTCATGTAATAGATGGTGTCCATTGGCTTGGTGATGAAGAAGTTGGCTTTCTTTCCCTTGGTGATGGTGCCCACCGTCTCATGTTCGCCCAACGCATACGCCGTGTTGATGGTGGTGGCGTTGATGGCCTCTTCCGTCAGCATCTTGTACATGATGGAGCCCATGGCCAGCACCAGTTGCATGTTGCCTGACGGGCAGGACCCCGGGTTGTAGTCGGAGGCAAGGGCCACAGGAAGTCCGCCCTCCATCATCTTGCGAGCGGGGGCGCACACCATGCCCAAGAAGAAGGCGGCTCCCGGCAGGATGGTAGGCATTGTCTCGCTGCCTCTGAGAACGGCAATCTCCTCATCTCCCGTGTATTCCAGATGATCCACCGAAAGGGCGTTGTACTTCACGCCAACCTGGATGCCGCCCGAGCAGGCCATCTCGTTGGCGTGGATCTTGGGCCGCAGCCCGTATTTGATACCTTGCATCAGCATTCGCTCCGTCTGCTCACAGGTGAAGAAACCCTTGTCGCAGAATACGTCGATATAGTCGGCCAAATCTTCCGCGGCCACCATCGGAATCATCTCATTGATGATCAAATCCACATACTCGTCGGGATTGTTTTTGTAGGCCAATGGCACCGCGTGTGCGCCGAGGAAGTTGGCCTTGATAGTCAACGGGGAGGTCTCCTTGAGGCGGCGAATGACGCGGAGCATCTTGAGCTCGTCCTCCGTGGAGAGACCATAGCCGCTCTTGATTTCCACCGCGCCCGTTCCGTAGGAAGCCATCTCTTCCAGCCGTTGCCAAGCCTGTTCATACAATTCATCTTCTGAAGTGTTGTGCAGACGTTGTGCGGAGTTGAGGATTCCACCGCCACGCTTGGCTATCTCTTCATAGCTGAGGCCCTTGATTTTATCGATGTATTCCACCTCACGGCTGCCGGCATAGACGATATGCGTGTGCGAGTCGCAGAAGGACGGGAACACCATCCGGCCAGAGGCATCAATCACCTCTAACGGTTCCTTTATCTTGTCCAGATCGACTTTGGAAAGCTCTTCCATCGGACCGAAATCCTTGATTTTGTCACCCACTGTCAAAAGATAGGCATTGTCAATGACGGGAAGGTGCTGCATATCTTTTCCAGCACGGAATTTTATCTTCTTCGGCTCAGCCTGAACCAATTGCTTGATGTTTTTTACCAGTATTGCCATTTTTTACTTGTATTTTTAATTTATGAGTATCTTTCCCTTTTATCTTTCACCCTCATCGTAGCCGAAGCGTTTCATCAGCAACTCGCTGTTACGCCAGTCTTTGAGCACCTTCACGGACAGGTCTAGGAAGACGTGTTTCTGGAGGAAATCCTCGATGGAGAGGCGTGCGTCGGAGCCGAGCTTCTTGATGGCCGCGCCTTTGCTGCCGATGATGATGGCCTTCTGCGTGTCGCGTTCCACATAGAGCATGGCCCCGATGCGGATAATATCTTCCTCCTCCTTGTAGCTGTCCACTACCACTTCCACGCTATATGGTATCTCCTTCTTGTATTGCAGCAGAATCTGTTCGCGAATCAGCTCCGACACGAAAAAGCGCATTGGTCGGTCGGTCAAAGCATCTTTTGGGAAATAGGGTGGGCAGAGCGGAAGCTTTTCAATGATTTTCTCCCGCAGTTCGTCGATATGCACCCCCTTGAGGGCCGATACCGTCAGCACATCGGCATTTGGGAACAACTGTTTCCAGAATTGCTCCGTCTCCACGACCTGCTCTTCGGTGTATTTGTCTATCTTATTAATAGTTAGAATAATAGGTCTCCCCAAAGATTTGATTTTCTCTACGAGTTCCGCATGATACTTCATTTCACCGCAATCCACCATATAAAGGATTATATCAGCGTCCTGCAGTGAGTCCACCACGAAACGCATCATCATTTTTTGCATCATGTAGGCAGGCTCGAGTACACCGGGAAGGTCGGAATAGACAATCTGGTAGTTGTCGCCGTTCACGATGCCCTTGATGCGGTGGCGCGTGGTCTGCGCTTTGGAGGTCATAATGGAGATTTTCTCGCCCACCAGCTGGTTCATGAGCGTGCTTTTGCCCACGTTCGGGTTTCCTATGATGTTGACAAAGCCGGCTCGATGGTCCGGAGTGCCGGTAAGCGTGTCCGTAATTGTATTCATATTAGGATGATTCGTAGATTATTATTGCAGCCGCAAAAGTACGACTTTTTTCAAAAAATCATACTTTTGCAGTCTCTAATTCCAATGCTTCTGCGATGTCGGATTCAGGCATTGTAGCCCAAAGAGTTGCAATAATATAATTTACAAACCTTCAAAATTCTTTTATGAAACGTATGATGTCCGTCAACTGCAAAATCAACCTCGGTCTGAATATTGTCCGCAAGCGCACGGATGGCTATCATGATTTGGAAACGGTGTTTTATCCGGTGGACAACTATCAGGACCGGCTAATGTTGGAGGATTTGGATGGGGATTTTGAGTTTGAATGCGAGAGTGCGCAGGATGTGGGCCCTGATGACGAAAACCTTTGTGTGAAAGCTTTCCGGCTGCTGCAGCGCGATTTCGGCATCCGTGGCGTGCGACTGCGTTTGGAAAAGCATATCCCCACAGGGGCCGGTCTCGGCGGCGGTTCCGCCGATGCGGCCTTCACCCTGAAAATGTTGGCACAGCATTTCAATCTTCCGCTCGACAACATAGCGTTGGAGAAGTACGCGGCGCTGCTGGGCAGTGATGTGCCCTTTTTCATCCAAAATACGCCGGTCTATGCCACAGGACGCGGGGAGATTATGCGTCCGATCGAGTTAGACTTGTCAGACTACGATATACGGATTGTCAAGCCGGACGTCTCGGTTTCCACGCGCGAAGCCTACGCAGGTGTGACGCCCAAATTGCCCGCCGTACATGTGTGCGACATCATTCGCACGCCGGTGACGCAATGGCGCGACCTTCTGCATAATGATTTCGAGGACAGCATCTTCGAACAGCATCCGGAGTTGGCGGAAATCAAGCGCTCGTTCTACGAAAACGGTGCCACCTACGCCTCTATGTCGGGAAGTGGCACCGCTGTTTATGGGTTGTTCCGAAAATAGCCCTGGACTGTTTAGCGTCCGCCGGCCAGTTTGCGGTATTGTTCAGCCTCCTTTTTCTTACCTCGTTTTTCAAAGCTCTTGGCCATGGCCTTGTAGAGCTTGATGTAGGCATGCTGCGCATCAATGTTCTGCATCTGGTTGAACTGCAGCCATACCTGCACAAATTGGTCATCCACGCGGTCAATGTCAATGAGTTTCATGAACTCCTTGTTGGCGGCCACGAAGTCACGTTTCTGCATGTATATTTGGATGGCCAGATAGTAGGCACCCGTGTATTTGATATTGTGTTTCTGGATTTTACGGGTGATGTCAAGGGCCTTGTCATTGTCGCCTTTGTAGATGTAGGCGTATGCCGTCATATAGTTGGCCACTTCTGCGTACGGGTCGATTTCCGTGTAGCGGTTGAGGAAATGCAGTGCGCTGTCGGGACGGTTGGTGCGCACGTAGAGCTCGCCGAGGTTGAGCAGAGCGCCGAGGTTGTCGGGGTCGCGTTGCAGGGCTTGCTGGTAGAGGATGAAGGCGGAGTCGAGCCGTCCCTCGTTCTTGTATTTGAAGGCCTGGTAATCAGACTTGTCTTCGCGCTTGAGAACGATACAGATGGGTTTGCCGTCCACCTCGATGGTCTTGACCGTGTTTTTGGGCGGAAAATGTGAGCTGCGGAGATATTCAGGGTTTATGCCGGTGATGGTGAATACAGCGTAGTCCCAGTCTGAGTTTTCCTTCTCGTACCAGCGGATGAAGACAGGTTGGAAACGGGCGGTGTCGTTGCGCAGGAAGTAGGATACTGAGGCGGTATGCCAGGTGCCCACGCGCACTTTCGAACCGTCGGTTTTGGGCTCGGCGTTGGCGAGGATCCATTCAGTGGCTTCGCGGGTGGAGTGGTAGTAGTAGTCCATCTCGTAGTTTCCGAAAGCTTTCTTGGATCCGCCAGCCAACTCGTTGAAATAGACATATTCATACGGGTGGTTGGCGATAATGTGGCGGATAGGGCCGATGAGCAGCGCCAACAGAATCACCACGCTGGCCACGTTCACGATAACCCCTTTTGTAGAGACGCGCCATGGCACGTCTCTACAATCATTATCCATTTTTAATTTTTCATTGTTAATTCCCAATTTCGATTCCGCCCACCGTACGAGACCATCAAATCCCCAACCGGCGGCTACCACCATGGGCGGGTAGGCGAACATGGCGTGACGCCAGCCGCCATACACGTTGGCATGAGTATAGACAATCCAGAATACGGGGAAGAAGAATGTGAAGAAGATGAAGAACGCCCAGAAACGCTCCTCCTTTTTGCGCCAGCAGAAGATGAAGAAGAGGATTATGCCGATGATGACGGCAATCGGGATGGAAATGAGGATGTATTTGGGCGTGTAGTACCACGGCAGCCGGTCTGACCACTGCAGGGTGCCCTCGAAGAGCTGGCGGAGGGAGATGTCGAAGGAGGACATCAGCTTGAACGCCTCCATGGGGTTCTTGATAGGAGCTTGGAGGGCAAACGGCCAAAGCACAAGTCCGGCAAAATATCCCACAACGCAGATGACGATGCCCATAACCAGCAACTTGAAGACATCCTTGACAGAGATTTGATAGAGGCTTGCGGCGTCTTTCCCTTGAAGTTTGGTGCCGTTTTTCTTTTTACTGGAAAATTGGAAAATAAGGTAGATGAGACCGAGGAGTCCGAAGTAGCCAAAGAGGATCAAACCGCCGATACGGACGCTGATGGAGAAGGCGATGGAGAGGATGAGGATGAGGTAGGTGTACCATTTAACCTTTGGGAACTGTTTGAAAAAGAGCACCATGCCGAAGATGGCGGAAATGACCGCCGTGGCAAAGGGCAAATCCTTGGGGTTGTTGAACGAGTGGCCGAGGAATCGTGGCGACAGGAACAGCAGTATCATGGCAATCACGCCGGCGCGGAACCCGCCAAACTGATAGGCAATCAGCCCTACCACGAGAATGGCCAACCATCCCAAAAGGGAATTGCAGATATGGCGTGAAATGTTGATGTCTTTAATGTGGAATGTCTGATTGATATATTCTGTAATGACATCGAAAGAGGAACCGTAGTATTGCAGATTATCTTTAAAATTCAGGCACGTGGTATCTTCGCCGTGGGTTTTGTAGTAGTTGACGACATTTTGTCCTTGGGGAATCTGAAAGCCGTCCTCATCTCCCGTGTTGCCGGCGTCCAGGCTTAAAAGGGGCATGATGAAAAGCAGTGCCGCCGCTACGATGATAAAAGCCCAAAACCAGGCGTTTTTCTTGTTGTTTGTCCAAAATTCTTTCATATAATGGTTTTATGTTATAATCAGTGTGAAAAATGATTTTAGATTGTTATGAGACTTTAAAAGGATGCCTACAGTTTGTAACGTCTTTTAATCTGCCAGAGTTCGTAGGGGGCTTTGAAGAAGTCCTTGAATTTCAGTTGGGAGCCGCCCACATCCACCCACTCGAGGAGCGGGTATTCGTAAACATTCTGAATGGCCTTGTCGCGTCCGTAGGCGTTTATAAAGCGGGCCAGCAGTTCCACATCAAACAGCCAGCGGGTGACGAAGGAATCGGAGAAGAGCGTCGGTACAATGGAGGCTTTGTAGAGTTTGGCCCCGCATTGGGTGTCATAAACGGGCAGTTTCAGCAGGATGGAGGCCGTGGTGGCAAAGCAGCGTCCTAAGTAGTGGCGCAGTTGTTTGCGTTTCACGCCAGCACCCAAGCGCATGAGGCGCAGGCCGGTAACCATTTCAAAATCACCGCGTTGCATTTGTGCTAGAAAATTGTCAATCTCATACAGCGGGGTGGCCAGGTCGGCATCCCAGAAGCCGATGCAGTCGCAGGTGAAATGCTCGGCGGCGTGGAGCATGCCCCGGCGCACGGCTTCTGCTTTCCCGCCGTTGGGCTGTACGTCCAAATAATGGATGTGTTCGTGCTCGTTCGCGAAGGCCGCGAGCATCTCTAAGGTGTTGTCCTTGCTACCATCATTGACAAAGAGGAAGAACACATCTTCGTGATTGCCGAGGAATTGCAGAAAAGCCTCCTTGTTCAGGCGGTTGGCTTCGTTGTAACAGGGGATTATGATGATAGTTTTCATAGGGGATTATTTTCTGAAAGTAAAGCGTTTGACAAAGAGGAACTGGCAGATGGCGATGATGACCATGGAGATGAGCTTGGCCACAATGCTATGAAGCCCCATGACGGATACAAACAAGTAGAGCATGCCTTCGCTGGCGGCCACGGCCACCAGGCTGATACCGTAGAAGGAGAGGAAGCGGCGGAAAACCTTGTCCTTGACTTTGAAGTTGACTTTCCGGTTGAGGAGGAAACTGCACACGATGCCGCAGTGGTAGCTGACGATGTTGGCAACCAGATAATGCACACCCCAGTGGCAGAGCAGCGAAAACACGCCCAGATCCACTCCCGTGTTGATCACGCCAATAACGCAATAGAGGATGAAGTTGCGATATTTGGCGTAAAGTGTTTTGATCAGTTGTATCAGTTTATCCATTGTATTCAGTCCGGATTTGTCCACATACTCCTCATTCCGTGCCTTACGGAAGTTCTCATTACCCGGATTGATGTAAATTCCCATAACTGCAAATTTAAAATATATCGGCAGGTCCCCTCTTTTTTCTCACACCTTGTTGTGTGTCTGTATTTTAATAGGCAAAACAAGTTGGCTCAAATTGTCTGCAATATAATCAGCGGCAAAGATACGAAAAAATGTGTTTGTCCTATTGCTGACGGTTTTGGGATATCCAGGAATTGATTTTCTGCCAGGTGTTTGCGATTTCTTGTGCCGATATAGCACCCGAGGAGATAGAGACCTCATTGATGATACCGGAGAAGTGTCGCAGGGAACCGTTGTTTCCAACATATAGCTTGTTCTCGGATTTCTTATAGGTGGAAGGGAACGTGACGGCAGCTTTCATTTGCCCGTTATCAAAGGCATAAACTTGTTGTCCGGAAAACACTACGGTAAGGTAATGCCATTGGTTGGACTTCAGCTGGATAGGGAAGCCGATACCACCAATGTTGATATAGTATTCGTCCGTTTTTCCCTTGTTATTTGTGTTGAATATTGCAAAGCCTGAACTGTCTGTGTTGTTGGCACATAGTACGGGGTATTGGTAGAATTGCAAACTGTCGGCACGGAAGAGGATTTCCACAGTAAAGGTGGATGGGATATCCAAGCTGTCCCGTCCGTTTTGCGACAGATCGCACAACTGACGGTAATTGGTGGAGTCTTTGGTGAATTTCTCGTGCAGAATGGTTGATTTGTTCTTGGGGAAGAAAACAGTGTTGGGTGTCGAAACGTTCCGTTTCTGCAGATGGGCAAAAATCAGAGCGGTTGTGTCATATAGCTGGTCCACCACTTGGTATTCTGAAGCCAAAACAGTGCGGATGTCTGACAGATAGGGGTAGTAGAAATTGCTGCCTAAAAACACATCGTAAGCGGAGTCTGCCAGGGCTGTCACATATCGCTCGGCATCTGTTTTAAAGAACAAATCCAGAATTCCCGGATTGACGGCGGAACGCATCCGCTTATCCTGCATGAACAACCCTTGGTACTTGTTGGAACACAGCAATATGACACGGTCGGAGGAGATATCGCAGGAATCGATGAAATGGTTGACGCTGTTGATATATTTTTTCTCTTTGGCATAGGCAGGCTTCAATTCTTTGCGGACGGTTTGATTGGCCAAGTTACTAATGTCGGAAGATGCGGCGCTGAGACTGATGGTTGAAAGGAACAGACAGGCAAAGCACAAATACAGCAGCGGAGTTAAGATGAAATTGTTCGTACGTTTGAAGGTAGCCCATAATTCGTCGGTGAGCAGTGTGAGCTCAATGAGGCCCGGGAGCAAGCTGGTGGTGAAATTCCAGTTGTGGCTTCTGCCCTGATAGTATGCGAAGAGGCCGCATCCCAAAATAGCCATCAGGAATATGGCGGCAGATTTTGGGGTGATGTCCTTTTTGAAAAGTCGGCTGATAGCATACACCAGACAGAAGATATGCACCAGGACGAGCAACATCCACGGGTGGAACAGCGGCATGGGCAGCATGAAATATCCCATACCTCCAAAAACAGAGAGCGTGGAGGTCAGCAGTCTTAAATCAGGGAAGTGGCCGTATTGAACCAACTGGATGAGACCATAAATGATAAAGGCAACAAATAAAGCAGCTAACCAGATACAGAAATGATACAATATTCTTTTCCAGTTGATTTTCTTTTCTGAGGAGAAAAAGTCAAGGTAGCATAAGAATACAAGCCAGCAAAAATAAGATACGAATCCGAATTCAAAGTTCCATAGTACCCCAAAAGCCATTAAAACACTTCCTAAATAATAAACGATAAGCTGGAATTTTTTCTGCTGTTTCTGCTCTGCAATCAGGAAGAGGGAGACGGTCAACAATAAAAAGGCCACAGGGGTGGTTCGGATGGGGAAAATGGCAAAAGCGGAATCAAAATTCATAACCAACCGATTCAACAGATAGGGGAAATACAGGCATGTCCCGAATCCAAGAAGCACAATGATTTTGTCTTGAACGGTTGTATATAAAAACATCAGAATGGCAGCAAAGGTGAAGACAATAAGAAGACTCATTACAAGAGTGAAGTTGGGGACGGAAAATCCAAACAGTTTGAAAAAAGGTTGGAGAAAATGAGGATATAGGCCATACGTGTTTGTGAAACCGTCCGTCAGCAGCTGACTGCCCGCATTCACTTGGGTGGCCGAGTAAAAAACAACGTTGAAGTCAAATTGGTTTTCCCAATTTAACGGCATATCGAAGTGCATCATGCTGAAAATCTGAATCAGGATGATTCCAGCAAACAAAAAAAGCACAGCGGAAGATAAAATTTTATACACCTTGGATCCGATTCCCCGAACAAACTTGACCACAAACAGATAGAATAAGAGTAACAAGGATACCCATAGCAGGAAATATTGGGCCATGTGAGTCTCAAGGAAGGTGTCTTTGAAGAAGAAGTCATAATTGGTGACCGCCAGACGGTCCCGTTCGTTGTGTAACCGTCCAACCGTTTCAAGATAGGTAGGATTGTCTTGAGCAAACACATAATATCCCAGGAACGCGATGCCGGCTGAGGCTAATAGGATCAGTGCGTAGGCCACACCCTTGTTTTGGGTTATTTTTTTGAAAAATGGGCGAGTGGTGAGAAAGTAAAGGGCAAGAAGACAGCAGGGGATAAAGATCAGTCCTGTTCGGAACAACAAGGCCTCCACGGGTTCTGGTTGGAAGTCCGTCACAATACATTTTTCTAACGCGGCCTTTACAATGCTTTCTGTTTCCGGGTGGTATATTTTGGTGATTAGTAAACCTAAACATGAAAACAGGAAAATGGTCCCGATAATACAAAATGACCATTGAACAATGTTGGAGACAAGTTCATTGTTTGCGTTATTCAAATCGTTGGTGTGTGGTTTTCCCAAAATTGGATTATTGCTTTTAACCTGCTTTTTTGATTTTTTAGAACTCATAATATTTATATCTCTTTGTTATGCATTTTTTCGTTAAGACATTTTTCATAATACTGTCCTAATTCATTATTCCGAAGGGCTATCATTTTGGTTGTCATCAAAATTGATCCGTTCCTCTTCAATGACCAGCGGGCGGTTCATCACGCGGGTGTTGATGCTCATCACATATTCGCCTACGAAGCCGATAAAGAGCAATTCTACGGCATTGATGAAGAACAAGCCGATGATCAGCGGTGCCAGGCCGGCGGAGAAGGAATCCCAATAAATCAGCTTCAGCACAAGGTAAACTAATGCCGCCAATATTGACAGACTGGACAGGATTAATCCTGCGAAGGTGACGAGATGCAGGCCTACCTTGGTGTAGCTGGTGAAGCTGAGCATGGCCGCATCAAACAGGGTGAAGAAATTATTGTGTGTTTTCCCGGCACGTCGCTTTGCCTGGGTGTATTCAATGTCCACCCGTTTGTAACCCAGCTCAGCCACAATGCCGCGAATGAACGGGGTGGGGTCTTTCAGATTGCGTAACACCTCGATAAAATTTTTGTCATAAAGACCAAAGCCGGTAAAATGCTCAATCTGGTCCACAGATGACATTTTCTTGATGATTTTGTAGTAGATGGTGCGAAAAAAGCGCATTATGGGATTCTCTTTACTTTTGGTTTTGATGCAGGAGACGATTTTTGCCCCTTTTTCCCATGTTTCTACCATCTTGGGAATCAAATCAACCGGATCCTGAAAGTCGCAGCACATCGTAATGGTGCAGTCGCCTGTGGTTTGAAGCATGCCGTAGTAAGGACTGTTGAATTGCCCGAAGTTCTTGGCATTGAAGATGGCTTTGATTTTCGGGTTGTTTTTGCAAATCTCGCGGAGCAACGGTCGGGTATTGTCCTGCGAGTCGTTGTCAATGAAAATGAGTTCATAGTCATATTGTGGCAGTTTCGTGGTCAGTTCGTTTACCACGGCTTTGCTCATTGGCACAACGTTTTCCTCTTCGTTATAACAGGGAATCAGTATGCTGATTTTTTTCATTGATGATGTTGACTTTTACGTGTGAAACTATTTCTGAGAGAATGTTTGTTGGATATATCGTTTGAAAAACGGATCACAAATATGATATTTGTCGGATTCTTTGTCGATGATCCCGTCTTCCACCAATGCCGAGGATGCCTTTTGTACACTCGAACTGGCATGCAGATGATATTTACGGATATACGATGCTGAAAAAATACCGGTCTGCTCTTTAGTGAGAGCAATAAGCAATTTGCATTGCGTTTCCGACAATCTCCCGAACAACTCATTGTAATAATCATCCTTGACAATGATGATTTGTTGTGCGCATTGCCGGATGATTTCCGGTGTTACGACTGCTTTTTCCGTAATGGTGCATTGCCATATTTCCGATGCGAGCAATTGGATGTAATAGGGAACGTTATCTGTTTCATCAATAATCTGCTTTGCTTCAGCATCTCCAATTAAAATGCCGGATTGAGAGAATCGGTCTTTCAAAAAGGCAATGGTCTCCTGTTCGGGAAGTTTGCTTAGCTGGTAATGATAGGAGGAATTGTAGAACGCCCGGTTCTTGTTGTTGAACATGTCCGACAAAATATGGGTTTTGCTGCCTAAAAACAGGTAGTTGACATGTTTCTGCTGTTGGATTTTATTGCGCAGTATGTTCTCAAGACCATATTTGCTGAATTTTTGAATGTCCTGGAACTCGTCAAAAACGACCACAACCCGTACCCCCGTATCCTCTGACAGTTTTTCGGGCAGGTTGAAAATGTCAGCCAATGTCCCGACCGATATTTTGGGTTCCGTGAATTCGATACTGAGTTGTGGCAATCCGGATTCGTCTATGGAAATGGTTGGGCGTAGTGTTTTCACCAAACCGGACAGCATTGTCAAAAAACGTTGCCAGTTACTTTGCTTTGCAGCTACCGCCCGGACAAACAGTTCAGCAAATGATTCGAGAGAGAAAGCCGTCGAGCAATCAAAATAGATGCAGATTGTCCCTTCCGTTGACAAAGAATCCATCACCTTGAACACCAAGGAGGTCTTTCCGTATCTGCGTGGGGCAAATAAAACAACATTATTGCCACCATTGAGTGTGGCAGTAATGTGGGCAAGCTCCTCCTTTCGGTCATAAAAATAGTCGCCGTAAACGATGCGACCATATCGGAATGGATTCATAATCAACATGATTTTGTAGTCCAACAACTCTATTATGCCTTGAGGCGTAACGCCTTAAAGCGTAATGGTGTTAACGCTGCAAAAATACGGAAAAAACAAATTGCAAATAAAAAAAACTGAAAATTTTGTTGGCTTTATACAAAAGAGCGGATGCCCTCTTCAAAGGACGTTCGTGGTTGCCAGCCCGTGTCGTTGGTCAGCTCGCTGATGTCGGCCACCAGGTGCATCGGCTGATGCGGATAATAGTCTTTAACACCATATTGGACTTTAACGGAAGGATTGATGATCTGGCGGATCTCCTCAATGTATTCTGACAACTTTCTTCCTTGTCCTGACCCCAAAGGGTATGTTTTGCCGTCAACGCCGTTGGCGGCAACTGACAGAATGGCGTCGCCGGCATCGTCGGCATAAAGGTAGTCCCAAATCTGCTCGCATTTTGTGAGCTCGGGGGAACGTCCGGCTTTCAGCTCCCTGATGGCGTAACTGATCAGCGTGTTTTCTCCGTCATTCGGGCCAAAAACGCTGAGAATACGCACCCAGTTGTGACGGATACCCAGGCTTTTGCACAGCATGGACGACAGCTTTCCTGCCGCGTATTTGGCAATGCCATATCCGCTTTCGGGGCTGACGGGCAGGTTTGGCGTAAGGTTTTGCGACTGCACCCCATATTCCGCCTGCGAACCGGCACCTACAAAGACTTTGCAGCCACAACGGTGAGCCAATTTGACGGCGTCGAGGGTGTATTGGATGTTGCGGGTTTGGATATCAGCATCGTCGCGGGAGGCGCCGTAGGTCTTTTCCCATGACAGGTGTATGAACGCATCGTATTGGCCTTGTAATTCCAGCGAGGAATAATCCGTGAGGTTGCATTCTGCAATGTGCATCCGCTCACTTTCCGGAAGATTCGACAGCCTTTGGGAACCCTTGTGGACGATGCATGTCACGTTCATACCTTGAGCAAGCGCTTGTCTGACGACCGCACTTCCCACACACCCGGTAGCACCTGTGACGATGAGGTTCTGCATGATAAAAGAAGGCTTTATTTGCTTGTGAATATACATTGTGATTGTAGTTCCTCAGGCATGAACGGCGCCATTTTGTCAAGTGGTGCGGACGTCATCTTCCCTGTTGCCTTATCCATGAAGGATGCGGATTTCGGGAAGAGGGTCTGTTCGGGATGCATCTTCACCTCGCAAATCATGGCTCCTTCCGCATTCAGCGTTTGAGAAATGACATCGTGCAATCCCTCATTGCTTGACACCCGTGTGAAGGGGATTCCGTATGCTTCCGCAATTCGTTTCAATTCAGGGCATATCACACCGCTTGTGGGGTTGCTTCCCGTGAAATTCCCGTTAAAGAAAGCTTTTTGGGTTGTTTTGATAGCCAGGTAGCTTTCATTCTCTAACACGAAGATTTTCAGTGGCAACTTGTTTGTGACAATGGTTTGAAGTTCCTGAATGTTCATTTGGATGGAACCGTCACCCGTCACGCAAACGGTTTTCCCATTGTTGTTGCTCACACACGCCCCGATGGCAGCGGGCAATCCATAACCCATGGCAGCACAGCCCTGGTTGGCAAAAACGCGGACGCCCATGTTCACGCGCATCGCCTGATAGGTGCAGGTGTAGGCGGTTCCATTGCCTGTGACAACCACATCGCCATCTTTCAGTTGTTTGAAGAGTTCATCGGCGAACTTGTACGAATTGGCATATCCTTCGCAGTCCGGATTGTCGTCAAACAGTGTGGGCAGCTTGCTTTCAATGGTTCTTCCCCATTCCCGCCACTCTTTAAAATCGGGCAGTGTCGTTTCGTTTCCAAGAGCGACAAGCATCTTATCCATAAATTTTGAAAGGTTTACATGGATGGGCATGTCGATGTTCAATGTGGGTTTTTGCATCTCGGCAAGGTCAATGTCCACCATCACCTTGAAGGCATTTGGAGCCAGCAGGTCATACGCATAACTCACTTGTCGGATGCTCAGGCGAGTACCCATGACAATCAGCAGGTCGGCATTTTGAACCATGATGTTCCCGATGCGGTCGCCGCAAATGCCGGGTTTGCCATAGCAAAGAGGATGATTGTACCAGATGATGTCGGAACCGCTGATAGCGGTAACAACGGGAATGTTCAGGATTTCTGCCAGTCGGACAAATTCCTTCTCACGTTTGGCCAGGCGAACGCCATTACCCACGTAAATGACAGGACTTTTCGCACCTTTGATTTTTTCTATAAGCTGTTTGATTTGTTCATCCACCAAGGAATGTTTGACAGGGTCAATTATCTCCGTTGAGGCGTCAAACTCCCGGAATTGGGTTTCGTCAACGGTGGCGCCTTGCACGTCCAAGGGAATGTCCAGCCAAACGGGTCCGGGCCGGCCATCCAAAGCGATGGCAATGGCTTTATCCAATTCGTATTTTATATCCAACGGATTATAAATGGTCTTGGCATACTTTGTAATGGGTGTAACAATGGAAACGATATCCGCCTCCTGATCACCCAACTGCCGCAAATTCAGATAAGGGTAAGTGTGTTTGTATGTGGAAGTCTTGATTTGGCCGGAAATATACAATCCGGGAATGGAATCAAGATATTGTCCAAGGACTCCAGTAACAGCATTGGTGCCGCCGGGTCCGGTCGTGACGCAGGTGACGGCCAGTTGGCCGCAAGCCCGGTAATAGCCCTCTCCGGCAATGGCAGATGCCTGTTCATGATGGTTGCAGATGTACGTCAGGCCTTTAGTGTGACCTATGGAGTCGTTCAGGTGCATGGCTCCACCGCCTGTCACCATAAAACAATGATGGATATTGTATTTTTCAACCAGATATTGGAAAATAAAATCACTAACTTTAATCATAAAAAGGCATTTATATGGTCTATCTTGATATTCTACCCGATTGGTTTCCATTAACAAGAGATTCAACCTCGTCGATTGTCACGAGGTTGAAATCCCCTTCAATGGTTTGCTTCAGGCAACTGGCTGCCACTGCGAACTCCAAAGCGTGCTGTGGGTCATAACCCGCTGATATGGCGTAAACGAGACCTGCACCAAAGGAGTCGCCACCGCCTATCCGGTCAACGATATGAATGGGATATTTGTGGCTTGTATGGATTATGTTGTCATCCAACAGGATGGCCGACCAGTTGTTGTCGCTGGCAGAGATGGATTCCCGTAATGTGATGGCCACTTGTTTGAAGCCAAACTTCTTTTGTAACTGTTGGGCTACAGAAAGGTAGGATTGTTCATTAAGGATGCCTTTGTCCACATCGCACTGTTCGGCTTTGATCCCGAACACGTCAGCGGCATCCGCTTCATTAGCTATGCAAACATCCACATATTGGCATAACTCGGTCATTACCGTAGTGGCTTTTTCCCTGCTCCAAAGTTTTGACCGATAATTGAGGTCGCAACTGATGGTCATGCCTTTGGATTTTGCCATTTTGCAGGCGGCAAGGCAATTGGCAGCGGCATTGTCGCTCAAAGCGGGGGTGATGCCCGTGAAATGGAACCATGTGGCATCATGGAAGATGGCATCCCAGTCAAAATCGGATGCCGTTGCCAAGGCGATGGCGGAATGTTTCCGGTCGTACACCACTTTCGAAGGGCGTTGGCTTGCGCCTTTTTCTGAAAAATAGATGCCTAAGCGCCCGTCATTGCGAATGATGTTGGAGACATCTACCCCATAATGTCGCATGGCATTAATCGCGGCATCGCCTAAAATATTATCAGGTACAGCTGTTACAAAAGAAACAGCCTGTCCGAAGTTGGCCAAACAAACGGCCACGTTGGCTTCCGCCCCGCTGTACCCCACATTGAGTTGATGTGCTTGGATAAGTCTCCCATATCCTTCCGGGGAGAGTTTCAACATCAATTCACCAAAAGTAACGACTTTGTCCATACTTAATCTTTGTTTAATTGATAACGCATACGCTCTATGCGGGCCTCGTCCTCGGAGGAGAGGCGGGTATAGTAGGATTTTTTATATAAAAGCCATTGAAGTTCAAAATCCAAGGCTTTGTGGATGGTTTGTTTTAACTTGTTTTCATCTTTTTCAATGGAAATCACTACTTTGCGTGTTTCAAAACGATCAGCCACGTCACTTATCCTGACAATGAACGGAATACTTTCAACACCAATATTGCCACCAAAATTGGTGGTGATTCCCGCCTGGCGTGATTGTTGCAACAAATCTCGTGTGGCTTCGAAGACAGGTTCTGTTTCAATATCCTTGCGCGCAATCCCCATAGAGGCAGAAAGATCACTGCGACCAACGGTGACGGTTTTCAAGAACCCGCTGCCAACTTCCAATATCTCTTTGTAATTGGCATGGCAAGTCTTCGTTTCAGCATTGATGATCCATTCCACAGAATCCATGTCGTCACCATAAACACGTTTTGCCGCGCCGACGAACTTGCTCAGCGCAAAGGGGGTTTCAATCATCGGGGCCATGACGCCCGTGGCGCCCAGCAATTTGCATTGTTGCATGTCATGCACAGCTTCGCATCCGCCGATTTTGGTGATAAATTTCAAATCGGCACGCAATATCAGTTCCCGAAGACGGATAAGTTCATCCATACGGGCCCCTTCGGCCTCAAATTCCGCTTTTATTCCATAAACTCCATATACTTCCTTTAATTCAAGTAAGGAGTCCAGCATTTGACGTTCTTGTAAGTTCATTTTATTAAAAAGTTGTATTAACGTTCCAAATTATTCCCAATCGTCTGTGAGCACATGCTCCTTCGGCACGCCGAGTTCGATGAGCTTTTCCTTGAAAATTTTGATCATCACGGGAGGGCCGGAGATGAAATAGCTGCTATCGTTGCCGTTCTGCTCGTGAATCTTCGCAATGTCGATTATGCCATCCTTGTTTTCGTAAAAGATGGTGATTCGGGCATTGTCGTTCTGGATGGCGGCGAACTCTTTTTGGTAGATGTAGTAGTCTTCGTTTTTGTAACCCAGATAAATCTTCGGGTCCGCATAGTCCCTGAATGATTCGTGGGTGAAGAGCGAAAGGAAGGGCGTCACGCCCGTGCCGCCGGCAATGAACACGGTATTGGTTTTGTTGTGCGGCTGTGTGAAGAGTTCGCCAAACGGAAGTTTGAGCCACACTTCCCTGCCCACTGCCAAGGTCTTTTCCATCTCCTGTGTGAAGTTTCCTTTCACGGCGTAGGTGATGCGGATGACATCCTCGGCAGGGTCGCTCTGCATGGAGAAGCAGCGCGATTCCGGCCACTGTCCGATGCCGTCGTATTCCTCGTCAATGGCGATATGGAGGAACTGCCCCGGGGCATATTTGTAAGGCCTTTCCAGCGACTTGAATTCCACGGTATAGATACCCTTGAATGGGTTCGCTATGGAAACGACCTCTGATAAGTATTTTTTTGCCAACATAATGTTAATATTGTTTCACGAATTCATCCAATTTCTCTTCTGCGTACTTGAACATTTCATCGGTAAGGCCGGGATAGGTGCCCAAGAAGAAAGTG